>NZ_JBSHAO010000012.1:31455-190996 GCF_053611545.1 Streptomyces sp. NPDC054796 | reverse complement strand
CCACCGCCGCCGTGGACCAGGACGCGGTCGCCCTCGGTCACGCCGCCCAGGTCGACGAGGCCCTGCCACGCCGTCAGCCCGACGACCGGCAGCGCCGACGCCTCGGCGTGCGAGAGCGAAGCGGGCTTGCGCGCCAGGTGCAGCGCCGGTGCCGGTACGAACTCGGCGTACGCGTTCGCCGCCCGCGGGAACAGCGGCATCCCGAACACCTCGTCGCCGGGCCTGAACCGCCACGTCTGCGACTCCTCGACCACGCCGCTGATGTCCCAGCCGAGGACGAACGGCGGCCGGCCGAGCATCGGAGGGAACTCGCCGGAGCGCAGGAGCGCCTCCAGCGGGTTCAGCCCGACCGCCTTGACGCGGACGAGGACCTCGGTCGGGAGGGGCCGGGGCTGGGGCGCGTCCACGATGGTGAGCGCTTCGGGACCGCCGAGCGTCCGCTGGGTGATGACTCGCATGATTCTCCTGGCTCGGAAACCTGGCTGTGAAAGGGGGGAGAACCCAAGCTATGTTCCCGAAAGGAACCAGCAGGTACCTTTGCTGGTCATGAGCGGTTTCGGGCCCGGTGGCCCCTTCCTCGCCGACTGCCCTGCGCGGCTGGCGGTCGAGCTGATCGCCGACACGCCTACGCCGAGGCGCCGCCCCGCGTCGAGTACGAACTCACCCCGCTCGGGGGAACGCTGATCGGTCCGATCCCGAACCGGTCGCCCAAGACGGCTGAGGCCCCCGCCAGGGCAGCGGCCAGTGACGCACGGCTCCGGCCGACGGCACGCGGGCCGGAGCGCCCCTGGCTACTGGCGGCTCGCGCCCAGCTCGAAGAGCAGAAAGAAGAAGAACGCGATCAGGTGCCCGGCCACCAGGTAGACGAACAGCCTGACCGCGAGGCTGCGCGGGATGCGGCTCTCCTCGTTCATCCGCGACGCGGCCGGTACGGCGGACGCTATGTGCGGGCCCTGTTCGCCGGGAGGCGGCCCGTGCTGCTCGGTATCCATGGCGGTGACCTGGCCTTTCACGGGGTACGGGAGCCCTGCCCGCCGACGCACAGCTCGGTGGCCGTGCTGCGCAGCAGGGTGTGGACGAAGAGGAGGTCGGCGCCCTCGGGCGTGGCCGCCGAGATGCGGTGCGGGGTGGTGGAGTCGAAGTGCGCCGAGTCCCCGGGCCCGAGCACATGCCTGGCCTCGCCCAGCGCCAGCCGCAGCCGCCCGCCGAGCACGTACAGCCACTCCTCGCCGGGGTGGACCCGCACCAGGTCGCCCTGGGCGCCCTGCGGGACGTGCACGCGCAGCGGCTGCATCGCCCGGCCCTGACGGCCCGCCTGCCAGTACGTCCAGCCGCCCGCCTCCGTCGGCTCGCTCTCGTCCGCGCGCAGCACCGGGCGGTGCCCCGGCAGGGTCTCGCCGAGCAGTTCGGAGACGGTCGTGCCGTAGCAGCGGGACAGCTCCAGCAGCACGGGCAGCGAGGGCTGGCGCTGGCCGGTCTCCAGACGGGACAGATACGCGGGTGACAGGCCCGCCCTGCCCGCGGCCGTCTCCAGGGTCAGTCCGGCGGCCCTTCGCAGGTCACGCAGCTGTGGGGCGACCGCCGACAGCTCGTCGGGGAGGCCGCTGGATTCAGGGCTCATGCTTCCGATTGAGCCAGAGACCTGCCTGCTGGGCAATTTTCTTGCCTCAGAGGCAAAAATCCCCGACGCCACGCACGCCCGGTGCGCTCCCGGCCGCTACCGCGCCGCGACGGCCTGCTTCACCAGCGTACGGCCGAAGTCCCACAGCAGACCGCCCCCGCTGTGCGCCTCGTCCATGAGCTGGGTGAAGGCGTCCACGAAGCGCTCGACCTCGCGCTCGCCGATGATCAGGGGCGGGATCAGCTTGATCACCTCCAGCTCGTCGCCCGAGACCTGCGTCAGGATGCGGTGCCGCTGGAAGAGCGGCACCACCACCATCTGCGCGAACAGCCCCTTGCGTGCCGCCTGGAGCATGGTCCAGCGCCCGCGCAGCCCCAGCGACTTGGGCCTGCCGAACTCGATGCCGATCATCAGGCCCCTGCCGCGTACGTCGTGCAGCAGCTCGTAACGGTCCACCAGCGCAGCCAGCCGCTCCCGCAGCAGCTCGCCCGTGCGGCGCGCGTTGCCCGTCAGGTCCTCGTCCTCCATGACCGCGAGGGTCGCCAGGCCCGCGGCCATGGCCTGCGCGTTCGCGCCGAAGCTGGCCGAGTGGACGAGGACGCGGTCCATGGACGAGTAGACCTTCTTGAAGATCCACTCCTTGCCGAGGGTCGCGCTGACCGGTACGTAGCCGCCCGAGAGCGCCTTGGCGACGCACACCAGGTCGGGGTCGACCCCCTCCTCGTGCTGGTACGCGAAGAAGTCGCCGGTGCGCCCGAGCCCCGTCTGCACCTCGTCGGCGATGAGCAGGGCGCCGTGCCGGTGGAGCAGTTCGCGGGCCGCGCGCAGATACCCGGGGGGCGCCTCGTGCACGCCCTTGCCCTGGACCGGCTCGACGACCAGGGCCGCCACGTCGCCCCTGCGCAGCTCCCTCTCCAGGGCCGCCAGGTCGCCCAGCGGCACGGCGGTGTCCGGCAGCAGCGGCCCGAACCCCTTGCGGAAACCCTCCTCGCCGTTGACGGAGAGGGAGCCGGTGGTGAGCCCGTGGAAGGCGTGGTCGCAGTAGAGGATCCTGGGCCGCCCCGTGGCGCGGCGGGCGAACTTCAGCGCCGTCTCCACGGCCTCCGTGCCGCTGTTGCCGAAGAAGACCCGGTCGAGCCCCGGCGCGTGGGCGAGCAGCTTCTCGGCGAGCAGCCCCGGCAGGGGCGGGCAGTCGAAACGGGTGAGGTCGGCGAGCGAGGCGTCGAGCACGTCGTGGAGTGCCTGCCGTACGACGGGGTGGTGGCGGCCCAGGCCCATGACGCCGAAGCCCGCGAGCATGTCGAGGTAGTCGCGGCCTTCGGCGTCGTAGAAGTAGGCGCCCTCGGCACGCGTGTAGGTCTTGTCGAAGCCGATGGTGTGCAGCATGCGGGGCAACTGGTGGTTCAGGTGCCTGGCGTGCAGCTCGTAGCGCTCGTCGGCGCGCTCCGCGAGGAGCCTGGGCAGATCGAAGTCGGTCACGCGGTGCTCTCCTCGCTCGTTCTCGCGCTCCCCCTGGTGCCCTTGGCGCTCCTGGCGCTCTCCTGTGGGCTTCCGCCATTACGGGACGCGTTCGTACGGGACCCGGCCGCGCGCGCCGGCGCCGACGCGCGGGCCAGCGTCGTGGCCACGCTGCCCGCGATCTCGGCGGGGGTGAGCCCGATGTCGGCCAGGATCTCGCCGCGTTTGGCGTGGGCCAGGAAACGTGCGGGGATGCCCAGCGCGCACACCGGCACCCGCACCTCCGCGTCGCGCAACGCCTGCGCCACGGCCGAACCGACGCCCCCCGCACGGCAGTTGTCCTCGACGACGGCGACGGCCCGGTAGTGCCGCGCCAGCTCCGGGAGCGTCGCGTCCACGGGCTTGACCCACCTCGGGTCGACGACCGTGACGCCCAGCCCCCGCTCCTCCAGCAGCGCCGCCGCCTCCAGACAGGCGGGCGCCAGCGCGCCGACCGAGACCAGCAGCACGTCGTGCCCCTGACCCTCGGGCACCTCGCGCAGCACGTCCATGCCGCCGGCCGTGCGCAGCGCGGGCACGGGCTCCCCCACCGTCTCCTTGGGGAAGCGCACCACCGTCGGCGCGTCGTCCACCTCGACGGCCTCGCGCAGTTCGGCGCGCAGCGTGTCCGCGTCGCGGGGTGCCGCGATGCGCAGCCCCGGGACGACCTGGAGCAACGACATGTCCCACATGCCGTGGTGCGAGGGTCCGTCGGGCCCGGTGATCCCGGCGCGGTCGAGGACGAAGGTGACCCCGCAGCGGTGCAGGGCCACGTCCATCAGCACCTGGTCGAAGGCGCGGTTCAGGAAGGTGGCGTAGACGGCGACGACCGGGTGCAGCCCGCCCGCCGCCATGCCGGCAGCCGAGACAGCCGCGTGCTGCTCGGCGATGCCCACGTCGTGGACACGCTCCGGGTACGCGGCGGCGAACGGGCTCAGCCCCACCGGGTCGAGCATCGCCGCCGTGACGGCGACGAGATCGGGCCGCTCGGCCCCCAGCCGCACCATCTCCGCGCCGAACACGGAGGTCCAGGAGGGTCCGGCGGCCGGGCCGACCGGTGCGCAGGTGGCGGGGTCCATCCGGCCGACGGTGTGGAAGCGGTCGGTCTCGTCCGCGAGCGCGGGCTCGTAGCCGCGGCCCTTCTCGGTGCGGCAGTGCACCAGGACGGGGCCGCGGAAGCGCTTGGCGCGGCGCAGGGCCGACTCGACGGCGGCGATGTCGTGCCCGTCGACGGGCCCGACGTACTTGAGCCCCAGGTCCTCGAACATGCCCTGGGGCGCCACCGCGTCCTTGAGGCCCTTCTTCGCTCCGTGCAGGGACTCGTAGAGCGGCCTGCCGACGAGGGGCGTGGCCTGGAGCACGTCCTTGCCCCAGGCCAGCACGCGCTCGTACTCGTTGGTCGTGCGCAGCGTCGCCAGGTGGTCGGCGAGGCCGCCGATGGTCGGCGCGTAGGAGCGCTCGTTGTCGTTGACGACGATGACGAGGGGGCGGTCGTCGGCCGCCGCGATGTTGTTGAGGGCCTCCCAGGCCATGCCGCCCGTGAGCGCGCCGTCGCCGGTCACCGCCACCACGTGCCGCTCGCGCCCGCACAGGCCGTCCGCCTTGGCCAGCCCGTCGGCCCAGCCCAGCACGGTGGAGGCGTGGCTGTTCTCGATGACGTCGTGCTCCGACTCCTCGCGCGAGGGGTAACCGGAGAGGCCGCCCTTGCCCTTGAGCTTGGAGAAGTCCTGCCTGCCCGTCAGCAGCTTGTGCACATAGGACTGGTGCCCGGTGTCCCACAGGATGCGGTCGGCGGGCGAGTCGAAGACCCGGTGCAGGGCGATGGTCAGCTCGACCACGCCCAGGTTCGGCCCCAGGTGGCCACCGGTGCGCGAGACCGCCTGGACGAGGAACTCGCGGATCTCACCCGCGAGTTCGTCCAGGTCGGCGATGGACAGTGCGTCGAGATCCCGTGGCCCTCTGATGCTCTCCAGCAAGGACATGGTCCGGCCCCCCTCTGGCCTCTGGCTGTTCGCGTTCGGCTGTCGGCTACTTGGCGCTGCTGACGGTCTCCTTCGCGGCCCGGATCGACTCCTTGAGGGAGCCCATGGTGGCGAGGACGGCGGTCGGCTCATAACCGCAGTGCGCCATGCAGTTCGCGCACCGGGGGTCCTTGCCGCGCCCGTACGCGCTCCAGTCGGTCTCCTCGATCAGCTCCTTGTACGTGGGCACATAGCCGTCGCTCATCAGGTAGCAGGGGCGCTGCCAGCCGAAGAGGGAGTAGTTGGGGATGGCCCAGGCCGTGCACGCGAAGTCGGCCTTGCCCTCCAGGAAGTCGAGGAAGAGCGGGCTGTGGTTGAGCCGCCAGCGGCCCCGGTTCCCGCCCGCGAACGCTTTCTTGAACAGCTCGCGGGTCTGCTCCACGCCGAGGAAGTGCTCCTGGTCCGGCGCCTTCTCGTAGGCGTAGGCCGGGGAGATCATCATCTCGTCGACCTTGAGGTCGTCGTTGAGGTAGTTCAGCACCTCGATGACGGTCTGCGGCGTGTCGGTGTTGAAGAAGGTGGAGTTGGTGGTGACGCGGAAGCCGCGCCGCTTTGCCTCCTTCATCGCCTCCACCGCCTCGTCGAAGACGCCCTCCTTGGCCACGGACTCGTCGTGGCGCTCGCGCAGCCCGTCGATGTGCACGGCGAAGGCGAAGTAGGGAGACGGGGTGAACTCGTCCATCTTCTTGCGCATCAGCATCGCGTTGGTGCACAGGAAGACGAACTTCTTCCTCGCCACGAGCTGCCGGACGATCTCGCCGATCTGCGGGTGCATCAGCGGTTCGCCGCCCGCGATGGAGACCATCGGGGCACCGGACTCCAGCACGGCGCCGACGGCCTGCGCGACGGGCATGCGCTGCTTGAGCACCCCGGCCGGGTGCTGGATCTTGCCGCAGCCCTCGCACTTGAGGTTGCAGGCGTACAGCGGTTCCAGCTCGACGATCAGGGGGAACTTCTCACGGCGGCGGAGCTTCTGCTGGAAGAGATAGGTGCCGATACGCACGGTCTGGCGGAGGGGCATGGCCATTTCTCGCTCACCTCCAGGGGAGCAGCAAGGATCGGTGCCATTCGAGGAACGCGGGCAGGACACCGTGAAGAACACGGAATGCCGATATTCCACCTCGCAGTGTCCCAATCCGGACAAGCTCATGGCCGGGGGCGTCCACCACCACCCGTACGGCGGCAAGCGGACGCGCCCCGGCGGGTGCGGGAGCGACGGGCGCGATGTGCTCAGCGGGCGCGGAGGAGGCCGGGGAGGCCCGGGAAGCGGCGGGACCACCCGGCCTGCCCCTGCCCGGAGCGCCCGGCCCGCCGGGCCCGGCCTGTACGGCGGAAGCGGCGGAAGCGGCGGAAGCGGCGGCCAGCGTGGCGGCCGACTCCATGTCCACGGCGACGGCCCCCGTGGCGGCCCTCAGCTCTTCGCGCGCCGCGCCGCGCACCACGTGGCCCGAACCCGCGAGCAGGCCCGTGTGCACCGCCCCGAGGCCCTCCAGGGCTGCGGCGAGCGCGGCCGTGCCCGTGCACGCGGTGCTGCCCGCGGAGTCCGGGCCCTCAGAGGTGTCCGGGGCGTCCAGGGTGCCGTCGGCCACGACCAGGTCGCCGGGGTGCATGCCGGGCACGAGCCCGGCGCAGAAGCCGGTGGCCACGACGGCGGTACGGCCCGGCACCGGCTCGCCGCGCAGCGCGGCGGCCACGGCGGCGCCCGCGGCCTGCGGGCCCATCCCCGTCCGCAGGAGGGTGACGGCGGCGCCCGCGCGCTGCGCGGCACCGCGCAGCGCGAGCCGCTCGATGCCCAGCGCGCAGGCGACCAGCAGCGGATCCGGCGAAGCGGCCCCCGGGGTGCCGGAGGCCCCGGGGGCGCCCCGCACGTCCGGCGCGCCCTCCGGAACCGGACCCCGCGCCGCGCCCATCAGGATTCCCGGGGTACGAGTCCGTCGCCGTGCAGATAGCGGCCCAGCGCGGTGACGGGGAAGACCATCCGGTACAGGTGGTAGTTGATCGAGAAGTCCCAGGGGAAGCCCGTCCCCGTGAAGTAGGGCTCGTCCCAGGAGCCGTCCTCGCACTGCGTCCGCGCGAGCCAGCCGATCGCGCGTCCGACGGCGGGCGACTCCCGCTCACCGGCCGCGAGCAGTGCGAGCAGCGCCCAGGCGGTCTGCGAAGCGGTGGACGCGCCGCGTCCCGCCCAGTCGGCCTCGCGGTAGGAGCGCTGGTCCTCGCCCCAGCCGCCGTCCTCGTTCTGCACGCTCTCCAGCCAGGCCACGGCGCGCCGGATCGCGGGGTGCGAGGCGGGCAGCCCGGCGGCGGCGAGCGCGGGGACGACCGAGCCGGTGCCGTAGAGGTAGTTGGTGCCCCAGCGGCCGAACCAGGAGCCGTCGGCCTCCTGCGCGGCGAGGAGCCAGGCGATGGCCTTGCGGCAGCGCGGGTCGTGCTGCCTGCCCTCGGCCGCGAGCATCTCCACCACGTGCGCGGTGACGTCGGCGGACGGCGGGTCGATGACCTCGCCGAAGTCGCAGAAGGGGAGGCGGTTGGGGAAGGGGCTGGTGTTGTCGACGTCGAAGGCGGCCCAGGAGCCGTCGCGCGACTGCATGCCGAAGGTCCAGCGCACGGCCCGCTCGACGGCGCCGTCGAGCCGTACCGGGTCCTGATGGCGCACGCGGCGCAGCGCGAGGGCGACCTCGGCGGTGTCGTCGATGTCGGGGTAGTTGTCGTTGTGGAACTCGAACGCCCAGCCGCCGGGCGGGAGTTGGGGTCTGCGCACGGCCCAGTCCCCGGCCCGTACGATCTCCTCGCCCAGCATCCAGTCGGCGGCCTTGACCAGCGCGGGGTGGTCGCGGGGCAGCCCGGCGTCGGCGAGCGCGATGGTGGCCAGGCAGGTGTCCCAGACCGGGGACTGGCACGCCTCGACCATGCGGCTGCCGTCGTCCTTCCAGACGGCGAAGCGGTCCAGGGACTCCAGTCCGGCGCGCATGACGGGGTGGTCGAGGTCGTAGCCGAGGAGGCGCAGCGCGATCAGCGAGTAGACGGCGGGGGGCTGGATGCCGCCCCAGCAGCCGTCGTTCTCCTGCCGCTCGATGATCCAGCGCGACGCGTCCCGCAGCGCGGCGCGCCGCAGCCTGCGGGAGCCGACCTTGCGGTAGGCGTGCAGCGCGCGGTCCAGCCGCTGGAAGACCCCGTCCCAGCTCGTGACGGGGGCCATGGGTCGCGCCGGGCCCGGCCGCGCGGGATCGCGGTGCAGCTCGTCCAGGGCGAAGGGCGCGGCGCGCACGGGGCGCTTCGCCGAGACGACGGTCAGCGGGACGATGGTCTGGCGGGCCCAGCAGCCGAAGTCGTAGATGTTGAGCGGGAACCACTTGGGGAGGTAGATCAGCTCGGGCGGCAGCTCCGGCAGGTCCTCCCAGCGCCACCAGCCGAAGAGCGCCAGCCAGATGCGGGTGAAGACGCGGCTCGCGGCGACCCCGCCCCGCTCTCTGACCCACCGCGAGGCGCGCTCCATGTGCGGCTCGCCGGGCGCGTCCCCGGCGAGCCGGAGCGCGACGTACGCCTCGATGGTGGTCGAGAGGTCGCCAGGACCGCCGTGGAAGGTGGCCCAGGTGCCGTCCTCGCGCTGCTGCGCGCGGACGAAGCGGGCCGCGGCCTCGGTGGTGGCCTCGTCGCGGATGCCGAGGAACTCGCGCAGCAGCAGGTCCTCGGCGTCCATGGTGACGTTGGTCTCCAGATCGCCCTTCCACCAGCCCGCCTCGTCCTGACGGGCCAGCAGATGCTCGACGGCGCGCGCCGTGACGCGCGCCGCGAGGGCTTCGGGGCCGTCCGGGTCCGCGGCGTCCGGACTCTGCCCCTCCCCCGGGTGCTTCGTGGCGGAGAGCGCGCGTGGGCCCACGGACCCGGTGCTGCCGTCTGTGGTGGCTGTCATCGCTTCCCCTTCCGATGTGTCCGAAGTTAGCGAGTTTGCCCCCTGCTTCACGGTCGGGCCAGCCACTTGTGGGCCGTTTGCGCGACGGGGTCCTACCGCTGTCGTACGACCACGAAGTCCGCCAGCGCCACGAGCTGGTCGCGCACGTGCCCCGGCATGTCCACGGTGTTCAGCGCGGCGATGGCGGTGGTGTGCTGCCGCTGTGCTTCCTGGGACGTCCACTCGCGCCCGCCCGCCTGCTCGATGAGCGCGGCACGCGCGGCGAACTCCGCCTCGTCGAAGTCCTCGAACTCCGCCTGGCTCTTCTTCGCGTCGGCCGTCATCAGCTCGGCCAGCCGCCGGGAGGCGGGGCCCTCCGCGGCGAGCGCGGCGACGACGGGCAGGGACTTCTTGCGCTGCCGCAGATCGCTCCAGGTCTGCTTGCCCGTGGCGTCCGGGTCGCCCCAGATGCCGAGCAGGTCGTCGACGGCCTGGAAGGCGAGGCCCAGGTGGTAGCCGTAGGACTCCAGCGCGTCGGCCGTACGGTCGTCGGCGCCGCCGAGCACCGCGCCGATGGAGACGGCGCAGGCGAGCAGGGCACCCGTCTTGTTGCCCTCCATCTCCAGGCACTCCTCGACGGTGACCCGCTCGCGGTGCTCGTAGGAGATGTCCTGGGCCTGCCCGTCGATGAGCTTGCGGGTGGCGGTGGTGAGACGGCGGGTGGCGCGGCCCGCCTCCGCCGTGCCCAGCTCCAGCAGTATCTCGTTGGCCAGCGCGAAGAGCGCGTCCCCGACGAGGATGGCCTGCGCGGGGCCGTGGACCTTCCAGACGGTGTCGCGGTGGCGGCGCTGTTCGTCACCGTCCATCAGATCGTCGTGCAGCAGCGAGAAGTTGTGCACCAGCTCGACGGCGACGGCGCCCGGCAGCCCCGTCTCCGGGGAAGCGCCCGCGGCCTCGGCGGAGAGCAGCGCCAGCGCGGGGCGTACGGCCTTGCCGCCGTCGCCCTCGGAGGGGCGGCCCGCGGCGTCGATCCAGCCGAAGTGGTAGGCCGCGACGGTGTCCATCGGCTTGGCCAGCCGGTCGACGGCGGCGCGCAGCACCGGCGTCGCGAGCGTGCGCCCGCGCTCCAGCAGCGCCTTCACGCTCGCGTTGTCGACGACGGTGCGCTCGTTCGCCGTGGTCACAGGTTCTCCCTCACGTTCTGTGCTGGCCGTGCTCGCCTTGCCCGCTGTGCTGGCCGTGCTGCTCGCTGCCTCGATGGGGCTGTCGATGGTCATGCCACCGCCCTTCCTTCCGTGCCGGGCACCGGGTCGTCGTCGTGCGGTCTGCCCAAGGCCGTGAGGGCTTCCCTGGCGGCGGTCGCCCCACTGCGTACAGCGCTCTCCATAGTTGCCGGCCAGCCAGTATCGGTCCACGCGCCCGCGAGGAAGACACCGGGCACCCCCGTGCGGGCCCCAGGGCGCAGCCGTCCCACTCCGGGGGACGGTGCGAAGGTGGCGGTGCGTTCGCGGGTGACGAAGAAGTCCCGCACCGTCGCACCTCGTGCCGCGGGCAGGAGCCTCTCCAGTTCGGGGAGATAGCGCTCGCGCAAGACTGCCACGGGCCGGTCGATCTCGTCACCGGCCGCCGACTGTGACAGGGCAAGGTACTGGCCGCTCGTGAGGCCGGAGGGAGCGGTGCGGTCGAAGACCCACTGGACGGGGCTGCCGAGGGCGGCGAAGAAGGGCCGCCGCAGCACCTTACGGTCGTAGATGACGTGGACGTTGAGGATCGGCGCCGTGCCGATCTCCAGCAGGCTGCCGGGGTTCACGAGCGCGCCCTCGGGCAGCAGCCCGTGCGCCTCGGTCTGCGGTACGGCCAGGACGACGCCGTCCGCCTCGTGCTCCTCGACGGGCCCGCCGCCGCTCTCGACGCCGACCCGCCAGCCCCCGACCGGCCCTGGCGCCGGCACGAGGGAGCGGGCGCGGCTCTGGAGGAGGACGCGCACGCCCGCCTTGTCGAGCGCGGCACGCGCGAGGGTGTCGTGGATGTCGCCGAGCGGCACGCGCGAGACGCCGATGTCGGCGGCGCCCGGCTCTGAGAGCAGCCCGGTCTTGAAGACCATGGCGGCGAGGCCCATGGAGGCGTACGGGGCGCGGGCGTTGAGGGTGGCGGTGCCCACCAGGTCCCACAGCGCCTCGATGGCCCGCTCGGACTGGCCGTGCCGGTGCAGCCAGGTGGCGAAGTCGATGCCGTCGAGCGCCGGGTCGGCCGGATCGAGCCCCTTGAGCGCGAGTGCGGCGCGCCCGACGGCGGCGCGCTCGGCCAGCGAGAGGTGCGGGTAGGAGGCGAGGCTCGCGGCGAGGTGGAGCGGGACGGGCAGCGCGGTGCGCCGGAGCCTGCCGAGCCGTGGGCGCTCCGGTGCGACGTCGAGTACGGGGACGTCCATCCGGCGCTGCACGGGGGCCAGGTCCGCGCCGCCGACGCGGTCGAGGAACCAGGTGTAGGCGGTGCAGCAGCGCAGGTGCACATGCTGTCCGTTGTCGATGGTCAGGGTGCCCTCGGGCGTGTTGCGCCGGAACGAGAAGGCGAGCCCGCCCAGCCGTCTGCGGGTCTCGACGAGGGTGACCTCGACCCCCGCGTCGGCGAGCCGCAGGGCCGCCGTGGTGCCCGCGATGCCGCCGCCGATGACGACGGCCCGGCGCCGTCCGCCGCTGCCGGGACCACTGCCGGGGGGACCGGCCCCGGGCTCTGGGCGGTTCATGTGCTCACGCTCCTCCTGGCGGCCTGCCGGGCGTCGAGGCCCGAGAGGCCGCGGACAGCGACGTACGCCTTCTCCCTTCCGGGCAGCGAGACCCGCTCCCGCAGGATGGCGTGGGGGTCGGCGGCGATGCGGTCGAGGAGGCGGTGGTAGATCCCCGCCATGGCCGCGACGCAGGCGCCTGAGCGGCGGTCGAGCATGGGCAGCAGCTTGTACCCCTCGGTGAACAGGGCGCGTGCGCGCCGGACTTCGAAGTGCACCAGTCCCGCGAAATCCGCTCCGGGCGGCGGGGTGTCGGTGTGGAATCCCGCCGCGCAGCCGAATTTCTCAAGATCCTCCCGGGGCAGGTACGTACGTCCGTTGTCAGCGTCTTCCCGCACATCGCGGAGAATATTGGTGAGTTGGAGCGCAAGGCCGAGTGTGTCGGCGTACTCCGGGGCGTGCGCCGTGTTGCGTGCGCCTGGTGCAGTACCGAACACCCCCAACGACAGCCGACCGATCGCCCCCGCGACGCAGCGGCAGTAGGCCCTGAGATCGTCCCAGGTCTCGTACTCGGCGCCGCGCACATCCATCAGCACGCCGTCGATCAGTTCGTCGAGCCCGCCGAGCGGCAGCGGGTACCGGCGCGCGGCGTCGCTGAGCGCGACGGCGACGGGGTCGGTGTCGTCCTCGTCGACGCGGCACTCGGCGATCCGGGCGAGGAGCCCCCTGGTCTCCTCCAGCCGGGACTTCTTCGCCGCCGCGTCCAGGGCGCCGTCGCCGATGTCGTCGACGCGCCGGGAGAAGGCGTAGAGCGCGGACATCGCCTGGCGCTTGCCGGTCGGCAGCAGCCGGATGCCGTAGGCGAAGTTGCGGGCCTGCGCTCCGGTGACGGCTTCGCAGTAGCTGTAGGCCGCCGCCACGGCAGGGGGCAGCTTCGCTGCCGGCCGGGCTCTGTCCACGGTCGGGTCACCCCTCTCTTCGCAGTGTCGCGACCACTTCGAGGAGGAGGCCGCGCTTGGTGGGCCGGGGAGGGCAGGCCAGCACGTCGTAGCGCGCTTCGCGCAGGGCCCGTACGACCGCGCGGCCGCCACCGGTGAACCCCGCGAGCAGGAGGCGGAGCCTGCCGCGCACGCTGTGCGTCAGCGGAACGCCCCGCTCCAGCAGCCGCTCGGCGCGCTCGGCCTCGAAGGCCACGAGCGTGCGCACGGCGGCGCCCGCGCTCGGCGCCGCGAGGTCCTTCTCGGTCACGCCGAAGCGGTCCATGTCCTCGGCGGGGAGATAGATCCGGTCACGGCCGAGGTCCTCGGCGACGTCCTGGAGGTGTTCGACGACCTGGAGGGCTGTGCAGACGGCGTCGGAGTGCCGCACGCGCTCGGGTGTGGCGGTGCCGGTGATGGCCAGAACGAGCCGCCCGACGGGGTTCGCCGACAGCTCGCAGTAGGCCAGCAGTTCGTCGTACGTCGCGTAACGGCGGACCTTCTGGTCCTGGCGGTTGGCCTCGATCAGCCCGAGGAACGGCTCGGGGGTGAGGCCGTGGCGGCGCACGGTGGGGACCAGGGCACGCAGGAGGGGGTGGCCGGGCGGGGCGACGGCGGCGCCGGGCGCGGGCGCGGGCCCCGGTGCGGGTCCGGGGGGCGCGGGGGCGCCGACGGGTGCGGCGGAGGGGGCCGTCGCGCCGGTGTGTCCGAAGACGCGGCGCAGGTCTGCCTCGAAGGCGTCGAGCATCGCGAGCCGGTCCCCCGCCTGCCCGGGGGCGACCCCGAGGAGCGCCGCGTCGTGGCCGCCGGGGGCGAGGTCGCCGTCGCCGATGTCGTCGACGAGGCGCGCGAAGCCGTAGACGGCCATCAGATCGTCGCGCCACTCGCGCGGCAGGAACCACGGGGCGACGGGGAAGTTCTCGCGCGCGGCCTTGGCGAGTACGGCGCGCGTCTGCGCGTCGGCATCCGCGGTCACCGCGTACTGCCCGTAGCCATTGCCGTCACATCTCCGTTTCTACACTGCCGACACAGAACATCCCTTTTCGGACACGCCGCGCGAATCGGTCTTGCGAAATGATCAATGACAAGGCATGACACAGGCATCTTGACGCGACATGACGTGATTCAGCACTCGCACAGCTTACGCCGTACATCAATCGTCTGTACGAGCCGGGAGAGTTGAGAACAGGTCAAGGTGCGGTAAGCCCGGCAATGGTCACGGAGAGGGCGTGTTCGACCACCCCGTCGATCTGTTCGGGTGCCAGCCCGGAGAGCGGACCGTCGAGGAAGAGCATGGCCAGACCGTGCGTCATCCCCCAGGCCGTGATCTCGGCACCGGGCCTGCGGTCCGCGGGCATCAGGCCGCACGCCACCAGGTCGTCCATGGCCTGCACCAGCAGCCCGAAGGAGCTGAACTCCCACCCCTCACCCGAGGCGAAGTCCGGGAGCCCGGTGGCCGTCGGGCCCGACTCCCCGGTCAACGGCTCATGACAGAAGGCCGCGCGGAAGAGGCCGGGCTCCGCGCGTGCGAAGGCGACATAGCCGTGCCCCATGACGCGCACGCGCCGCACGACCTCGGCGGGATCGGGAGCGCCGGAGGCGCCCTCGCCCTCGTCTCGACCCCCGCCCCCACCCTCCGGCTCGCCCATGGACTGCGCCATGAACTCGGCCAGCCGCCACTGCCCGCGCTCCTTGACCGCGTGGAGCAGCTCGGCCTGCCCGGCGAAGTGCCGGTAGGCGGCCGTGGGCGAGACGCCCACGCGGCGCGCGGCGGCACGCAGCACCACGGCCTCGGGGCCGCCCTCGCGGGCGAGTGCCGTGGCGGCTTCGGTCAGCGCGTTGCGCAGGTCGCCGTGGTGGTAGCCCGCCTTGCCCGCCGCACCCGCCTGCGCCGACCCGGCGCCCCTGGCGGAAGTGGTGGAAGCGGAGCCGGAGCCCTCGTCGTCGCCGGGCCCGGGGGTCGCACTGGTCTTCGCCTGCATGCCTCCATCCTGCCCGATGTTGACAGCATTAACATCCCCTGCGACAGTCCATGTTGACACCGTAAACATCGCGGCGCCGCGCACCTTCGCCGTGTCTTCTCGCCGTGCGCAGACCCAGGGGGAAACCACCGTGCTCCGACGTATCGCAGAGCTGACCTTGCGCAGGGCACGGGCCCTGCTGCTGCTCACCCTTCTCGCCGTGGCCGTCATGGGCGCCGTGGGCTTCGGCGCCTTCGGCAAGCTCCAGGGCGGCGGCTTCGAAGACCCGGACGCGCCGTCGAGCCGCGCCCAGACGCTGATCGACGAGAAGTTCGGCGGCGACCACAACCTCGTCCTGCTGGTACGCGCCGACGAAGGCGGCCTCCGCTCCCCCGCCGCCGAGCGCGCCGGCCGCGAGCTGACCTCGGGGCTCAAGGGCGAGGCCCAGGTCACCCGTGTCTCCTCGTACTGGGACAGGGGCGGCGCCGCGCTCACCTCCAAGGACGGCACCCAGGCCCTGGTGCTGGCCCATGTGAAGGGCGACAGCACCACCGTCAGCGAGCACGCCGAGGACGTCACCCGGAAGTGGGCGGGCGACAGGGGCGCCCTCACCGTCCGGGCAGGCGGGCCCGCCGCGCTCAACAACGACGTCACCCAGCAGGTCTCCGGCGACCTCGCCGTCGCCGAGGCCATCGCCGTGCCCGTCACCCTGATCCTGCTCGTCATCGCCTTCGGCAGCTTCGTCGCAGCGCTGCTGCCGCTGGCCATCGGACTGATCGCGATCCTCGGCACCTTCGCCGAGCTGTACCTGCTGGGCAGCGTCACCGACGTCTCCGTCTTCGCCGTCAACCTCACCACCGCGCTCGGCCTCGGGCTCGGCATCGACTACGGGCTGCTGCTGGTGAGCCGGTTCCGCGAGCGCCTGTCCGAGGGCGACGAGGTGCCCGACGCGCTGCGCACGACGGTGCGCACGGCGGGCCGCACCATCGCCTTCTCGGCAGCCACCGTGGTCGCCGCGCTCGCCGCGCTGCTGCTCTTCCCGCAGTTCTTCCTGCGCTCCTTCGCCTACGCCGGGATCGGCGTCGTGGCCATCGCCGCCGTCGCCGCGCTCGTCGTCGTCCCCGCACTGCTCGCCGTGCTGGGGCACCGCGTCAACGCGGGCCGCCTCCCGTGGGCCGACGCCGTCCGCAAGCCCGAAGCGCCGCTGTGGGGCCGCCTCGCGCGCACCGTCATGCGGCGCCCCGCGCTCACCGCGCTGCCCGTACTGGCCGTGCTGCTGCTCGCCGCGAGCCCGCTGCTGGGCGCGTCCTTCGGCACCCCCGACGAGCGGGTGCTGCCCGAGGCAGCCGAGAGCCGCCAGGTGTCGACGGCGCTGCGCGAGGACTTCGCCGTTAGCGACACGGACGCGGTCCGCGTCGTCACCACGGGCCCGGTCGCGAAGGGTCCGCTGGCCGCGTACGCCGAGCGGCTCTCCCGGCTCGACGGCGTCACCCGCGTCCAGGCCGCCACCGGCACGTACACCGACGGGCGCGCCGCGCGCCCCGGGCCAGCGGAGGCCGCGCTCGGGCGCGAGGACGCACAGCTCCTGACCGTCACCACAGGTCTTGAGCCCAAGTCAGGCGCGGCGCAGGACCTGGTCGGGACCGTGCGCGACGTCCCGGCGCCCGGCGGCACCGAGGCGCTCGTCGGCGGCACGGACGCGCAGCTCGTCGACTCCAAGCGCTCGATCGGCGACCGGCTGCCGCTCGCGGTCGGCATGGTCGTCGTCACCACGTTCGCGCTGCTCTTCCTCTTCACCGGCAGCGTCGTGCAGCCGCTGCGGGCCCTCGCGCTGAACACGGTGAGCCTGACCGCCGCCATCGGGGCCATGGTCTGGATCTTCCAGGACGGCCATCTCTCGTCCGTGCTGGGCTTCACGCCGATGCCGATGGACACCTCGATGACGGTGCTGATGTTCTGCATCGTCTTCGGCCTGTCCATGGACTACGAGGTCTTCGTGACCAGCCGCATCAAGGAGCTGCACGAGTCGGGCGCCGACAACCGCACCGCCGTCGTCCACGGGCTCTCGCGCACCGGGCGGATCGTGACCATGGCGGCGGGTCTGCTGGCCGTCAGCTTCTTCGCCTTCGCCACCAGCGGCGTCAGCTTCCTCCAGATGTTCGGGCTCGGCAGCGGCCTGGCCATCCTCATCGACGCGGTCGCGGTGCGCGGTGTGCTGGTGCCCGCCGCGATGCGGCTGCTGGGGCGCTCCGCCTGGTACGCGCCGAAGGCGCTGCGGCGGCTGCACGCGCGCGTCGGCCTGGACGAGTCAGTGCCTGCCGGGAACGAGGCCGACGGGCGAGACCCCAGGGACGCGGAGAGGGAGCGCACCCCCGCCGGGGTCTGAGCGGGCCCCGCACCACGCACGGCGGCCGATCCTGGACGGGGGTCCGGATCGGCCGCTGTGTGCGTGACGTGGGAAACGAGGGAAGGGGGCGCCTCGGACGGCGCCCCCGCCTGCTTGCCTACTTGCCCGTGAACTTCTCGTACTCCTTGAGGACTTCCTCCGTCGGGCCGTCCATCTTCAGCTCGCCGCGCTCCAGCCACAGGACCCGCTCGCAGGTGTCGCGGATCGACTTGTTGTTGTGGCTGACGAGGAAGACGGTGCCCGCCTCCTTGCGCAGCTCGCGAATGCGGGCCTCGGAGCGCTTCTGGAACTTCTTGTCGCCCGTCGCCAGCGCCTCGTCGATCATGAGCACGTCGTGGTCCTTGGCCGCGGCGATGGAGAAGCGCAGCCGCGCCGCCATGCCAGAGGAGTACGTGCGCATCGGAAGGGTGCTGAAGTCGCCCTTCTCGTTGATGCCGGAGAACTCGATGATCTTCTCGGCCCGCTCGTCGATCTCCTCGCGGGTCATGCCCATCGCGAGGCCGCCGAGCACGACGTTGCGCTCGCCGGTGAGGTCGTTCATGAGGGCCGCGTTCACGCCCAGCAGCGAGGGCTGCCCGTGGCTGTAGACGTGCCCGGACTCGGCGGGCAGCAGCCCGGCGATGGCACGCAGCAGCGTGGACTTGCCGGATCCGTTGGTGCCGATGAGGCCGATCGCCTGACCTCTGTACGCCGTGAAGCTGACGCCCTTGACCGCGTGCACCTCGCGGATGCCGCCGCCGCCCGGCTTGCGCCGGACGATGCGGTTGAGGGCCGCGGTGGCGCTGCCCCTGCCCTTGGCGCCGCCGTAGACGCGGTAGACGATGTGCAGATCCTCGGCGATGACGGTCGGGACCCACGGCTCCTGCGGCGCCCGGTCCTGCGGGGCCTGCTCGACGGCGCTCTGCCCGGCCTTCTCCGTTTGCTCAGCCACGGCCATAACGCTCCTCCGCCTTCCAGAAGAATACAAATCCGCCGATGCCCACGAGCAGCCCCCAGCCCAGGGCCAGCGCCCACACGTGCGGCGGGAGGTCGGCGCTGGTGTAGCCGTCGATGAAGGCGAACCGCATCAGGTCCATGTAGACCGCGGCGGGGTTGGCCTGGAGGATGTCGACGAGCCACGGCGAGGCGCCGGCGCGCTCCTTCAGCATGTGCTCCAGCGGGAACATCACGCCGGAGGCGTACATCCACGTCCGCATCACGAACGGCATGAGCTGCGCCAGGTCGGGCGTCTTGCTGCCCATCCTGGCCATGATCAGGGCCATGCCCGTGTTGAAGAGGAACTGGCAGGCGAGCGCGGGGAGCACCAGCAGCCAGGACCACTGGGGGAGCTGGCCGAAGCCGAAGAGGATGACGACCAGCACGATCATCGAGTACAGGAGCTGCTGGAGCTGCTGGAGCGAGATGGAGATCGGCAGCGAGGCGCGCGGGAAGTGCAGCGCCCGCACCAGGCCGAGGTTCCCCGAGATCGCCCGGACGCCGTTGAGCACGGAGGTCTGGGTGAAGGTGAAGACGAAGACGCCCGTCACCAGGAAGGGGACGTAGTTCTCCTTGCCGCCGGGTGTACCGTCACGGCCGCCCAGCAGGACGCCGAAGATGAAGTAGTAGACCGCGGCGTTCAGCAGGGGCGTGGCCACCTGCCAGAGCTGGCCGAGCTTCGCCTGGCTGTACTGGGCCGTCAGCTTGGCCCGGGAGAAGGCGAGGATGAAATGCCGCCGCGCCCAGAGCTGGCGTACATAGGCGGGCAGCGAGGGTCGCGCCCCGCTCACCGTCAGGCCGTACTTGGCCGCGAGTTCGGCCTGGGACAGACGGTCGTCCGGTGATGGCGGAGGCGTCACGCCGACCGCACCGCCGTGCGTTGTCTCGGTCACGTTGGAAACTTTCGTCCTCACACTGCGCAGGTGTACCTGGGGACTGATGCTCTCAGGGTCGAGCTTGTCAGATCACGGGAGGGCGGCCCAGTCGGGTCAGCCGCCATACCGTACGCCACCGCATCGGCCTGCGAGGACCGCAGGCCGAGGTCCAGCCCTCCTTGAAGCCGCCCAGCCATGCCCGCAGCGCGGGGCGCGAGGGCCGCCTCGCCAGCGTCAGCAGCAGCCAGACGCCGAGGTAGACGGGGACGAGGGGGGCCGGGAGGTTGCGGCGGGCGAGCCAGACGCGGTTGCGGGCGACCATGCGGTGGTAGACCGCGTGCCGGCTCGGCGCGGTGGTGGGGTGGTACAGCACCATGTCCGCGCGGTAGTCGATCGCCCAGCCCGCGTCGAGCGCGCGCCAGGCGAGGTCGGTCTCCTCGTGGGCGTAGAAGAAGTCGTCGGGCAGGCCGCCGACCTCGGCGAACACCCTCGTGCGCACCGCGTTCGCGCCGCCGAGGAAGGTGGTGACACGGGAGGAGCGCATCGGGTCAGCGGCCCGCAGCCGGGGCACGTGGCGCCGCTGGGTCTCCCCCGTGTCGGGGTCGGCGATGCGGAAGCTGATGATGCCCAGCTTCGGGTTGGCGGCGAACGCCTCCCGCACGAGCGCCGCGGTGTCGCCGTTCGGCAGCAGCCCGTCGTCGTCGAGGAAGAGCAGCGCGTCCACCTCGGCGCCCGAGGGGCCGAACTGCTCGATCCCGACATTGCGGCCACCGGGGATGCCGAGATTTTCCGGAAGCTCGACCGTCCGTACACCTTCGGGCAACTCCGGCAGCGGCGCGCCGTTACCCACCACGACAACCTCGACCGGGTCGCCCTCCTGCTTGGCGACGGAGTCGAGCAGGGCGCGCAGCTCCTCGGGGCGGTTGCCCATGGTGAGGATGACGGCTCCCAGCTTCATCGGCCGCTCTCCCTCCGTCACTTGAGCCTGCTGGAGGCGAGGATGGACACCAGATGCAGCAGCGTCTGGAGGACGGCGATGCCCGCGAGGACGGCGACGCCGAGGCGCGAGAAGAACAGGTCGCCCCGCACCGTGTCGGCGACCGCCAGCGCGACGATCAGGAAGGACGCCTCGATGCCCAGGACCAGCCGGTGGAACTTCAGCGCCGCCGCGGCCTTGCGTGCCAGCGCCATGCCGGACGAGCGCAGCTCCGACGCCTCCTCCTTCACCGGCGGCAGCCCGCTCTGGTGACGGGCGACGCCGACGAGGTCGGACTCCGCCTTGATCATGATGGCGCCGAGCGCGGCGAGCGTCCCGAGGAACGCCCACAGCCAGTCGATCCTGCCGTCGCCCCACACATCGGCGGCGCGCAGGCCGAAGCCGACGAGCAGCGCGGCGTCGCACAGGTAGGCGCCGACGCGGTCCAGGTAGACGCCGCCCATCGAGAACTGCTTCTTCCAGCGGGCCACCTCGCCGTCGACGCAGTCGAGCAGCAGATAGAGCTGGACCATCAGCCAGCCGAGGACCGCGCCGCCGATCCCCGGGACCAGCAGCGCCGGTCCCGAGAGCACGCCTGCGACGGTCATCACGTACGTGAGCTGATTGGGCGTGACCCTGGTGTTCACCAGGTGCCGGTCCACACGCAGGGAGATCTCCCGCATGTAGAGCCGGCCCGCCCAGTGCTCGCCGCTGCGTCGGTCCTTCACCCCGGCGGGGTGAACGACCGGCCGCAGCTCAGCTACCGATGGCTTCTGCATAGTCCGCGTACGCGTCCCTGATCTGGTCGGTGGACAGGTCGAGGTGTTCCAGGATCGTGTAGCGCCCTGGCCGGGTCTGCGGCGCGTACTCGACGACCTTCACGAACTCCTCGACGGAGAAGCCGATTTCGGCGGGCAGGACGGGCAGGCCGTGGCGCCGCAGCACCTCCACCATCAGATGCGCCGTCTCCTTGTCCCCGCGCAGGAACGTGGCGAACGCGGCGCCCATGCCGCACTGCTCGCCGTGGCTCGCCGCGCGCTTCGGGTAGAGGAGGTCGAAGGCGTGGTTGATCTCGTGGCAGGCGCCGGAGGCCGGGCGGCTGTCCCCGGCGACCGACATCGAGATGCCCGTGAGCACCAGGCCCTCGGCGAGCACCTGGAGGAAGGCGTCGTCGCCGACGCCTCCGGGGTGCCGCAGCACGGCCTCGCCCGCCTGCCTGGCCATGGCGGCTGCCAGGCCGTCGATGTCCTCGCCGCGCGTCTCGTGTGCCAGCTCCCAGTCCCGGACGGCCGAGATGTTGGAGATGGCGTCGCCGATGCCGGAGCGCACGAAGCGGACCGGGGCCTCGCGGATGACGTCGAGGTCGATGACGACCGCTATCGGGTTGGGCACGCCGTAGGAACCGCGGCCCGCGTCGTTGTCGAGCGTCGCGACGGGCGAGCAGAGACCGTCGTGCGAGAGGTTCGTGGCGACGGCGACCAGCGGGAGGCCGATGCGCGCCGCTGCGAACTTCGCACAGTCGATGATCTTGCCGCCGCCGAGGCCCACGACCGCGTCGTAGCGCCCGGTCTTCATCGCGTCGGCGAGCTTGATCGCGTCGTCGATGGTGCCGCCGCCGACCTCGTACCAGTCGGCGTTGGGCAGCTCGGGCGCGAACCGCTCGCGCAGGGCGGCGCCTGAGCCGCCGCTGATGGCGAAGGCGAGCTTGCCGTTGGAGGAGATCCGCTGATCGGCCAACAGGCCCGCCAGGTCGTCCAGGGCGCCGCGGCTGATGTCGACGACGACCGGGGACGGGATGAGGCGGGTCAGTACCGGCACGTGATCTCCCTGCCCTTGGCGAGGTCGTCGTGGTTGTCGATCTCGACCCAGTCGACGTCGCCGATCGGCGCGGTGTCGATCTTGAAGCCGCGGTTGACCAGCTCCTGGTAGCCGTTCTCGTAGAACTCCTGCGGGTCCCGCTCGAAGACGGCCTTCAGCGCGTCGGCCAGCTCCTCGGCGGCCTCGGGCTCGATGAGGGTGAGGCCGATGTACTCGCCGGACGCCTCGGCCGGGTCCATCTTCTTGGTGATGCGCTGGACGCCCTTCTCGGGGTCCACGACGACCTTCATCTCCTCGTCGGCGAGGTCCTTGACCGTGTCGAGGGCGAGGATGATCTTCTGGCCGTTGCCGCGCGCGTCCAGGAGGGTCTTCTCCACGGAGACGGGGTGCACGGTGTCACCGTTGGCGAGCAGGGCACCCTGCTTGATGACCTCGCGGGCACACCAGAGGGAGTAGGCGTTGTTCCACTCCTCGGCCTTGTCGTTGTCGATGAGGGTGAGCTTGACGCCGTACTTCTGCTCCAGCGCTTCCTTGCGCTCGTAGACGGCCTCCTTGCGGTACCCGACGACGACGGCGACGTCGGTCAGGCCGACCTCGGCGAAGTTGGCGAGGGTGTAGTCGAGGACGCTCTTGGGCTCCTCGCCCTCCAGCTCCGGGCCCACCGGCACCAGGGCCTTGGGGAGGGTGTCGGTGTAGGGACGCAGACGCCGTCCGGCGCCGGCGGCCAGCACGAGGCCGATCATGCGGGTTCTCCTGTTTCGTCGTGTACGGCGGGTGCGGATGAGGACACCCAGAAACGGATGCTCTCGATGAGCACCGCGACCGCGATGACCACGGCGAACGCGGTCAGCGCGATGGTGAAGCTGCGGTCGGAGTGCGCGAGACCGCCCAGCCAGAGGGCGGCGGCGAACGTGACCAGCAGGGTCCGTCCCTCGTGCCCCCCGATCGACCGCACCAGCCACTGCGGCGGGGCGCCGGTGCCACCGCGGATGCGGTAGACCGTGTCGTAGTGATGGTAGGCGACGGCCGCCACCAGCCCGAAAGCCGCGGGCAAGGCGCCGTTCACCCCCGAGCGGGCGGCGATGACAAGGATCGTGGTGTATTCCGCGATACGGAAGAGGGGCGGCGCGAGCCAGTCGAGCGTGCCCTTGAGGGGGCGCGCGACGGCGAGCCCGGCCAGGAGCGCGTAGCCGAGCGCGGCCACGCAGACCCAGAGGCTGCCCAGCGGGGCCCACAGCGCCGCGGCGAGCAGCCCCGCCGTGCCGAGGAGCGCGACGGCGGGGACGCCGAAGCCCCCGAGCCGCACCCGCCCGAACGCGGCGGCGAAGCCCTGCGCGAGGGGGCCGCTGTCCGTCAGCTCGGCCAGGGCCAGCGCCGCGCGGTCCGTACGGCGCGCCCTGCGCGTCAGCGAGCGCAGCAGACGGCCCGCCGTGGTGTAGCAGGCGGCCAGGGCGCAGCCGGCGATGAGGACGATCAGGGTGACGCGCGGGGTGGTGCAGGCGGTGAGGACGGCGATCAGCGCCCAGCGCTCGCCGATCGGCAGCACGATCATGCGCCGCAGCCAGACGGTCCAGCCGACGCTGTCGAGCTTCCCGGAGAGCGCGGCGGTGGGGCTGGTGTTGGCGTCGGCGTCGTGGTTCGCCTCGTTGAAGGCGAAGTCGATGACGTGCCGCGCGGTCTGGAGCACCATCGCGCCGAGCGCCAGGGCCCATACGTCGTCCCCGCCGCGGGCCGCGCCCAGGGCGAGGCCCGCGTAGTACGCGTACTCCTTGGCCCGGTCGAAGGTGGCGTCCAGCCAGGCGCCGAGGGTGGAGTACTGGAGGTCGTAGCGGGCGAGCTGTCCGTCGGTCGCGTCCAGCACGAAGGAGGCGAGCAGCAGGACACCGGCCGCGACGAAGCCGCCGCGCTCGCCCGTGGCCGCGCAGGCGGCGGCGAGCAGAGCGGTGAGCAGGGAGGCGGTGGTGACCTGGTTCGGGGTGAGGCCGCGGCGGGCGCACCAGCGCGCGAGGTAGCGGGAGTAGGGGCTGACGCAGAAGGTGGTGAAGAAGCCGTCGCGGGCCTTCACCGCCGAGCGCAGCCGTACGGACTCGTCGTCCACCGCTTCCACGGCCCGGTGTGCCTCGGCGCGCGCGTCCTCGCTGTCGGGGACGGCGGCGACGAGGACGCCCAGGTCAGGGCGGTGCACGGCCGTCCCCCCGTCCTCCAGGAGGGCGCCGAGGGTGTCGGGCAGCGCGCGGACGGCGGTGGCGGCCTCGCCGGGGGTGCCGGAGGTGCCGGGGTGCTCGGGGGCGCCGACGGGCTCCGGGGTGCCCTGCCCTGCGGCGTCCGCGAGGGCGCCGGCCAGCGCGGCGCGGGCCTCCGGCTGGGCCGTGAGCGCTCCGGGGACGGCTGCGGCGGGGAAGCGGGGGTCGGTCAGCGCGAGGCGGAGGCTGTGCACGTGTCCCACGAAGCGCGGGTCCACGAGCGCGACCCGCTCCCGCGCGGGGACGGCGGCCAGCTCGGCGGCCACTCCGGCGGCGTCGTCCGCCACGCGCACGTCGAAGCCGAGCGACCGCAGGCCGCCTTCGAGCGACGACCCTGCGACCGGCGGACCGGTGAGAATGGCGGTCGACAGACGAACTCACTCCTTGGAAGCTGACATGTCCGCGGAGCCGGGCCCTGGGAGTGGCCGGGCAGCGGTCAGGGTGCGCCATCGCCCGTTCGAGGGGCGGGCGGCACGTCGGCAGAGGCTATCGGATGGCCGACGCGAGCTTTCACCACGCGTTCACCGGACTCGTCTTGCCGTGCCGGGTGACAGCATTGCCGATCATGGTGTCGGCTCACAACTGCGGGACGGAGCCGGAGGGCTCCCACCCGGCGGATAGGGTGCCGTTATGACGTGGTTGATCACAGGTGGGGCGGGTTACATCGGCGCGCATGTGACGCGGGCGATGCTGAAGGCCGGTGAGCGGGTCGTCCTGCTGGACGACTTCTCCAGCGGGATCGCGGAGCGGTTGCGGCGGATCGAGGACGACGGCGGTAGCGGGGGGAAGCTCACGCTGGTGCGGGGCTCGGTCCTGGACAGAGCGCTGCTGGACCGCACGCTCACCGGGCACGGCATCGACGGAGTGATCCACCTGGCGGCCAAGAAGCAGGTCGGGGAGTCCGTCGAGGAGCCGCTGCTCTACTACAGGGAGAACGTGCACGGGCTGACGGTGCTGCTGGAGGCGTGCGTCGCCGCCGACGTCCACCGCTTCGTCCTCTCCTCCTCCGCGGCGGTGTACGGCATGCCGGATGTGGACCTCGTCACCGAGGACACGCCGTGTGTGCCGATGAACCCGTACGGCGAGACCAAGCTCACCGGCGAGTGGCTGGTGCGGGCCACGGGGCGTGCACACGGCATCGACACCGCCTGTCTGCGCTACTTCAACGTGGCGGGCGCGGCGCACCCCGAGCTGTCGGACACCGGGGTCTTCAACATCGTCCCGATGTTCTTCGACGCGCTCACCCGTGGTCAGGCCCCGCGCATCTTCGGCGACGACTACGCGACGCCCGACGGCACCTGTGTGCGCGACTACATCCACGTCGAGGACCTGGCGGAGGCCCACGTCTCGGCTGCCCGCCGCCTCGACGGGCCGCTGCCCGACGGCACGGGCGGCGATCTGACCGTCAACATCGGCACCGGCAAGGGCGTGTCCGTGCGCGAGATGGCCGATCTGGTGGCCGAGGTCACCGGCAAGCGCGAGCCCGCGGCCGAGGTCCACCCGCGCCGCGCCGGGGACCCGGCGCGGGTGGTGGCCTCCGCCGAGCTGGCCGCCAAGGAGCTGGGCTGGACGGCACGGCACGATGTGCGCGCGATGGTCGCCTCGGCCTGGGAGGGCTGGCTGCTGCGTCATCCCGAGGCGGCGTAAGGACGCGGGAAGGCCCCCCACCCGGCCCGCGCCCACCCTGACCTGCGGAAAGAAAACCGCAGGTCAGGGCACATGACAACGGTGTTCAGCGTCGCGTTGCCAGATACCCCCCTCCCCTAGTTCACTGAAGTCGGCCGGTGTGCAGAGCGACCGGTGTGAGCACGGTGCGAACCGTCGATTCGGGAGGCTTCAGCGATGGGCGCAGGGCACGATCACGGAGGACCCCCGCCGCAGGGGGACGGTACGGCGGCGGCCGCGTACCGGACGCGGCTGCGGATCGCGCTGGGCATCACCCTGTCCGTCCTCGTGCTCCAGGTGATCGGCGGCATCCTCGCCGACTCCCTCGCGCTGCTGGCCGACGCGGGCCACATGGCGACGGACGCGCTGGGCCTGGGCATGGCCCTGGTGGCGATCCACTTCGCCAACCGGCCCGCCACGGGGCGCCGCACCTTCGGCCTCGCGAGAGCCGAGATACTCGCGGCCCTCGCCAACTGCCTGCTGCTGCTCGTCGTGGGCGGCTACATCCTCTACGAGGCCGTCGACCGCTTCGTCACCCCGGCCGAGACCAAGGGCGGGCTGGCGATCGTCTTCGCCGCCGTCGGCCTCGTCGCCAACGCCGTCTCGCTCTCCCTGCTGATGCGCGGCCAGAAGGACAGCCTGAATGTGCGGGGCGCGTTCCTGGAGGTGCTGGCCGACACCCTGGGCTCGGTGGCGGTGCTGGTCTCCGCCACGGTGATCGTCACGACCGGCTGGCAGGCGGCCGACCCGATCGCTTCCCTGGTCATCGGGCTGATGATCGTGCCCCGTACGGTGAAGCTGGCCCGCGAGGCGCTGGACGTGCTCCTGGAATCGGCGCCGAGGGACGTCGAGGTCGACGAGGTGCGCACGCACATGCTGGCCGTCGAGGGCGTCGAGGACGTACACGATCTGCACATCTGGACGATCACGTCCGGGCTGCCCGTGCTCTCCGCGCACGTCGTCGTGGCGCGGGAGACGCTGGACTCCGTGGGCCAGGGCCGGATACTGCACGAGCTTCAGGAGTGCCTGGGCGACCACTTCGACGTCGAACACTGCACCTTCCAGCTCGAGCCGCGCGGACATGCGGCGCATGAAGCGAAACTGTGCCACTGAGTTACGGCACACTGGGGCGCGTCGTCGGATAGGCCCAATAGAAGGATGAACATGGCAAACGGCTCAGCGGACCCGATCCTGCTGGAACTGGTCGACGAGGACGGGACGACGATCGGCACCGCCGAGAAGCTCTCCGCCCACGTGGCACCCGGACGACTGCACCGCGCGTTCTCCGTCTTCCTCTTCGACGATACGGGCCGACTGCTGCTGCAACGCAGGGCGGTGGGCAAGTACCACTCGCCCGGCGTGTGGTCGAACACCTGCTGCGGCCATCCCTACCCCGCCGAGCCGCCGTTCGTCGCCGCCGCGCGGCGCGTGGGCGAGGAACTGGGCGCCGCGCCCTTCCTGATGCGGGAGGCGGGCACCGTGCGCTACAACCACCCCGACCCGGATTCAGGGCTCGTCGAGCAGGAGTACAACCACCTCTTCGCCGGGCTGATCCGCGACCCGCTGCGCCCGGACCCCGAGGAGATCGGCGAGACGGCGTTCGTGACGCCCGACGAGCTGGCCGAGCGCCACGGCTCGCAGCCCTTCTCGGCCTGGTTCATGACGGTGCTGGACGCGGCGAGGCCGGGCATCCGCGAGGTGACGGGAGCGGCCGCGGGCTGGTGAGCCCGAGCGGCATTGGAGGGGGTGCCGGGGCGGCCTGGACGGCGGCCGCCCCGGCCGGCGGTGAGCCGGTCGGCGGGGATCGGCGGCTCACCACGGGGCGGACGCCCCGCGGCGAGGGCGCGGCGGGGCGGCGGCCCGCACGGGGCGGCCGGAGGCGGGCGGGCAGGCGACGGCCGGCCGAAGGGCGGTCAGCCGACGGGCAGCGGCAGCGCGGCCCAGACCACCTTCCCGCCGGTGCAGGTCTGCTCCACGTCACAGATGCCACCCGCCTCCAGCGTGATGGTCTTGACGAGCAGCAGCCCGCGCCCTCCGGTCTCCTCTTGCTCGGGGTCGGCGGCGAGCGCCTTCGGCCGGTAGGGGTGGCTGTCCTCGACCGCGACCCGCACCCAGCCGCCGGTCAGCGACACCTCGACGCCGATCTCCGGGGAGAGCAGGGCCGCGTGCCGCACGGCGTTGGTGACCAGCTCGGAGAGGATGAGCAGCACTCCCTGGACCAGGTCGTCGGGGATCAGCGGGTCCTGGCGCCGGATCAGGTCGCGCACGGTGTGCCGCAGCCGTGGTACCGAGGAATCCAGCGCGGGTGCCGTGAATCTCCAGGCCCCCTCGCGCGGGCGAGGTTCGGCACGTTCCTGCACCGGTGTGGCGACCGGCGTCGCCACCGGTGTCGCGACGGGTGCCTGACCTCCCGCTTCGGGCGGGAAACTCCCGCGGCTCTCCATCTCTCCCGCACCCCGCTCTCCGCACCGTACGTGCATCTGTACTTGCACGAGTGTTGATAGGGAACGGCCCTGGTCCGGTCGTGTGACTGCAAGTCGGCACTTATCGATGGCATTTGACAGAAGACTTACGCGCCGATCAGTTCTGTGACTGATCTTGCATGTACGCCGCGGCTGTCCCTGACTGCTCCGCGGATACGATCCGACTCATGGAGCCAGCCCCGCCCGCCCTGCTCAGCCGGACCGAAGACGGCGTCGCGACCCTCACCATCAGGCACCCCGCCAAGCGGAACGCCATGACGCCCGGCATGTGGCGCGAACTGCCCCCGCTGCTCAAGAAGCTGGCCGCAGACCCCGACGTCAGGGCCCTCGTGCTCACCGGCGCCGACGACACCTTCTGCGCCGGGGCCGACATCTCCACGCTGCGCGATTCCGCCGGTCCCTCGCAAGGGCTCGCGGTGGCGGCAGAGGAGGCGCTGGCCGCGTTCCCCAAGCCGACGGTGGCCGCCGTGCGCGGGCACTGCGTGGGCGGGGGCTGTCAGCTCGCCGTCGCCTGCGACCTGCGCTTCGCGGCCGAGAGCGCGCTCTTCGGGATCACCCCGGCGAAGCTGGGCATCGTCTACCCGGCCTCCTCGACGCGGCGGCTGGTGCGCCTCGTCGGCCCCTCGGCCGCCAAGCACCTGCTCTTCTCCGGGGAGCTGATCGGCGCCGACCGCGCGCTGCGCACCGGACTCGTCGACGAGACCCATCCGGACGACGCGCTCGAAGCCCGCGTGACCGGCTTCGCGCGCGGGCTCGCCGCCCGCTCGCAGCTCACACAGGCCGCGGCGAAGGAGTTCGCCGACGGGCCGGCCGACGCGGCACGCGTCGCCCACTGGGAGCGCGAGGCGGAGGGCAGCGGGGAGGCGGCCGAGGGCGTCGCCGCGTTCCTGGAGCACCGCGCGCCGCGGTTCACCTGGCGGCCGTGAGCGGGCGCAGGGAAACGGGCGCCGGACACCACGGGGTGCCGTGGAGAGGGCATGGAGAGAGCGTGGAGGGAACGTGCGGTCCGCGCACACGGAGGGTTTTCTTCCGCCCAGCGCTCATGGAGGCTATTACCCATAGGTAGCGTACGGGCATGACGTCACTCCCCGAGCGCGCCGGGCGCCGCTGCCACAACGTGATCAACCCGCTGCACTCCACCCTCTACTTCGCCCCTGACCTGGGCAAAGAGCTGGCCCCCTACGGCGTCGAAGACCCGAGCGCCGTGTATCTGATGGCGCGCGCGGCGCCGCTGGGCGCGGTGGGTGCGGGGGCCGTCACCGCGACCTTCTACAACTTCCACCACAAGCTCGTCGCGCGCTTCATACCCGAGGCGTGGGAGTTCGCCTCCCCCGACACCGTGATCGCCGCGCGGCTGCGCGCCGCCGACGCGACGCTGCGCAGGCTGCTGGGCGAGGACGCCATCGCCTCGCCGGAGATGGCGGAGGCAGCCCGCCTCACGCTGCGCGCCGCCGAGGCGTGCACCCGTCCGGGACGGCCGCTCTACGCGGCCAACGCCGACCTCCCCGTGCCCGACGACGCGCACCTCGCGCTCTGGCACGGCGCCACCCTGCTGCGCGAGCACCGGGGCGACGCGCACCTGGCCGCGCTCCAGCAGGCAGACCTCGACCCGCTGGAGGCCCTGGTCAGCCACAGCGCGACGGGCAAGGGCCAGAACCCCAAGTGGCTGCTGGCCACCCGTGGTTACAACCAGCAGGACTGGGCCGCCGCGCAGGAACGGCTGCGCGGGCGCGGGCTGCTGGACGCCTCGGGCGAGCTGACCGAGAGCGGCGCGGCGCTGCGCAAGGACGTGGAGCACCGGACCGACCTGATGGACCGGGCACCGTACGAGCACCTGGGCGCCGAGGCCGTCGAGCGGCTGACCGAGCTGGCCGGCGCCTTCACCGCGACGGCCCTCGGCGCGGGCGCCTTCCCGGCCGACCTCATGGGGAAGGGCTGACGCGGAGGGGCCGGGGGTGCGCGCATCCGGAGGCCGCAGGTGCGCGCGTCCGGCGTGCGGGGGCCGTTTACGGGGCGGGGCGCTGGCTACCCGTACGCCATGTTCCGAGCAATCGCAGACGCACTCCGCATGGTGGGCGGCGCCATCGCGACCGTCGTCACCCTTCCCTTCCGACTGCTGGCACGTCTCTTCGGCGGCGCGTCCCGGACCGGACGCCGCGTCTAGCGCGCCGCGCACGGGCGCATCCGCGCACATCCGCCTACAAGGGCACAGCTCATCGTCACGGTCCGGGTCACAGGTGTGGCCCGGACCGAGTCTGACCGCCCGCTCTCGGCCGCCACCTGCCACAATGCTTGCCTCACCGGGGGACAACCAGCACCGAGAAGGCGGAACGAACCATCGTGACGACGACCATCGAAGGCAGGATCGCCGAGGAGCTCGGCGTACGGGAGCGGCAGGTCAAGGCCGCGGTCGAGCTGCTCGACGGCGGGTCGACCGTGCCGTTCATCGCGCGCTACCGCAAGGAAGCGACCGAGACACTCGACGACGCGCAGTTGCGCACCCTTGAGGAACGGCTGCGCTATCTGCGGGAGCTGGAGGAGCGGCGCGAGGCGGTCCTGGAGTCCGTCCGCTCGCAGGGCAAGCTCGACGACGCGCTGGAGGCCCGCATCCGGGCCGCCGAGTCGAAGGCGCGGCTGGAGGACATCTACCTCCCGTACAAGCCCAAGCGCCGCACCAAGGCGCAGATCGCGCGCGAGGCCGGTCTCGAACCGCTGGCCGAGGGGCTGCTGGGCGACCCGTCGGTGGAGCCGACGGCCGCCGCTGCCGCCTTCGTGGACGACGGCAAGGGCGTCGCGGACACCGCGGCGGCCCTGGACGGCGCCCGCGCGATCCTGGCCGAGCGCTTCAGCGAGGACGCCGACCTCATCGGCGAGCTGCGCGAGCGCATGTGGAGCCGTGGGCGGCTGGCCGCGAAGGTCCGCGAGGGCAAGGAGGAGCAGGGCGCCAAGTTCAAGGACTACTTCGACTTCGCCGAGCCCTTCACCGAGCTGCCCTCCCACCGGGTGCTGGCGATGCTGCGCGGCGAGAAGGAGGAGGTCCTGGACCTCAACCTGGACCCGGAGCCCGCCGGTGAGGAGGAGGGCACGGGCGGCCCCTCCTCGTACGAGCGCGCCATCGCGCACCGCTTCGGCGTCAGCGACCAGGGCCGTCCCGCCGACGCCTGGCTGGCCGAGACGGTGCGCTGGGCCTGGCGCACCCGCGTCCTGGTGCACCTGGGCATCGATCTGCGGCTGCGGCTGCGCACGGCGGCCGAGGACGAGGCGGTCCGCGTCTTCGCGGCGAACCTGCGCGATCTGCTGCTCGCGGCGCCCGCCGGCACGCGTGCCACACTCGGTCTCGACCCGGGGCTGCGCACGGGCGTGAAGGTCGCCGTCATCGACGCGACGGGCAAGGTCGCCGCCACCGACACCGTCTACCCGCACGCCCCGCAGAAGCAGTGGGACGAGGCCCTCGCCAGGCTGGCTGCGCTGGCCGAGGCGCACTCCGTCGAGCTGGTCGCGATCGGGAACGGCACGGCCTCGCGCGAGACGGACAAGCTGGCCGGTGAGCTGATCGCCAAGCGGCCCGAGCTGAAGCTGACGAAGGTGATGGTCTCCGAGGCGGGCGCCTCGGTGTACTCGGCGTCCGCGTTCGCCTCGCAGGAACTGCCGGAGCTGGACGTGTCGCTGCGCGGCGCCGTCTCCATCGCGCGGCGGCTCCAGGACCCGCTGGCCGAGCTGGTCAAGATCGACCCGAAGTCGATCGGCGTCGGCCAGTACCAGCACGATCTGTCCGAGGTGAAGCTGTCGCGCTCGCTGGACGCGGTGGTGGAGGACTGCGTGAACGGCGTCGGTGTCGACGTCAACACGGCCTCGGCGCCGCTCCTGTCGCGGGTCTCCGGCATCGGCACCGTCCTGGCCGAGAACATCGTGGCGCACCGCGACGACAACGGCCCGTTCAAGAACCGCGCGGAGCTGAAGGACGTGGCGCGGCTGGGCCCGAAGGCGTACGAGCAGTGCGCGGGCTTCCTGCGCATCCGCGGCGGCGACGACCCGCTGGACGCCTCCAGCGTGCACCCCGAGGCGTATCCGGTGGTCCGCACGATGGTGAAGGCGGCGGCGACGGACGTGCCGTCGCTGGTCGGCAACACCGCCGTGCTGCGGTCGCTGAACGCGGCGGACTTCGTGGACGACTCCTTCGGTCTGCCGACGGTCAACGACATCCTCAAGGAGCTGGAGAAGCCGGGCCGCGACCCGCGTCCCGCCTTCAAGACGGCCAGCTTCAAGGAGGGCGTGGAGAAGCTGGGGGACCTTGAGGCCGGGATGATCCTGGAGGGCGTCGTCACCAACGTCGCCGCGTTCGGCGCCTTCGTGGACGTCGGCGTGCACCAGGACGGGCTCGTCCATGTGTCGGCGATGTCGCGCACGTTCGTCAAGGACCCGCACGACGTGGTCAAGTCCGGCGACATCGTGAAGGTGAAGGTCCTGGACGTGGACGCGGCGCGCAAACGGATCTCGCTGACGCTGCGGCTGGACGACGAGGCCGCCGACGGCTCGGGCTCAGGATCCGGCGCCGAGGGCGGCGGCAGGCGCCAGGGCGGCGAGCGGCAGCGCCGTGGCGGGGCGCCCCGTCAGCGGCAGGGCGGCAGCGGTGGCGGCGGCGCCAGGCAGGGCCAGGGCCAGGGCGGCGGCGCACAGGGCGGCGGCCGTGGTCAGGGCGGTGGTGGCGGCGGCAAACGGCGTGACGCGGCGCCCGCGAACAACGAGATGGCGGAAGCGCTGCGCCGCGCGGGCCTCCTGGGCGGCGGCAAGTAGCCCGCGCCTCCCGCCGTACGGGCCGGGGCCGTTCCCTCGCGGAGCGGCCCCGGCGCCGTCACAGCTCCGTGACCGTGCCGCCGTCGACGTCCAGGCGGCGCGTCACCTCGACGGCGGAGAGCATCCGGCGGTCGTGCGTGACCAGCAGCAGCGTGCCCTCGTACGAGGCGAGCGCCGACTCCAGTTGCTCGATCGCGGGCAGGTCCAGATGGTTCGTCGGCTCGTCCAGGACCAGCAGGTTCACCCCGCGCCCCTGGAGCTGCGCGAGCGCCGCGCGGGTGCGTTCGCCGGGTGAGAGGGTCACCGCCGGGCGCAGCACGTGGTCGGCCTTGAGGCCGAACTTGGCCAGCAGCGTCCGTACGTCGGCGGGTTCGAGCCCCGGCACGGCCGCGCGGAAGGCGTCGAGCAGCGCCTCCTCGCCGAAGAACAGCCGCCGCGCCTGGTCGATCTCGCCCACGACGACGCCCGAGCCGAGCGTCGCCGTGCCCTCGTCCGGGGTCAGCCGCTCCAGCAGGGTGGCCAGCAGCGTGGACTTGCCGGAGCCGTTGGCGCCGGTGATGGCGACGCGGTCGCGCCAGTCGATCTGGAGGTCCACGGGACCGAGGACGAAGTCACCGCGCCGCACGCGCGCGCCGCGCAGGGTGGCCACGACCGCGCCCGAGCGGGGCGCCGACGCGATCTCCATCCGCAGCTCCCACTCCTTGCGCGGCTCCTCCACCACGTCCAGGCGCTCGATCATGCGGTCCGTCTGGCGGGCCTTGGACGCCTGCTTCTCGGTGGCCTCGATCCGCGCGTTGCGCAGCAGCTTGTCGCCGTCGGGGGCCTTGCGGCGCGCGTTGCGCACGCCCTTGTCCATCCAGCCGCGCTGGGTGCGGGCCCGTGCCTCCAGGGAGGCGCGGGTCTCCGCGTACTCCTCGTACTCCTCACGCGCGTGGCGGCGGGCCCGCTCGCGCTCCTCCAGATACGCCTCGTAGCCGCCGCCGAAGAGGCCGACCCGCTGCTGCGCGAGGTCGATCTCCAGGACGCCGGTGACCGTGCGCGCCAGGAACTCGCGGTCGTGGCTCACCAGCACCGTGCCCGCGCGCAGCCCCGTGACGAAGGACTCCAGGCGGCGCAGCCCGTCCAGGTCCAGGTCGTTCGTCGGCTCGTCCAGCAGGAAGACGTCGTAGCGGCTCAGCAGCAGCGAGGCGAGCGAGGCGCGGGCCGCCTGGCCGCCGGAGAGGGCCGTCATGGGGCGGTCGAGGCCGGTGTCGAGGCCGAGCTGGGCCGTGACCTCCTCGGCGCGCTCGTCCAGGTCGGCCGCGCCGAGGGCGAGCCAGCGGTCCAGTGCGACGGCGTAGGCGTCGTCGGCTCCGGGGCTGCCGTCGGCGAGGGCCTGCGCGCCCGCGTCGAGGTCCGCCTGGGCCCGTGCGACACCGGTGCGGCGCGCCAGGAACCCGCGGACGGTCTCCCCCTCCCGACGCTCGGGCTCCTGCGGCAGGTGGCCCACCGTCGCGGTCGGCGGGGTGAGCTGCACGCTGCCCTCCTCCGGCTCGTCGAGACCGGCGAGCAGGCGCAGCAGGGTGGACTTTCCGGCGCCGTTGGCACCGACGAGCCCGATCACGTCCCCCGGCGCGACGACGAGGCCGAGGCCGGTGAACAGGGAGCGCGGGCCGTGACCGGCGGCGAGGTCTCTGGCGAGAAGGGTGGCAGACACAGTGAACTGATCGTAGCCGCGGCCGAGCGGGGCGGTCGCGCGGATTTTCCGGCGCCGGGCGCCCGCCGGGGGCCCGGCGAGGCCCGTCACGCCGTCACAGCCGCACCATCACCTCGTCCAGGGGCTTGCGGTGGATGTCGGGCACGCGCGCTCCGGGGGCCGGATAGCCGACGGGCACGACGTAGGCCGCGCGCTCCTCGGCGGGGCGTTCGCAGATCTCGTTGAGGAAGCGCATGGGGCTGGGGGTGTGGGTGAGGGTGGCCAGGCCCGCCTGGTGGAGTGCCGCGACGAGAAGACCGACGGCGATGCCGACCGACTCCTTCGTGTAGTACGGGCGCGGCGAGTTCGGGCCCTTGTGCACCTCGAAGACGACGATGACGGCGGGCGCGGTCTCCAGGAAGGGCTTGTGCTCGTCGGTACCGAGGGGGGCCAGCGCCGCCAGCCACTCCTCGGAGGCACGGCGCCCGTAGAACTCCCGCTCCTCGGCCTCGGCCGCCTCGCGCAGCCGCCTCTTGCGGTCCGGGTCCGTGAGGACGACGAAGCGCCAGGGCTGCACGTTGGCGCCGCTGGGCGCCGTCGCCGCGGTGCGCACCGCCCACTCGACGACGCCTTCGGGGAGGGGCGCCGGGTCGAAGTCGCGCACCGTGCGGCGCTGGGACATCACCTGGTGGAAGGCCCGGCAGCGCTCCTCGGCCTCGTCGGCGGGCACCTCGACAGGGCGGAGCGGAACCGTGGGGTAAGGGACCGGGGCGGACGCGGAAGCTGCGGGAACCATGTCCCGCAGGAGAGCACACCCCGGCGCGCGGAAAAAGACTTGCACGCGCCAACCCCGCGGCGTACCTTCCAGGACTGGCCCTGTTGCCGTCGATAGGAGAGGCCGTTGCTCGTCTGAGGTCCTGAGACACCGTGCGCCCCGTCGTGTGTGCCCACGAGTGTGACCTCGGATGCGAGCCGCGAGCCGTGTTCCCTCTCCGTCTCCCCGCTCCTCCACCCCGCCGTCCGCGGGGTCCGGTGTCTCCACGCGCTGCCCGTCACCCCTACGCGCCCGCGTGTCACGTGGCCACATGCCCACGTGTCACGCCTCTGGAGGCACCTATGTCAACCCACACCACCGCGTCCGTCGTCTGCACCGGCCTCTCCTTCGCCTGGCCCGACGGCACCACCGTGTTCGAAGCGCTCGACTGGACGGCCGGGCCAGGCCGCACCGGGCTGATCGGGCTCAACGGCACCGGCAAGTCCACCCTGCTCAAGCTCGTCGCCGGGGAGCTGCCGCCCGCCGGGGGCACGGTGCGCGTCGAGGGCGAGATCGGCTACCTGCCGCAGAACCTCACCCTGGACACCGCGCTGCGCGTCGACGAAGCACTCGGCATCGCGCGTACGCGGGCCGCGCTGCACGCCATCGAGGCGGGCGACGCGGCCGAGGAGCACTTCGCGGCCGTCGGCGAGGACTGGGACGTGGAGGAGCGCGCCCTGGCCGCGCTCGGCCAGCTCGGCCTCGGCCACATCGGCCTGGACCGCACCATCGGGGACGTCTCGGGCGGCGAGTGCGTCCTGCTGCGGCTGGCGGCGCTGCTGCTGCGGCGCCCCGACGTGCTGCTGCTGGACGAGCCGACCAACAATCTCGACCTGCGTGCCCGGCACCGGCTCTACGACGCCGTGGCCGGATGGCACGGGGTGCTGATCGTGGTCAGCCACGACAGGGAACTCCTGCGCCGCGTGGACCAGATCGCCGATCTGCGCGCCGACGGCATCCACGGGTACGGGGGCGGCTTCGACGCGTACGAGGAGGCCGTCGCCACCGAGCAGGAGGCCGCCGAGCGCATGGTGCGCGTCGCGGAGTCGGACATGAAGCGGCAGAAGCGCGAACTGGCCGAGGCGCGGAGCAAGCTGGCCAAGCGCGTGCGCTACGGCAACAAGATGCAGGCCAACAAGCGCGAGCCCAAGATCATCATGGGGCTGCGCAAGCGCGAGGCGCAGGTCTCGGCCGGCAAGCACCGCATCATGCACGAACAGAAGCTGGAGGAGGCGAGGGAACGGCTCGACGAGGCCGTCGGACATGTCAGGGACGACGACGAGATCCGCGTCGATCTCCCCTTCACCGCCGTGCCGAGGGGACGGCAGGTGCTCACGTTGCGCGAGGCGGAGCTGCGCTGCGGCGCCCGTGCGCACCTGGATGTGCACGGCCCCGAGCGCATCGCGCTGACAGGGCCGAACGGCGCGGGCAAGTCCACGCTCCTGCGCACCGTCGCGGGGCAGCTCGCGCCGGTGAGCGGCGAGGCGGTGGCCCATGTGCCGCTGCGCTACCTGCCGCAGCGGCTCGACGTGCTGGACGAGGACCTGTCGGTGGTACGGAACGTGGCGCGGTTCGCGCCGGAGGCCACGCACAACAGGATCAGGGCGCAGTTGGCCCGCTTCCTCTTCAAGGGCGCGCGGGCCGACCAGCCCGTGGGCACCCTCTCGGGCGGCGAGCGCTTCCGGGCGACGCTGGCGGCGCTCATGCTGGCCGAGCCCGCGCCGCAGTTGCTGATGCTGGACGAGCCGACGAACAACCTGGACATGGCGAGCGTGCGGCAGCTCGGTGAGGCGCTGGCGGCGTACGAGGGCGCGCTCGTCGTGGCCAGCCACGATCTGCCGTTCCTGCGCGAGATCGGCATCACGCGCTGGCTCCGGCTCGACGGCGAGCTGACCGCGCTGGACCCGGAGGAACTGTGAACCTCCCATCCCGTCCCGTCCGGTCCCATCCCGTCCGGTCCCGTCCGATCCGGTCCGTAAACACCGACAGGGGGCTGTCGCCGTCGCCGAGGAACGTAGGACGGGCCGGGAGGGACCCGGCGCACATGAGGGATGGAGCGACATGCCTGGAATCAACGAGGTCGTCTGGTTCGAGATCGGTACCGACGACCCGGCGGGCGCCGAGCGGTTCTACGGTGACGTGTTCGGGTGGACCGTCGCGCACGACGACACCAAGAGCACGGACCCGGCGTACCAGATCTTCACCACGGGCGGCGGGGACGGGGCGCACGGCGGACTGTTCGCCACGGAGGGCAGGATGCCGGGCTACGCGGTCTTCAGCGTGCTCGTCGAGGACGTGGAGGCCACGTGCCGCCGGGTCGAGGCGGCCGGGGGATCGGTGCAGCGCGAGCCGAAGGTCAATCCGGTCGGGGTGACGTTCGCGCATCTGCTGGACCCGGCCGGCAACCACTTCTCCGTGTTCACCCCGCCCGCTCCGCCCGCCGCGCGCGACTGACGCGGGACCGGCCGCCCATGGGTCAGCCCAGGGTGAGCTGCCGGACCTCCCCGTACGGGATGTCGAGGTCCTCGCGCCGCAACGCCCTCGGCGCGGGCACCTCGGCGGTGACGGCGACGGAGACGATCCGGTCGGTGCGGAAGACGCGGACGGCGTCGCGCAGGCGGCACCAGCCCACGAGGTACCAGTGGTGCGAGGAGCCGACGTAGCCGAGCGGCTCGACGTCCCGCGTCGTCGTGTCGCCCTCGCGGTCCCCGTAGGCGAGGCGCAGGACGCGCCCGGTGGACAGCGCGTCGGCCACGGCACGCGGCACCGGACCGGGCGGGCCCGACGGGTGGGGCGGGCTCGGCAGATGGGACGGTCCCGACCGGCGGGGCGGTCCTGGCGGGTCCGAGGGGCCCAGGGGGCCCAGCAGGTGGATGCGCCCGGCACGCTCGTGCGCGGCGTCGGCGTCGTCGCGCCCCATCGCCGCTACCAGCTTCCGCAGCGCCGAGCCCGCCGTCGCCCGGAACGGCGTCCCCTCCATCCGGCGCAGCGCCAGGGCCATCGCGACGGCCTCGTCGGGGGTGAGGTTCACGGGCGGCAGGGTGCGGGACCTGTCGAGGCAGTAGCCGCCCGTGCGCCCGGGCTCGGCCCAGATCGGCACGCCCGACTGCTGCAACGCGGCGATGTCGCGCTCGATCGTGCGCACGCTGACCTCGAAGTGGTCGGCCAGCCGGCGCGCGCTGCGCGGGCGCGGTGCCACGGCCCGCAGCTCTTCGACGAGCGCGTAGAGGCGATCGGTCCTGTTCACACGGCCAGCTTAGATCCCGGCCGGGGGCCGGTCCGGGGCCGTCTCACGCCGCGGGGCGCGAGCGCGTCACCGGCACGACCAGCACATTGCTCGTCGTGCGCGCGACGACGAACGACTCGCCGCGTGCCGTGCGCGCGTCCAGCTCCAGGCGGTGGTTCCCGGCCTCCAGGGTGGTGTCCAGCAGCTCGCGGGTACGGGTGCGGTGGAGGCGGTCGAGCCGGTAGGCGGTCAGCCGGACCCGGCAGGGAACCGCCGTCCCTACGGTGACCGTCGTGCCGGACGCCTCCAGCGCGACAAGCTGCCGCTGACCGCGCGCTCCCCTGCCCAGCGCCTGTTCCGTCTGCGCGACGAGCACGGGGACGATGGGCGCCGGCCCCTCCACGAAGACGGCGTCCGAGCCCGCGGCGGCGAAGGCGGCGCGTACGGCGCGCCGCTCCTCCTCTCCCACAGCGCTGTCGAACGCGACGGCCGCGTAGCCGCGCAGTTCCTCGGGCGAGGCGCCCGCCGCCTCGCGGGAGACCTCGGCCCCGATGCCCGTCTGCCGCAGCGCCTTGGCGAGCCGTGTGAGCACGGCTGCCCGCGCGCCGACCAGCAGGACGCGGCGCGGGGGCGCCTCGGCGCCGCCCTCGGCGAGCAGCCGCTCCAGCTCGGCGCGGTACTCCCGCGCACGGAAGCGGAACGGGCCGATGCCGGGGTAGCCGTCGTGCTCCAGGTCGGCCTTGACGTCCGTCTGCCAGGCGAAGTCCCGCCAGACGACGGCCGCCTCCTCTCCCTCGTCCTCCCCTTCGTCCCCACTCCCCCCGTCGCCCTCGCGCTCGATCACCGCCGTGACGGCGCCGCAGCCCAGGTCCTCGCACTCGGGGCAGCCGTAGAGCACATGGCGCCCGCCGTCCAGCGGTGCCTCGGACTCCAGCAGCAGGCGCCGGACATGGGCCGTGAAGACGGTCGGGCCCAGGTCGGCGGCGAGCGGTGAGACGGCGTCCACGTCGTCGAGCCGCGACAGCAGCGGCCTGCCGTCCACGACGAAGTCGAGGAAGTCACGGTGTGCCTGATAGGCGCCACCGGGCAGGACTCCCCCGGTGCGCGTCGCCGGAGCCAGTGCGAAGCTCGCGTACTCGGCATGCATGGCCCGAGTATCGCCACGTCCCGGGGGCCGCGCCCCCGGCCGCGCCCGTTCCGGAAAGAGACGGCACTCGTGCCCGTACGGACGTGTTCCCTCCGTCCGTCGGGCCCTCCCCCGCCGTCGCCCGGAGGTTCCCCTTCCGGGCAGTGGACGCCGCGCCTTCGGGCAACGGGCACCGCACTCACGGGCAGCGGCGCCTTCCGGCGGACAGCGGGTACCGTCGCGTCCATGGGTGACGTGATCGTGCTGGGCGGCGGGGTCATCGGGCTGACGACGGCGGTGCTGCTGGCCGAGCGCGGCATGCCCGTGCGGGTGTGGGGCCGCGACCCGGGTCCGGAGACCACCTCGTCGGTCGCGGGCGGGCTGTGCTGGCCGTACCGCATCGAGCCGGAGCGGCAGGCGCTCGACTGGTCGGTGCGCGCGTTCCGCAACTTCGCCTGGCTGGCCGAGCAGCCGGGCCTGACCGGCGTACGGCTGGTGCCCGGCTTCATGCGGGACGGGGAGGTACCGCCGGAGTGGGCCGCGCTCGTGGGGCCCAGGACGCTGGCCCCGCTGATCGACATGCGCGCCTATCTCCCGTATCTGCGCGGACGGCTGGAGCGCGCGGGCGGCCGGTACGAGCGGCGCACGGTGACCACGCTCGACGAGGCGGCCGGCGCCACGGCCAGTGGGGCGGGTGGCGGGGCGGGCGTGGTGGTCAACTGCACGGGGCTCGGCGCCCGCGAGCTGGTGCCCGACCCGCTGATGCGCCCCGTGCGCGGCCAGATCGTCGTCGTGGAGAACCCGGGCGTCGAGGAGTGGTACGCGGACCCGGTGAGCGATCCCGTACACACCACCTACATCCTTCCCCAGCCCTTCGGCGCCGTCCTAGGCGGCACGGCCCAGGACGGCTCGGGCGACACGGTGCCCGACCCCGCGACGGCCGAGGCGATCATCCGGCGCTGCGCCCGCGTCCACCCGGCCCTGGCGCACGCGCGGGTGCTGGAGCACCGGGTGGGGCTGCGCCCGTACAGGCCGCGTGTGCGGCTGGAGGCGGAGCGCCTGCCGGGGGGCACGCTGTGCGTGCACAACTACGGGCACGGTGGGGCCGGGGTCACGGTCTCCTGGGGGTGCGCGGTGGACGCCGCGCGGCTGGTGGCCGACGTGGAGTCGTGAGGATCGGCGGGTGGGATGACTTCGTACCGGGGGTTGTCGATGTGGTAATCGAAATTTCCGCGCAGGAGGTGCCGGTACCCCTCTACCACGTGTTGAGCTTCCTCGATTACGGGTGAGCTGTCAGGGAGAACAGCGCGGATCTGGCCGGGGATCGCACGGCAGCACGCGTCGAACTGCTCCAGCAGGCCGCTGAGGACGGCGCTGACGACATCGGCGGATTCCGCGAGTGAACGGCCAAGGCGGTCATGAACGAGGAGCACGGAATTGTGCGGGTAGCCGACAGACTGTTCCTTTGCCGCCGAGTAGACGTCGTTGTAAAGACCGATCCATTCGCTGACCCGGTTCCGGGCCTCGGCCATCGCCGGAAGGTTGCGTACACAGGCAGGCAGATCGACGTCCCGCACGTATTCCTGTAGGAGCAGTTGCGTCTCCTCCCCCACGCTGGCTCGACGGTGTTCCACATAGTCCTCGAACGGGAGAGTGCGACACCGCCGTGTGAGGCCACTCTCCACGGGATAGGTCCGCACCCAGTCGGCATGGGCCACGGCGAACGCGTGGCACCACTGGGAGGAACGGCCCTCGGCACGGAACATGTCCATGATTTCGACGAGGGCGTGCCCGAGCGGGTGGGTAGGTGTGCGCTCGCCCAGCGGCACAGTGGCCAGTTCTTCACAGAGTTGCTGAACCGATGTGCCGTAAGGGGAACCGAGGGCGTCGTCGAGGAAATCATCCACGATGAAGGCCCAGGCCATGTACCGGTTCGGAGTGATCAGGTGCGCGGCGTCGGCGTGGGGGAAGTAGAGGGCCGTGGTGAAGTGAGGCTGTGCCCGGATCAGGCGTTCACGGATCCGTTCGTCATCGATGAGGCGCCGCTCTTCCAGCCAGGGCCATACATCCGCTTCCAGTGCCTCCATCCCAGGTGAGGTCCCGTACTCGGGAAGCGGCATCCGGAAGGAGGGAAGACTGAGGGTATCGCTCACCATGGTTCCTTCGACGTGTCCCCGGCCCGCCGCTGTGCGGGCACACCTCCATCAGGCATCTGCCCGCCTGGCCTGGGCAAGGAACCCGGTCTGGCCCTCGGCGTGAAAGTGGTGAAAGCTCTCGCCCCTGTGAACGCACCGGGCGGGACCGCACCGGTCGCGCGTGCGGCCCCGCCGACAATCCGGTCCACCAGCTCCGGGGGACACGGCGTGCGGCGTGCGGTGACGTACCGTCAGTGGCAGGTGGCGACGGGTTCCGCCGAGGTCAGCTCGTACGCGGCGCGTTCGTCCAGCAGTAGCGGCACCAGGGCCCGTTGCGACTGCCGCAGGGGCACGAAGGCGCCGCCGTCGCCGCCCTTGCCGCTCTCCCGCGCGCGTACGCCGTGCAGGGCGAGTTCGTCGCGCACGTCCTTCCACTGCGCGGCGCTCAGCCGGTAGCCGCAGGGCGGGTCCTGGATGATCTCGCCGGGCTCGGCGGGGTCGTTGTCCGCGCCGCCGAGGTAGACGGGTCCGCGGTCGGCCCACCCCGTCAGCCGCGCGGCCGTCGTGGCGGCCTCGACGCGCGCCCTGCGCTCGCCCGCGAACGCGAACGCGCCGTGCAGCGCCGCGAGTTGGGATCCCACGCGCCGACGGTTGTTGAGCGCAGGGTCGGTCTTCTCCTCGTCCGTCAGCGGATCGACCCTCGTCTCGACGAGCTGGCCTATGGAGTGCTTGACCCCGGCCGTGTTCCGGAAGATCCGCTCCTGTCCGTCACCGGCGACCTGCTTGACCGGCTCGCCCGTCTCCGGGTCGGTCCAGATGCCGTAGATGCCACTGCTGTACCCGGCCTTCTCGGCGGAGGGGCGCACATACGACTCGGAGAGTGTCTCGGACTCCTTGTGCACCGCGTCCGAGGTGTTGAGGTTGCGCGGCCACAGGGAGAGCAGGTCCTTGACGTAGTACGGCACGCTGGCCCCGTACTCGTGCAGGTCGTACATGACGTCGGGGCGGTAGTCGCGGGAGACGGCCGCCAGGGCGCGGGCCTCGGCCGTCGCGAGGGTGATGTGGTCGCGGTTGATGTCCACACCGTCGGAGTTGCCTCGGGTGTCGGCGGCGCGGCCGTCGGGGTTGGCCGTGGGCACGACGAGGACGTGGGTGCGCTCCAGGAAGCGCCGGGTTTTGGTGTCCTTGGCGAAGGCGAGGTCGCGCACCGTGGACAGACACGCCTCGCGCCCGGAGGGCTCGTCGCCGTGCTGGGAGCACACCAGCAGCACGGAGTTGCCGCGTCGTACGGTGTCCTCGTCGGCGGGCCTGTCGGCGCCGATCCGGACGAGGCGCAGCGGTCGGCCCTGCGCGGTGCTGCCGATCTCGTCGACGACGACGCGGTCGCTGGCCGCGTCCACGGCGTCGAGGAAGCGGGTCTCGTCGGGCTGGCTGGTCCACTCCTTCCCGTTCGTGCGCTCGAAGCCGGTGCGGGGGTTGGGGTAGGCCTCATGTGCCGCGGCCTGGGCCGAGGGGCCTGCGCCGAGGAGGGGCACGAGCAGGGCGGCCGATGCGAGGGCGAGCGTTCTCCGCCTGGGGCGCCTGGGGCGCTCGAAACGCGCGGGTATCACCATGCACGGGACGCTAACGCCGTGCGCGGTCGCGCAGAAGAGGGCGTTCGATCTTCCCCACGGGCAACGTGAGTTGGCGGGACCGGACGGGCCCTGTCGTCCAAGGCCCCGCCCGTCCGGCCCTGTTCGCCGTCTCAGCCGAACCGCAGGATACGTGGGGCGAAGGCGCCCTCGGGTCCGGCCGCGCGGCCGACGGACCACACCGTCGACGTGCCCGGCACCGGCGCCAGCCGCAGCAACGAGGAGTCGCCCTCCCCGGCCACCGCCGGTTCGCTGTGCCCGGTGAACGACTGCCCGTTCCAGGCGAGGAAGTCGGGCCCGGGGCCCCACGGCGGATAGCTGCCCGGCGGGCCCCACTTCAGCGAGCGGACCACCGCGACCCAGCCCAGTTCGCCGGACGAGGTGGGAGCCAGCGAGGTGATCCCGCCGAAGTCGGTGGGCACGGTCACCCGGTTCCACTTCTCCCCGTCCCAGCGGACCAGCAGGGGCGGGATCGGCTTGCCCACCGGGCCGCCGACGAACCCGGCCGTGCCGCCCGCCCACACCTCCGTCGACGAGACCGCCAGCACGCTGCCGACGGCCGAGCGCGGGAACCCGTCCACGACCGTCTGCTGCCACTCCTTCCCGTTCCAGTGCGATACGGCCGCACCCGAGACGGTCTCGCCCGCGGCCCACACGTCGTCGGCCGCCTTGATGTGCAGCCCGTACACGGCTCCTGACGGCACCGGCAGGTCCTGCCAGGCGCGCCCGTCCCGGCGCAGCAGTACCTGCGCGTTGTCCCGCGTGCCGATCAGCCACGTCTCACCGGCGCCCGCGACGACCTTGGACAGCACGACACCGCGCGGCGCCCGGCTCTCGGACCAGGCTCTGCCGTCGTAGCGGAGCAGGCGGGCGCCGCCCGCCGAGTCGCGGCCGACGGCCCAGACGGCGGTCGGCGAGGTCGCGGCGACGGACAGCAGATCGCCCTGCCAGTCGACATCGGGCAGGCTCTGGCGGTGCCACGCGGTGCCGTCCCAGCGCAGCACCATCGGGTAGCCCGGTGCCTCGCGGCCGACGGCGTCGGCGCCCACCGCCCACGCCCGGTCAGGACCGAACGCCACCGCCTCGTTCAGCCCCGCCTGCGGACGCACCTGTTCCGGGACCGGAACATGTTGCCAGGAGAGCGTTTCCGCCACGGCCGGGGTCATGACGGTGATGACCGCCATGGCGGCGGCGAGGGCCGCGAGGAGAAGTCTGCGTGCCATGATCGTCAGCCTCCCAGCCGCTCGCTCATCAGGACGGGTTTCGAGCCGTAGATCTCGACGGTGCCGAAGGACAGCAGCGCGGAACCGGCCCGCGCCAGTGCGAGCGGTTTGACGTCGATGGCGTCCTCGCGCTCCGGACCGTAGGAGAAGGTGGTGCGGGAGCCCTGTATCCGCGCGTACTTCGACTGGAACGCGCGGTCGCTGCGCACCGGCACCCACAGCGCGCCGTCCGGGCCACGCTCCAGGCCCTCGGTGTAGGTGTTGCCCAGCGGCGGGTAGGTGGTGCGCCAGGTGTGCCCGTTCCAGGTCATCAGGTAGGTGCGGGTCGCGTTGTCGATGTACTGGCCGCCGCTGATCGTGGCGCGCCCCGAGGGTTCGAGCAGGATCGTGTGCACGTTGCTGTTCGACGGCAGCGACACCTTCGCGTCCCGCCACTCCGTGCCGTCCCAGCGCAGGACGGCGAGCCCCGTGCTGGTGTCGGCCCAGGCCCAGGCGTCGTCGGCGGTACGCGCGGTGACCCCGGCCACGTAATGCACACCGTCCGGGACGGCCTGCGTGCTCCAGCCGGAACCGTCGTAGTGCAGCACCTTCAGGCCGTCGTCGTCCTGACCGACCACCCAGGCGGCGCCCGGTACGGCGGTGAAGTCCTGGTAGATCCACATGGTCTGCGGCAGCGCGAGGGCGCTCCACTCGCCGCCCGCAGAGCGCCGCAGGATCTCCCCCTCCCCCGCGCGGTTGCTGAAGATCCACACCTCGTCGCCGACGATCTGCGCCTTGCCGAGCCAGCCCGACCCACTCGCGCCGGGGAAGGTGGTGTCCCGGTTCCACGCCGTGCCGTTCCACCGGTACAGCATCGGGCGCACTCCGTCGGGGGCGTGCTCGTATCCCGTCGCCCACGCCTCGCGCGGGCCGCGCGCGGCGAGGTCGGACACGGTCACGGGCGAGAAGGCGGCCGGGGGTACGGGCAGGTCGGACCAGCTCGGTTTCACGGCCGCGGCCGACGGCGGCACCGGTGCGGCGGACGACGTGGGCACGGCGGGCGACACCGCCGCGGCACACGCGATCACCAAGCAGATGACGAGCGCACGGAGAACGTTCACGAGACCCCCCCCAGAACGTGATGCCCCATCAGATTATGGGCATTCACCACTCGTGAACAGATGTCACACAGTGCTGAGTGGGCCCGGCCGTCCGCGACGGGAGCGGGGCGGACGGCCGTCCTGCCCCGGCGCGGCGCCCCGGCACGGGGTCCGGGTGCCGGGCGCCGTCGCGCCCACGCCGGGAGGTGGGGCCCGCCCCCTGGACCGCTGTGGGCGGTTCCCCGGGGGGCGGGCGTCTTATGGGGTGGGGGTGGGGTCTGGGGGTTCGACGGTGGTGAGTTGGAGGGTGCGTCCGCCGATGAGGGGTGCGGTGAGGATGACGGTGCGGCTGTCATGTTGCAGGGCTTTGCCGATGAGGGTGTGACGGGCGTGCCACCAGTGGCGGGGTGCGAGGAGGGTGGAGAGGCAGTCGCGTGTCGCCCCGTCGACGGTGATCCGTTCGCCCTTCTCGCGCAGGCGCAGGCGGTGGCAGGCGTGGGCGGCGAGGGGGTCTCGGTCGCCGCGTTGTCGTCGCGTTTCTTGCCGGCGCCGGTGAAGACGGTGAGGGCGCGGGCGACAGTCTCCCCGGTCACGTCGGCGCGGATGGCGGCGAGGGGGAGGTAGGCACCGTGTCCGGGGCACAGCCACACCGGCTCGTGCCAGGGGTAGCGCGCGGTGGGCAGGTAGCGCACGACGGGACCGTGGTGGCGGTCGTCCTCGACCGCGCACTTGCGTGGCGCGCTCACCGGTCCGCCTCCGGTGCCTGTTGCTGGCGTACGGCGTCCAGCGCGGCCCGCAGTGCCTCGGGGGGTGCGGGTGCGGTCGTTGCCGCTGAGCCAGTGCACACCGGGACCCTGGGTGCGTTGCGGCCCTGGCATGAACAGCCACGCACCGATGCTCAGATACTCGGTGCCCGGTCCGAAGCCTCTGTCCGTGTCACAGGGGATGAGGAAGACGAGATCTTCGTCGTCGCGGTAGACCGCCGCCGCGTCCCCGAGCTGCACCAGCACGGGCCGGCCCAGCGTTGCGGGCATGCGCACGGCATCCCACTCTCGCCCGGCGGGCCGCATCTCCCAGCGCATCCGCCCAGGCGGAATCTCCGCACTCACCGGGCCGGTCCTCCGGCCCGTGTGTGGCAGCGGAGGCACTCACATGGCGGCCATACCTGGAGATCAACGGGCCGCACGGTGCGGGGTCAACCGCGCGCAGGTCCGTGCGCGCACCCGTTTCCGTGTTGAGGCGATAGACCCGCAGCGTCATGCCGGGCTGCGGTGGAAGGGCGGCGGCGTGCACGGTTCGTTGAGTCACCCATGCAGAATCGTGTGTCAGGTGGTGTTCTCTCGATACCGCGCCGGTAATCTCACAGTGAGATGACTTTCCATCCCGTCGTGAATCGGGGGCCATGATGAGCGCTGCTCTGGTACCCGTCGAGTTGCCCGACTGGGCATGGCAGCGGGCCGAGGTCCGGCAGTCCCTGCGAGTGCGCGACATGGGCGCGGTCTTCCGCTACGTCCAGCAGTACGGGGGCGCCAGCCAAGCGCGGATCGCCACGGCGGTGGGCATGACGCAAGCACGAGTGAACGAGATCATCAACGGGCGGCGCGAAGTGACGCGGCTCGATGTGTATGAGCGCGTCGCGGATGGACTCTCCATGCCCGACGATGCCCGACACCTGCTCGGTCTCGCATCAGCACGGGAAGCACGCAGCGGCGGATCCGTTCTCGATCTGGCCGCGTTCCCTGAAGTGGTCCGCGTCTACTCCACTCAGGCAGCCGCTACGCAGGAGATCCGTCAACTGACTCGCGCCGCGAAGGAGCTGGATGTCCTCGCCGTGCGGGGTCTCGGTCTCATTGGGCTGAACGATTCGTTGCTGCGCTCTTCTCTTGCCCGCGAAGACGGGTTCAGCCCTCGCGTAAGAGTCCTCCTTCTGGACCCGGAGGCCCCGGCGTTGGCCAAGCGCGCGGCGGAAATCGGGGAGTCTGCCGAGTCCCTCGCGGGAGGCGTACGGCTCGCGGAGGCTCGGCTGCGTGAGCTGAGCAGCGAGGGCGAGGTACACGTCTACCGCTATCGGCTGCTGCCTACGTGGCGCATCATCCGCCTGGACTCGATCATGTTCGTGTCTGCTTTCGACGCGGGGTGGGAAGGCCACGAGTCGGCGATCTACAAGGTGATGGAGACGCCACACGGGCCGCTCTACCGTGGCTTTCGGCGTATGTTCGAGGCCATCGCGGACGAGGGCGACCGCACGGTCTGAGCGGAGGGTGACGCAGCGGTGATCGAAGCGGAGTTGAAGGCGCGTGTGCGGGCGCCGGAGGAGGTCACGCGCCGCTTGGAAGAACGCGGCGCGGGCCGGGCCGAGGTCTACCAGGACACGTACTACGACGATCCGTCCGGCGGGCTCGGTGACCGGGACGAGGAACTGCGTGTCCGTACGGTGCACAGCTCGGACACGACGCGCTCCGTGCTCACCTTCAAGGGCGCCAAGGTCGATGAGGCGTCGGGCTCGAAGCCGGAACACGAGACCGGCATCGACGATCCGGACGCCGTGCACAAGCTGCTTCGCGGACTGGGATACGCGCCGGTCATCGCCTTCGAGAAGCGGTGCCGCAACTACGACCTGGAGACTCGGGGACGGCGGATGCTGGCCACCCTCGTGCGCGTTCCCGAGATCGACGGGACGTTCCTCGAAGTGGAAACGCTGGTGGACGAGGACGAGGACGAGGACGTGACGGCCGCACTCGATGACGTGCAAGCGGTACTCACCGAACTCGGCATCACGGACGAAGACGTGACGACCGAGCTGTACACCGACGCCGTAGCCGCGCGCCGGGGCCGGTAGACCCCCGCCACGACGACAACTGGAATTCGCCAGCGAAGAGGACGGGGCTCTTCGCCGTGCGCGATGGTGGCCGGGAGCTGGGTCTCCGCGCGTCGTCCAGGACACCGTGCCCGGTGTCCATGGCCGGTACCCGTGGCCTGTATACGGCCCATGGCGATCACGTGAAGCGACGCCCTGTGGACGTACCGCAGGGCGCGGGAGTACATACCCTTCAGGCCGGATGACACCTGTCACGGCCTCGCGATCCCGCGAGAGCGCAATGGAGTTGGAGGACCCCGTGCGTCACAGACTCATCGTCCCGGCAGCGGTGCTGGCCGCCCTCACGCTGGCGATCCCGGCATCGGCCGCCGAGCCCGCGCCGGGAGCGCCGGGTGTGGGCGACCCCTACTACCCGGACTACGGGAACGGCGGCTACGACGTCTCCCACTACGACCTGCGGCTGAAGTACCAGCCGAAGACCGACGAACTGGGCGGCACGGCCACCCTCCTGGCCACCGCCACCCAGGACCTGTCCCGCTTCAACCTCGATTTCGCCCTCGACGTCAGCGAGATACGCGTCAACGGCAAGAAGGCGTCCTTCGCCACCTCGGGCGCGCACGAGCTGGAGGTGACGCCCGCGACGCCGCTGGCCAAGGGGCAACGCGCCACCGTCGTCGTGCGCTACTTCGGCGTCCCCTCGGACGTCGAGGTGGACGGCTTCACCTCCTGGCACCGCACCCCGGACGGCGGCGTCGCGGCGAACGAGCCCGAGGCCGCCTGGTGGTGGTTCCCCAGCAACGACCACCCGACGGACAAGGCGACGTACGACGTCAGCGTGGCGGTGCCCGACGGCACGACGGCCCTCAGCAACGGCACCCTCCAGTCGCAGCGCTCCAGCGCGGGCTGGACGCGGTTCGCGTGGCGCTCCGACAAGCCGCAGGCCACATATCTGGCCACGCTCGCCGTCGGCGAGTTCGACGTCGTCAAGGACACCACCTCCAGCGGCCTCCCCGTCATCAACGCCTACAGCAAGGACCTGGGTGCCGACGAGGGCGCGGCCCGCGCCAGCATCGAGCGCAGCGCGGAGGTGACCGAGTGGCTGGAGGGCTACTTCGGCCCGTACCCCTTCAACTCCGTTGGCGGCTACGCGCCGAACGTCGACGCGGGCTACGCGCTGGAGACGCAGACCCGCCCCTTCTACGGCAAGCGCGGCTGGGCGAACGGCTCGAACGTGTCGGTCGTCGTGCACGAGCTGGCGCACCAGTGGTACGGGGACAGCGTCTCGGTGCGTCAGTGGAAGGACATCTGGATCAACGAGGGCTTCGCGCGCTACAGCCAGTGGCTGTGGTCCGAGGACCAGGGCGAGGGCACGGCACAGGAGCTGTCCGACTACGCGTACGCCTCGCACCCGGCCGACGACCCGTTCTGGACGGTGAAGCCGGGCGACCCGGGTGCCGAGAACCAGTTCCACGCCGCCGTCTACGACCGTGGCGCGATGGCGCTCCAGGCACTGCGCAACGAGATCGGTGACGAGGACTTCTTCGCGATCCTCAAGGGCTGGCCGCAGCAGCACGCGAACGGGAACGCGACGGTCCGCGACTTCGTCACATACGCGGAGCAGGTCTCGGGCGAGCCGCTGTCCGGGCTCTTCGACACCTGGCTCTACGAGCCCTCGAAGCCCGAAGCACCCGCGCTGAGCGCGTCGGACACCCCCGAGCGCCCGAAGTCCTGGAAGAAGATCCAGGAGACGAACCACGTGCACGAGCACTGATCACACCCACTGATCACGCGCACGCCCGCTGACGGGCCGCACGCCCACTGAGGCACGGGCCGGAGGGAGGCAGCTCCCTCCGGCCCCCTCCGGGCCCGCCGTCCCCTTCGGACCCGGCGTCACCGACAGACCCGCGCCGTCAGGCCCCGGCGCGGTGCGCCGCCCGCGCCCGGTACGCCATCGGCACGTACCGCAGCCGCTCGGGCAGCAGTGGAAGCACCACGGCCAGCACCCGCCCGAACCGCTTCAGGGCGCGCTCCTGACGGGCCGTCCAGGGGAGGCCGATCGCCTCGCGCGCGTCCGGGGGCATCAGGCCGATGGTCATGAAGCGGCGGAAGCGCGCGAAGGGCGGCAGCAGCAGCGGCCACAGCAGCCCGAGCACCAGGCGCAGCGGGCGCGGTCCGCGGTCGGGCGGCGGAAGGCGGCGCGAGGTGGTGACCAGCTCGCGCGCGACGGGTGTCGCCTCCAGCTCCTCGTCGAGCATCCGCCGGTAGTAGGGCCAGAACTCCTCGACCGTCTGCGGCATGTCGCGGTCGTGGAGCCCGAGGATCCGCCCGACCTGGAGCCACTCCGCGTAGAGCTGCCGTTCCTCGGCCCCGGTGTACGGGCGGCGGCCGAGGTAGCGCTGGGCGTGCCGGTAGACGGGGAAGCCGGTGGCGTGGACCCAGGCGTAGTAGCGCGGGCTCAGGGCGTGGTACTCGCGGCCGTGCGCGTCCGTGCCCTGGATGGTCTTGTGGAGCTGACGCAGCCGCCTGCCCTCCTCCGCCGCCTGTTCCCCTCCGTAGACCCACGTCAGCAGGGAGGTCAGCGAGCGCTCGCCGCGTCCCCAGGGGTCGGTGCGGAAGACGGAGTGGTCGTCGACGCCCGCGCTCACGGCCGGGTGGGCGACCTGCATGGTCAGCGCGGCGGGGAGCATCAGCAGGGCGCGTGCCTCTCCGGCTACCTCCCAGAGCAGGCCGTCCGGGGGCGGCGGTGGCGGGCCGTCGCGGAGGCCGTCGTTCCGTGCACTCACGTTCTCCATGATGCCTCCAGCGGCACTGCACTCGGGTGCACCGCCGACGGCGGGTCATTTGATCCTGCGTCAGCAGTGTTGACGGGGGCGATGAAACAAGTCAATAGTCTCTGTAACTTTGACTCATCCGGAACGCGAGGGCCGACGACCCGACGAGGCCCGGCGAAGGGAGCCGCCCCATGGGCCGCTACAGCCGTCTGCGCGCGATCCAGCGCATGGACCCCGCGCGCGACTACGAGGAGATCTTCCGGCTGCTGACCCTCTACGAGTTCCCCTGGGACTACCAGCAGGGGGTCAGCGTCGCCTTCCTCCGCGACTTCGGCGTCCCCCGGATCTCCCGGCTACTGGACCGCACCCAGGAGTTCGAGAAGGCGGGCCAGAAGCGCTACGACGACACCGTGCTGTTCGCGTACGAGATGTCCGTCGACGGCTTCGGCTCCGCACGCGGACAGGCCGCAGCGCGTCACCTCAACCGCATCCACGGCAAGTACCGCATACCGCAGGAGGACTTCCGCTACGTCCTCGCCACGACGGTCGTCGGGCCCAAGCGCTGGCTGGAGCGGTTCGGCTGGCGGCCACTGTGCGCGAACGAGCTGGCCGCGCTCGCCCTCGTCGGGCACCGGATGGCCGAGGCGATGGGCATCGAGGGCGCGCCACGGACCATGGAGGGCTTCGAGAAGCTGCTGGACTCGTACGAGGCGGAGATGTTCGCCTACGACCCGGCCAACCACCGGGTCGCCAACGCCACGTTCCGCGTGATGGCGGGCTGGTACCCCGCACCGTTGCGCACGCTCGTCGGCCGCGCCACGCTGGCACTGCTGGACGAACCCCTGCTGCGCGCCCTCGGTTTCCCGGTACAGCCCGCGTGGCTGCGCTCGCTGGCCGCTTCGGCGGTACGGGCGCGGTCCGCGCTCCTGCGGCTGGGGCCCGCGCGACCGCGGTGGCGGCCGGCCCGGTTCACCCCGCGCTCGTACCCGTTCGGCTACACGCTCGACGATCTCGGCCCCGCCTGGGCCCAGAGCCGCCCCCTCGAACCGCTACCCGGCACCAGCACCAGCACCAGCAACGGCGCCGGTACCGGGACCAGCACCGGTAACGGCACCGGCTCCCACCGGGCCCGCCCGCCCGCTCCCCGCCCCACCAGCTCTCCCACACACCGTGAGGACGCCCCATGAAGAGCGCAGAGAGTTTCACCTCCCTCTCCCCCGCCACCGGGGAGCGCGTCGCCGATCACCCGGTGCACGGCCCCGAGGAGGTGCGCGCGGCCGTCGACCGCGCCCGCTCGGCCGCGCGGGACTGGGCCGGAGCCGGGTGGAAGGGGCGCCGCGCGGCGCTGCTCGCCTTCAAGCGCGCCCTCGCCTCCCGCGCGCACGAACTGGCCGACACTGTCGCGGCCGAGACCGGGAAGCCCGTGCACGACGCACGGGCCGAGGTGCTGCTCGCCGTCGTCCACCTGGACTGGGCCGCGCGCAACGCGCGGCGCGTCCTCGGCCGCCGCCGCGTCGCCTCCGGCGCCCTGTCCGTCCACCAGCGCTCCCTCCTCGCCTACCGCCCGCTCGGCGTCATCGGCGTGATCGGCCCCTGGAACTACCCCGTCTACACCCCCATGGGCTCCATCGGACACGCGCTCGCCGCCGGGAACGGCGTGGTCTTCAAGCCCTCCGAACTCACCCCGGGCACGGGCGTGCTGCTGGCCCGGATGTGGGAGGAGACGGTGCCGGAGCACGCGGGGCTCCTGCGCACCGTCACCGGCATGGGAAAGACGGGGGAGGCGCTGGCCGCCTCCGGCGTGGACAAGGTCGCCTTCACGGGGTCGGCGGCCACGGCCCGCAAGGTCGCCGCCGTGTGCGCGCGGACGCTGACGCCGCTGCTGGCCGAGGGCGGCGGCAAGGACGCGGTGCTCGTCGGCGCCGACGCCGATCTGGACGAGGCGGCCGACGCGATCGTGTGGGGCGCGATGTCCAACGCGGGCCAGACCTGCGCCGGGGTGGAGCGGGTCTACGCCGTCGAGCGGGTGCACAAGGAGCTGTGCGAGCGGATCGTCAACCGGGCACGCGAGCTGCGCACGGGCGGCCCCGGCGCGGGCCGGGACGGCGAGCCCGACGACTACGGCCCGCTGACGCTGCCCTCCCAGACCGGCACCGTCGAGTACCACCTCAAGGAGGCGCTGGGGGCCGGGGCGCGGGCGCCGCTGGGCGGGCCCGAGTCGGTCAGGCCGCCCTTCGTCCACCCCCTCGTCCTCGTCGACGTGCCCGAGGACTCGCCCGCGATGCGCGAGGAGACGTTCGGGCCCGTCGTCGCCGTCAACGCCGTGCGGGACCTGGACGAGGCCGTCGAGCGCGCCAACGACTCGCCGTACGCGCTGGGCGCCGCCGTCTTCACCGGGTCGCGGCGGGAGGGTCTTGCGGTGGCCGAGCGACTGCGCGCGGGCGCGGTCTCGGTGGGCACGGTGCTGGGCTTCGCCGCGGTGCCCTCGCTGCCGTTCGGCGGCTCGGGCGAGTCGGGGTACGGGCGCGTGCACGGCGACGAGGGGCTGCGCTCCTTCGCGACGCCGCGTTCGGTGACGGTGCGGCGGATGCGGCCGTACGTCGATCTGACGTCGTACGCGACCCCGAGGGAGAAGGCCGCGCGTGCCGTGGAGCTGGCGCGCAGGCTGCACGCGCGGCGCTGACCGTACGCGCGCACAGGCAGGTGCGCCGCAGCTCACCGGCGCGCGTTCACCGGCGCGCGTTCACCGGTCCAGCAGAGGGATCAGGTAGCGGCGCACGAAGTCGCGGGCCTGGTCGTCGTCGTCGAGCTGGAAACAGCTCTCGGGGTTCAGCAGGAAGGAGACCGTGATCCGCACCATCAGCTCGGCGACCGGCGTGGGATCGCCCTCGGGCCTGCCCTCGCAGCGCTGCACGCGCCGGAGCCGGGTGGCCAGATACTCGCGCATCGCGACGAGCGCGGGCCCCGAGTCCACCGTCAGATACGGCAGGATCAGCTCCGGCTCCAGCTTCAGCAGGCCCCCTACCAGTGGGTGGTCACGGATGTGCCGCAGCAGGACAACGAAGCCCTCCTCCATGCGCTGCTCCACCGTGGGCAGTTCGGCCGCGACGGCGTCCACCTCGGCGACGAACCTGCGGTACTCCCTCAGCAGGCACTCCTGCACCAACTGGTCCTTGTTGCCGATGCGCCGGTACACGGTCACCCGGGAGACGCGCGCCCGCTTGGCGACGTCGTCGACGGTCGAGCGGCGCAGGCCGAAGGTCATGAACTGCTCGCGTGCCGCGTCGAGGATCTTCTCGCGCAGCGCGTCCTCCTCCGGTGCCGTCGCCAGCACGCGGGCGAGCAGCGAGCCCTCGTCCTCCCCGGCTTCCCTCCCGGCTTCCCTGTCCTGTACGGCCATCGGCCCCTCCCCGTGCTTTCACCCAACTGAACCACACGCACTCTGCTACACAGACACTATCCCCATCTCATTGTTTCAAGCCGCTGCACAGGAGGCACCGTGCCGTTCACCCCGACGCCCGAACAGCAGGAATTCGCCACGGCCGTGCGGGAGTTCGCGCGCCGCGAGTGCGGCACGCGCGAGCGCCGCGAGGACCTCACATCCGGCGGCGCGGGCCCGCACAGTCCCGAGCTGTACGCCAAGCTCGCCGCGCTGGGCTGGCTCGGCGTCTGCCTCCCCGAGGAGTACGGGGGCGGGGGCGGCGGCATGACGGAGGCGTGCCTCTTCCTGGAGGAGTGCAGCCTCGGACAGATCCCCGCGGGCGGCTTCGTCACCTCGGTCATCACGGCCAAGGCGTACGAGCGCTTCGGCAGCGAGGCGCAGCGCAAGACCGCGGTCGGCGGCGCCGTCTCGGGGCAGGTGCTCTCGATCGCCATGTCGGAGCCGGAGGCGGGCTCGGACGTGGCCGCGCTGCGCTGCGCCGCCGTGCGCGGCGAGGACGGCGGCTGGACGGTCGACGGGCACAAGACGTGGATCTCCAACGCCCATCTGGCCAGCCACATCCTGCTCGTCGCACGCACCAGCTCCACGGGCTCCAAGCACGAGGGCCTGACGATGTTCCATCTGCCCGCCGACACCCCGGGCGTGGAGATCCGGGGCATCGAGACCATGGGAGGGCGCGAGGTCAACGACGTCTACCTCACCGGCGTGAAGCTGCCCGCAGACGCCGTGGTCGGGGAGGTCGGCGCGGGCTGGAGCCAGCTCATGGCCGGGCTGAACGCGGAACGGCTCTTCCTCGCGGCGAACATGCTCGGGCTGACCCGGCGCATCTTCGAGGACACCGTCGCCTACGTCCGCACCCGCGAGCAGTTCGGCCGACCGGTCGGTTCGTTCCAGGCGTTGCGGCACCGGCTCGCCGACCTCGCCACGGAGCTGGAGTGCGCGCGGCTGCTGGTGTTCGACACCGCGGCGGCCTGCGACGCCGAGCCCGAGCGGCTGTTTCCCCGCGAGGCGTCCATGGCCAAGCTCAAGACGACCGAACTGGCCAAGCAGGCGGCCCTGGAGGGCATGCAGATGATGGGCGGCTACGGATACGCGACGGAGTACGACATGGAGCGGTATCTGCGTACCGCGGTGGTCTCCACCGTGTACGGGGGCACGAGCGAGATACAGCGGGACATCATCGGCAAGACGTACGGGCTGTGACATCCCGGGGGGCGGCGCCGTTCACGCGCGGCGTGCCAGCCGCCTCCCCAACAGGCTTGTCCCGGGCCGGAAACCCGCTGATCAGGCCCCGTTGACGGGCCCGGCCGCGCGCTGACGGCGTACCGGAGCCGCACCAGAACCGCATAGGGCCGCCCTCGACGGGCGGCCCTATGTGCTTCCGGACCCGATCCCGCACCCGCACTCGCACATAAGATCGCCAACTCGAATATATTGTTCCGGCGTCGCTCGGCCCGTAGCGCCATCGTTCCCCTGTCCGGACCTGATCTGTCCACGAGGACCCTGATTGATGACCCCCGAGATAGCCCCGCCCCAGCCTCCGACCCCCGGTCCAGGCGGCCGGAGGTCGCAGCGGCCGGGGACCGGGACCGCGCTCGCCCTGCTCGTCGCCGTCGTGGTCGCCGCGCCCGCGTGGCTGATCGCGGTCTACGCCACGCCCCTGGCCCAGCGCGCCGTCGTCGCGTGGAGCGCCGGTGCCGCCGCCGTTCTGCTGTGCGCGGCGGTGGCGGTCGCGGCGCACGCCGTCCTCGTCGCGCGCGGGCTGCGGCACACCATCGCCCTCAGGGACGCGTCGATCGAGGCGCTGCGGGCCTCGTCCACGCGGTTCGCCGACGTCACCGTGCCCGCGCTGGTGCAGCGACTGCGCGAGGGCGCCTCCGCCGAGACCGCGCTCGCCGCCGCGCCCCCGACCGAGGACGAGCCCCAGCGGCGGGTCCTGACCACGGTGGCCACCGAGGTGCACCGCGGCGAGGGCAGGCGCGCCGCCGCGATGTCCGCGTGCGCCAACGCGGCGGGCCGGGTACAGGCGCTGGCCACCAGCATGGCCGCCGACCTGCGCGAGATGGAGCACCGCCACAGCGACGAGGACGTGCTCGGCGACCTGCTCCACCTCGACCACCGCACGGCGCAGGCCGGACGGCTCGCGGACTCCATCGCCGTGCTGACCGGCGCCCGTTCGGGCCGCCGCTGGGCGAAGCCCATCGTGATGGAGAGCATCCTGCGCGGCGCGCTCGGCCGCATCGCGGGCTATCAGCGGGTGCGCCTGCACTCCACGAGCACCGTCGCCGTCGCGGGCCACGCGGCCGAGGGCGTCATGCACGCGCTGGCCGAACTGATGGACAACGCGGCCAACTTCTCCCCGCCCACCTCCGAGGTGCATGTGTACGTCGAGGAGGTCTCGGCCGGTGTCGTCATCACCGTCGAGGACGGCGGCCTGGTCATGGGCGACGTCGCGCTGCGCCGCGCCGAGCAGGCCGTGTCGGCCGAGTCACTCGATCTGACCACGCTCTCCGGCACCCGCCTCGGCCTCCCCGTCGTCGGACGCCTCGCACGCAAGCACGGGCTCACGGTCTCGTTCCGGCCCTCCGCGCACGGCGGCACGGGCGTGCTGATGATGATCCCGCAGGAGCTGATCACCCAGACCAAGCGCGAGGAACGGCCCGCTGTGCCGCGGCAGTCACGCGCCGGGGGAGCGGGCGCGGTCCGCGAGCCCGAGCGGCGTCCGCGGCTGGAGGCACTGCCGCCCGAGACGCGGCGGGCGTCCGCGCGTGGCGACGCGTCCAAGGCGTCCAAGGCGTCCGTCGCATCCGACGCGTCCGACGCGTCCGCCCCGGCGGAGTCCGGCGTCACGCGCGAGCCCCCGCCCGAGCACGCTCCGGCTCCGGAGACCGGCGAGAGCGGGCTGCCGAAGCGGCGGCGCGGGCAGACCCTGGCCGCCGCCTCCAAGCGCGCGCAGACACCGCCGCCCCGTGCCGCCAAGGACGCGGAGGGCGCCCGCTCCCCGGAGCGCTCCGGTTCCCGGTTCGGCGCCTTCCGGCGCGCCGTCCAGGGCGGCCAGCCGTCAGCGGAAGGCGGCCCGTCCGAGGGCGCCGGTACCGGCGGAGACGTCGGCACGGACTCCGGCACCGACGCCGGCACAGACCCCCACACAGGCGAAGGCACCGGCCCACCCCAGGCTTCCGCCTCCGCTTCCCCCTCCCCTTCCTCTTCCCGCCCGGAGGACGACACCGAATGACCACCGAAAGCAAGCTCGACTGGCTGCTGGAGAGTCTGCTGAGCCGCACGCCGGGCGCCCGGCACGCCCTGGTGCTCTCCCGTGACGGCCTCAAGCTGTGCCGCACCCCCGAACTCTCCGTCGACCAGGCCGATCAGCTCGCCGCGATCTCCGCGGGCATCCAGAGCCTGTCCCACGGCGCGTCCATCGAGTTCGGCGACGGCACCGGCGGCGTGCGCCAGGCCATGGCCGAGTTCTACGGCGGCATCCTGTTCGTCGTCGAGGCGGGCGACGGCGCCCATCTGGCCGTCGTCGCCGACGAGGACTCCGACGTCGGCCTCGTCGGCCACAACATGAACGAGCTGATCGAGCAGCTCAGCGAGTACCTCAGCACGCCGCCCCGCAACCTCGGCGAAGGCAGCGGGACCACATGACACGGCCGGGCCGGGACGACGATCCGGACCGTCTCTACACCGTGACCGGCGGCCGCAGCCGCTCGGACACGGAGACGTTCGACCTGGTCACGCTCGTGGTCAGCGAGTGCGACCCGGTGCCCGGAATGCAGTCGGAACACGTCGCGATCCTCCGGATCTGCCGGTATCCGACGGCGGTCGTGGAGGTCGCCTCCGACCTCGGCCTGCCCGTGAGCATCGTCCGCATCCTGCTGGGCGACCTGCTCGCGGCGGGCCGGATCACCGCCCGCCACCCCCGTACGGCCGCCTCAGCGGATCAACTGCCCGATCCCGAAATCCTGAAGCAGGTGCTCGTTGGACTCCGCAACCTCTGACCTCACCGCGACCGGCCCCACCGCGGCCCACCAGCACGCGGCCCACCGGCCCGCGAGCCGCCCGCCCCTGAGCGAGACCGTCGACAACGGGCTCAAGATCGTCATCGTCGGCGGCTTCGGGGTCGGCAAGACGACGATGGTCCGCTCCGTCAGCGACATCCGTCCGCTGAACACCGAGGAAACGATGACGCGCGCCGGTGAGGGCGTCGACGACCTCACCGACGTCGAGGGCAAGACGACCACCACCATCGCCTTCGACTTCGGCCGCATCGGTCTCGACGAGCGGACGGTGCTGTACCTGTTCGGCGCGCCGGGCCAGGAGCGCTTCTGGTTCCTGTGGGACCGGCTGTTCCTGGGCACGCTCGGCGCCGTCGTCCTCGTGGACACCCGGCGGCTCTCGGACTCCTGGTACGCCATCGACCGGCTGGAGGCGCACGGCACCCCGTTCATCGTCGCCAGCAACGACTTCGGCGGCCCCCGGCACACCCCTGAGCAGGTGCGCGAGGCGCTGGACCTGCCCGAGGACGTGCCGCTCGTCGAGTGCGACGCCCGCTCGCGCGAGTCCAGCCGGGACGTGCTGATCGCCCTCGTCGACCACCTCTACGCCCTGTCCTCCGCCCGGGAGACCACACCGTGACCACCCCGCACGCCCGCACCACCACCGAAGAACCCGAAGAACAGCCGGCCGGCACCGTTCCGCCGCCGGGCTGCCCGGCCCACGAGGGCACCGGCGCGGTACCGATGTTCGGGACGCGGTTCATCAACGACGACCCCGCCCAGCTCTACCGCGAGATGCGCCAGGAGCACGGCCCCATCGCCCCCGTGACGCTGCTCGGCGACGTCCCCGCCTGGCTGGTGCTCGGCTACCGCGAGCTGCACCAGATCACCAGCAACCCCGCGCTGTTCACCCGCGACTCGGGCATCTGGAACCAGTGGGACCGCATACCGGCGGACTGGCCCCTGCTGCCCATGGTGGGCAGGCAGCCCTCGATCCTCTACGAGACGGGCGAGCGCCACCAGCGCCGCTCCTCGCTGGTCAGCGACGCGCTGGCCGCCGTCGACCCCTTCGAACTGCGCCACCACGCCGAGCGGTTCGCCGACCGGCTGGTCGACGGCTTCTGCGGGCGGGGCGACGGAGACCTCGTCGCCGAGTACGCGAAGGTGCTGCCCGCGCTGGTGCTCGCCAGGCTGTACGGCTTCGGGGACGAGGAGGGCGCCTCGCTGGTGCCCAGCATCAACGCGCTGGTCGACGGCTCGGAGGGCGCCCTCGAGGGGCGGGACCGGATCCAGGCCGCGATGCGGGGCCTGCTGGCCTCCCGGCGCGCGGCCCCCGGCGCCGACGTCGCGACGCGGATGCTGCACCACGCGTACGCCGACGAGTTCTCCTTCGAGGAGATCGTCGAGGACATGATGGTCAACATCGTCGCGGGCCACCAGCCCACCGCCGACTGGATCGGCAACTCCCTGCGGCTGACGTTCACCGACGACCGCTTCTCCGCCTCCCTCTCCGGCGGCAGGCACAGCGTCGGCGAGGCCATGAACGAGGTGCTGTGGGAGGAGACGCCGACCCAGAACGTCGCGGGCCGCTGGGCCGCCCGTGACACCCAGCTCGGCGGCAAGCGCGTCCGGGGCGGCGATCTGCTCATCCTCAGCCTCGCCGCCGCCAACGCCGACCCCCAGGTGCGCCCCGACCAGCACTCGTTCACCGGCGGCAACAACGCGTTCCTCTCCTTCGGCCACGGCGACCACCGCTGCCCCTACCCGGCGCAGGACATCGCCGAGGCCATCGCCCGTACGGGCATCGAGGTGCTGCTCGACCGGCTGCCCGACGCCGATCTCGCCGTGTCCCGGCAGGCGCTGGTGTGGCGGCCCTCGCCGTGGCTGCGCGGTCTGGAGTCCCTGCCCGTCCACTTCACGCCCACCATCGCCGTAGGAGACGCCGGATGACGTCCTGCCCCGTGACCGGAGAGACAGGCGGCGACAGACCGGGGGAAGCCCGGGTGGTGCTCGACCCTCTCGTACGCGATCTGGCCGGGGAGGGCGCCAGGCTGCGCGAGGCGGGGCCCGTCGCCGCCGTGGAGCTGCCGGGCGGGGTGCCCGTGTGGGCGGTGACCCGGCACGCCGAGGCGCGGGACCTGCTGATGGACCCGCGCCTGGTCAAGGACATCGGCCACTGGGCGGCCTGGCGGCGGGGTGAGATTCCGAAGACCTGGCCGCTGATCGGGCTCGCCGATCCGGGCCCGAGCATGCTCACCTTCGACGGCGCCGAGCACCGCAGGCTCCGCGCCCTGTCGGCGCAGGCGCTCACCCCCCGGCGCGTCGAGGCCATGCGGCCCCGCATCGAGGCGATCACCCACGAGCTGCTGGACGCGCTGGAGCGGGACGCGGCGGCGACGGGCGGGCGGATCGACCTCAAGTCGCACTTCGCCTACCGGCTCCCCATGAACGTCGTCAGCGAGCTGATGGGCATCGAAGCGGCCGACCACCCCCGGCTGCGCTCCCTCTACGACGGGTTCTTCAGCAGCGTCACGCCCCCGGAGCGCGTCCAGGAGATCATCGGTGAGCTGGCCGCCTTCTTCGGCGGTGTGCTGGAGCAGAAGAAGCGCTCACCGGGCGACGACCTCACCAGCGCGCTGCTCGCCGCGGGCGAGGACGGGGACAGCCTGACCGACGAGGAGGTCCTGGGCACCCTCCAGGTCATGATCGCCGCCGGTCACGAGACGACGATCAGTCTCATCGTGAACGCCGTCGTCGCGCTGCTGACCCACCCCGGCCAGCTCGCCCTCGTCAGCTCGGGCGAGGCCGACTGGGACGGCGTCATCGAGGAGACGCTGCGCTGGAACGCGCCGACGACGCATGTGCTGATCCGCTTCGCCACCGAGGACGTCGAGGTCGGCGGCACCGTCATCGGGAAGGGCGAGGCCCTGATCGTCGCCTACGGGGCCATCGGGCGGGACGAGGCACAGCACGGGCCGACGGCCGACGAGTTCCGCGTCACGCGCTCCCCCAACCGGCACCTCTCCTTCGGACACGGCCCGCATGTGTGCCCCGGCGCGCCGCTCTCGCGGCTGGAGGCGCGGGTCGCGCTGCCCGCGCTCTTCGCGCGCTTTCCCGAGCTGTCGCTGGGGGTTCCCGCTTCGGAGCTGCGCAACAAGCCCGCGGTGACGCAGAACGAGCTGTACGAGCTGCCGGTGGTCCTGGGCGCCGCCGCACGCTGAGACGCCCTGAGAGGGTTCCCCGCTGCTTCTGCCCCCTGTTTCCGGACGCGCTTGCGGGCGCGACGGAGCAGGGGGCAGAAGTGTGTGCGGAGGTGTGTGTGAGGGCCTGTCCGTGGGGGCGGACGGGGTGCCCGGAGGGGGAGGGCAGGAGGACATCCCACTCCTTGCCACTTTCAACTTATAGCTCACCGGGGGGCTTGCGGCAAGGCCCCGCCTCTGGTGCAGAATCGCGGCTCGACGCCAGAACCTGCGGAAATGGGAGTTTCACGAAGTGCGTGTGTTGTTGTCTGTTCACGAGTCGTGTGACGACCCCAGGGTGGAGCTGCCGCGATGACCTCCTTGACCACCAGCGCGTTCGATCTTCCCGACCACCTCTCCCCCAAGGCCGACCCGGCGCTGATCGACGCCGACGAGCGGCACTTCGCCGCCATCGCGGAGAGCCTTGAGCAGACCATCGCCGAACTGTCGGAGCGCCTCGAAGCCACCCGCAAGGCGCCCGGCGGCATCGGCCGGATGGCGATGGACCGGGACTCGGAGATCCACCGGCTCACAGGGCGGCTGCGCACCCTGCGCCGCTTCGGCCTCGACCTGTGTCTGGGGCGCATCGTCCCCGAGGGCGGTGAGGGTGGTGAGAACGGTGCCGAGCCCGTCTACATCGGACGCCTCGGCCTCACCGACAGCACGGGCCGCAGGCTGCTGCTCGACTGGCGCTCCCCCGCCGCCGAGCCGTTCTTCGCGGCGACCCACGCCGAGCCCATGGGCCTGGTGAGCCGCCGCAGATACCGCTGGGCAGGGGGCCGGGTCAGCGACTACTGGGACGAGGTGTTCACCGCCGACGGGCTCGAAGGCCACGCCGCGCTGGACGACCAGTCCGCGTTCATCGCCAGCCTGGGCGGCAACAGGTCGGAGCGGATGCGCGACGTGCTCTCCACCATCCAGGCCGACCAGGACGCCATCATCCGGGCGGGCTCGCGCGGAGCCCTCGTCGTCGACGGCGGTCCTGGCACGGGCAAGACCGTCGTAGCGCTGCACCGCGCCGCGCACCTCCTCTACTCCGACCCGCGCCTCGGGCACCGTCGGGGCGGCGTGCTGTTCGTCGGCCCGAGCAGGCCCTACCTGGCCTATGTCGCCGACGTGCTGCCCAGCCTCGGCGAGGAGGGTGTGCAGACGTGCCTCCTGCGCGACCTCGTCGCCGAGGGGGCCACCGCCGCCGTCGAGAGCGATCCGGAGGTGGCCAGGCTGAAGTCGTCGGCCGAGCTGGTGCGGGCCGTCGAACCGGCCGTCGCCCTCTACGAGGAGCCGCCCGCCGAGGGCATGACGGTCTCCAGCCACTGGGCCGACGTCTGGCTGAGCGCCGACGACTGGGCGGCGGCGTTCGGCGCGGTGGAACCGGGCACTCCGCACAACGAGGCGCGGGACCAGATACGGGAAGAACTGCTCACGATCCTGGTCGACAGGCACGGCGTCGACGAAGGGGACGACGGGGAGGGCTGGGGCGAGGACGAAGGCGACGGGGGCGGTGGGGGCGAGGGCGGGGGCGTCTCGCCGGAGCTGCTGCGCAGGTCGCTGCTCCAGGACCGCGACCTGATCAGGACCCTCAACCGCGCGTGGCCGATGCTCGAAGCGACCGACCTCGTCGGAGACCTGTGGACGGTGCCCGCCTATCTGCGCAAGTGCGCGCCCTGGCTGAGCCCCGACGAGGTGCGTGCGCTGCAACGCGCGGACGCGCACGCCTGGACGGTGTCCGACCTGCCGCTCCTGGACGCGGCACGGCAGCGGCTCGGCGACCCGGAGGCGTCGGCGCGCAGGCGGCGGCACGAGGCGTCCGTCGCCGCCGAACGCGCCCACAGGTCCCACGTCATCGACCGCATCCTGGAGGACAGCGACATCGACGAGGCCCAGGGCGCGGTGGGGATGCTGCGCGGCCAGGACCTCCAGGACACCCTGATCGACGAGAACGCGCTGCCGGCCGCCGAACCGGACCTTCTCGCGGGCCCGTTCGCACACGTCATCGTGGACGAGGCGCAGGAACTGACGGACGCCGAGTGGCAGATGCTGCTGGCGCGCTGCCCGTCGCGGAGCTTCACCGTCGTCGGTGACCGCGCCCAGGCCAGGCACGGGTTCGCGGAGGCGTGGCAGGAGCGGCTGGAGAGGGCCGGGCTGGAGCGGATCACCGTGTCCTCGCTGCGCGTCAACTACCGCACGCCGGAGGAGGTCATGGCGGAGGCCGAGCCCGCCATCCGCTCCGTGCTCCCGGACGCCAACGTGCCGACGTCCATCCGCAAGGGCGGCCTCCCCGTCGTCCACGGCTCCGTCGCGGAGCTGGACGCGGTGCTCGACGACTGGCTCGCCGCGCACGCCGACGGGGTCGCCTGCGTCATCGGCGCCGAGGGCGTGGGCAGCGGGACCGGGGACATGGACGCGGGCATGGACGGGGGGACGTTCGGGGCGAGGTCACGGGTCAGGGCGCTGACGCCCGAGCTGTCGAAGGGGCTCGAATTCGACCTGGTCGTCCTCGTGGACCCGGAGACGTTCGGGGAGGGCGTCGAGGGGGCCGTCGACCGCTACGTCGCGATGACCCGGGCGACGCAGCAGCTCGTCGTCCTCACCAGCCCGTGACCGCGCCCCCTTAGGGGTGGTGCGTGTCGGTGCGGGCCCCGCGCGCGAGGGAGGCGCGGGGCCAGCACCGGCCCGGCTGCCGGACCCGTCAGAGCTGTCCGGCGGACTCCTTCTCGCGCTCGGCGGCGACGGAGCGCACACGCCCCCGCACCCCGAACCAGCCCGCCACCAGCGCGGCGGCGATGAGCGGCACGAGCATGACCGTCTTGCGGCCGACGTCGGGGTCCTCCCACATCAGCACGATGACGCCGAGGAGGAACGCGATCGTCACGATCTCGGTCACCGGGGACCACGGCAGCTGGAAGTGGGGCCGCTCGACCAGCCCCGCCTTGGCACGGCGCACGAAGACGAGGTGGCAGAGCATGATGATGCACCAGGTGCTGACGATGCCGAGCGAGGCGATGTTCAGCACGATCTCGAACGCCTTGCCCGGCACGACGTAGTTGAGGGCCACGCCCAGCACACAGACGGCGGAGGTCAGCAGGATGCCGCCGTAGGGGACCTGGCTCTTGTTCATGCGCGCGGTGAACTTCGGCGCGGAGCCCGCCATCGCCATGGAGCGCAGGATGCGGCCCGTCGAGTAGAGGCCGGAGTTGAGGCTCGACATGGCGGCGGTGAGCACGACGAGGTTCATCACATCGCCCGCCGCCGGGACGCCGACCTTGGAGAGCACGGTCACGAAGGGGCTCTGCCCCTCCGTGTATTCGCCCCACGGCAGCAGCAGCGCGAGCAGCACGACGGAGCCGACGTAGAAGAAGCCGACCCGCCACATGATCGCGTTCACGGCCTTGGGGACGACCTTCTCGGGCTCGGCCGTCTCACCTGCGGTCACGCCGACCAGCTCGACGCAGGAGTACGCGAAGACGACGCCCTGCATCACGATGACGACCGGCATGATCCCCTGCGGGAAGATCCCGCCGTGGTCGGTGATCATGTGCAGGCCCGGTGTGCTGCCGCCCACGGGGTGCTGGGTGGTGAGCAGGACGATGCCGATGACCATGAAGACGACCAGCGCGGCCACCTTGACGATCGCGAACCAGAACTCCAGCTCGCCGAAGATCTTCACCGAGATCATGTTGATGGCGAGGACCACGGCGAGCGCGATCAGCGCCAGCACCCACTGGGGGATGTCCGTGAAGAGGCTCCAATAATGTGTATAGAGCGCGATGGCCGTGATGTCGGCTATGCCGGTGGTGGACCAGTTCAGGAAGTACATCCACCCGGCCACGTAGGCGCCCTTCTCGCCGAGGAACTCGCGCGAGTAGGAGACGAACGAGCCGGACGAGGGACGGTGCAGCACCAGCTCGCCGAGGGCTTTGACGACGAAGAAGGCGAAGAGTCCGCAGACGGCGTAGGCGAGGGCGAGGGCCGGTCCCGCCGAGGCGAGACGACCGCCCGCGCCCAGGAAGAGGCCGGTGCCTATCGCGCCGCCGATGGCGATCATGTTGATGTGGCGTGGCTTGAGGTCCTTGCTGTAGCCGGCGTCACCGGCGTCCCGAGGACCCTGCGTCGTGGAGGACGCCCCCTGCGCGCCGGGCTGTGGGGGGATGGCGTCCTCGACGGTTTGATTGCTCACAGCTTGTTCAACTCACTCTGGTCGGGCCATGGCTCGGCCCGTCACCGCAGGTTCCACAGATCAAGGCCAGGGCGTTACCTTTCCTTGCCTTGACCAACTACGCGGTGGTGTACATCACACCGGGAACATCTCACATCGCGGACATGCCCGTGCCCCCCAGGCCCGGCGCCCGGCTCCGGTCCGGCGCCCGGAGCCGGGGCCGGGTACCGCTCCGGCTCAGCCCCGCTCCCCGTACAGCTCCTCGATGACCGGCGCGTACTTGTCCCTGATCACCCGGCGCCGCAGCTTCAGCGAAGGGGTCAGCTCGCCGGTCGCCGGGCCCCACTCCTCGGAGAGGAGGCGGTAGCGCTTGACCTGCTCGGTGCGGTTGAGCCGCGCGTTCGCCGCCGCCACGGCGCGCTCGACCTCGGCCCGTACGGCAGGGTGGGAGGCGAGCGCGGCGGGCTCGGCGTCGATGCCCTGGCCCTTCGCCCAGACCGGCGCCATCTCGGCGTCGAGCACGAGCAGCGCGACGAGGTAGGAGTGCCCGTCGCCGTGCACGAGGGCCTGCCCGATGAGCGGGTGCTCCTTGAGGGTGTTCTCGACGAGCGCGGGCGAGACGTTCTTGCCCGTCGAAGTCACGATCATCTCCTTCTTGCGGTCGGTCAGCCAGAGGTAGCCGTCCTCGTCGACGCGGCCGATGTCGCCCGTCGCGAACCAGCCCTCGTCGTCCGTGGCCCGTTCGACGGTGCCGTCGGCCCGCAAATAGCCGTCAAAAACTGTCCTGCCCCGCACCTCGATCTCGCCGTCCTCGGCCGTCCGCACCTCCATTCCGTCGATCGGGCGGCCTACGGAACCCAGCCGGAAGGCGTCCGGGGTGTTGATCGTGCTCACGCCGACGGTCTCCGTCAGCCCCCAGGCGTCCATGATCACGATGCCGAAGCCCGCCCAGAACCGCACCACGTCCAGCGGCATGGGCGCCGACGCGCTCGACGTCCACACCAGCCTCTCGAACCCGGCCATGGACAGCAGCGGCTCCAGCACCTCGCTCCTGACCCGCTCGTACGAGGCGACGAGCTCGGCGGGCGGCTCCTCGCCGCGCTCGCGGTGGTCCACGTACCCGCGCGCCACGTCCCCCGCGCGCTCGACCGCGGCCCGCTGCTCCTCGGGCAGCAGCGCGAGCCCGGCCCGTACGGAAGCGGCCAGCTTCTCCCACACCCTCGGCACCCCGAAGAACTGCGCCGGGTGCAGCTCCCGCGCTGTCGCCGCGACCTGCGCCGGGTCGGCGCACATGTAGACGTGCGCGGCACGGAAGACGGCCAGATAGATGCCGAGCATCCGCTCGGCGATGTGCGCGAAGGGCAGATAGCAGATGTGCTCGACGTGCTCGGGCAGCTCGACGACGCGGTCCAGCGCGACACCGTTGAGGATGACGTTGCGGTGGCTGACGACGACGCCCTTCGGATCGCCCGTGGTGCCGGAGGTGTAGACGACGGTGACCGGGTCGGTGGCCCGTATGCCGCGCCAGGTCTTCTCGAAGCCCTCGCGCTCGTAGGGGCGCGGCACACCGGCGTACGGGGTGTGCGGCCCGGCCGCGCCTTCCTCCACCACGACGAGGCGCTCCAGCGGCCCGGCGTCCGCCAGCAGCGGCTCCCAGCGGGCCGTCTCCGCCGCTCCCTCGACGATGGCGAGACGGGCCCTGCTGTGGCGCACGATGTGGGCGATCTGTTCGGGGGCCGCGGTGCTGTAGACGGTCACGGGGACGGCGCCGAGGTGGGTGAGCGCGAGGTCGCACAGCCAGTGCTCGGGCCTGTTGCCCATCATCATCAGGACGTGTTCGCCGCCGGTGACGCCGAGTGCGGTGAAGCCCGCGGCGAGTTCGGCGACGCGGTGGCGCACCTCGGCCCAGGTCAGGGTCGCCCAGCCGGTGTCCTCTTCGGGGGCGGTGGCGGGGCCGGTGGCGGGTGCGGGTGCGGGTGCGCGCCAGGAGAGGGCCGGGAGGTCGCCATGGTCCTCGGCGTTGCGCAGCAGGAGTGCGGGGATGGTGAGGTTCGCCGGGTCGTCCCCGGGCAGTCGCAGGTTCGCGGTCATGACGGCCTCCGGGCAGGGATTCGGAATGGTGCCGTGGACTGGTTCCGCTCGGTGGTGCGCTGGTGGCGTGCGCGGTGACGCGCTCGATGGCGCGCTCAGTGGTGCGCTCGGCGGGAAGGCCGGGGATCAAGGGCTTCCCCACGGGGTATTGCAGTACAAGACTGGTGAGACAGCAATACTGTTGAACACGATTGGTGTACGTGAGCCGCCGCGCGCGGCAGCAGCGAGAGAGGTCGCAGCCGATGGAGCAGCAGCCAGGGGACGCCGCAGCCGAGGGTCCGGGCACGGGCACGGACACGGGCACCGACAAGGGAGCGGGGCCGGGACCGGACGGCGCCTCCGCTGGCCCGCAGGCCGGCACGGACCAGCTCACCGTCGACCAGCTCGCGGCCCGCGCCGGTGTCACCGTCCGCACGATCCGCTTCTACAGCACCCGCGGCCTGCTCCCGCCGCCCACCATCGGCCCGCGCAGAGTGGGGCGTTACGGGCCCGACCACCTCTCCCGGCTCGCGCTGATCGAGGAGTTGCAGAACCAGGGCCTGACGCTCTCCGCGATCGAGCGCTACATCCAGCGCCTCCCGGACGACATGAGCCCCCACGACCTCGCGATACACCGGGCCATGGTCGCCTCCTGGATGCCCGACACCGTCGACGAGTCGACCCGCGAACAACTGGAGCGGCGCGTCGGGCGGGAGCTGACGGACGACGACATCAAGCGCCTTGAGGCGATGAGCGTGCTGGAGGGCACGGACGACCCGGAGGTCTTCCGCGTCGATCCCGGCCTGGTGCACCTGGGGGCACGCCTGCTCGACGTGCCCATCTCCCAGGAGGCGATCCTCGCGGCGCGGAACGTGATGCTGGAGCACACCCGCTCGGCCGCGCGGGAACTGAGCCGCCTCTTCAAGGAGGAGGTGTGGCGCCCGTACCGGGAGCGGGAGGAGGACCCGGAACGCGTCGAGCGGATGAAGGCGCTCTCGGCCCATATGCAGCCGATGGTGCTCCAGGCGCTGGTGACGGCGTTCCAGCGGTCGCTGAACGAGGAGCTGCGGGGCGACTTCCCCGGGGAGAAGGCGCCCCGCATCCCGGGCTGATGGGCCGGCGTCGGCCACCGGCCGTCGGCTCTTCAGCCGTCAGCCGTCAGCCGTCAGCCGTCGCTGAAGACCTCGCCCTTCTCGGCCTTGTCCGCCAGCAGCGCGGGGACCGCGAACCGGTCCCCGTAGCGCTCCTGGAGCTGACGGGCACGGGCCACGAAGCCCTTGAGGCCGCCCTCGCCGCCCTCCGGGTTCTCGTAGCCGTTGATGTACTGGATCACGCCGCCCGTCCAGGCGGGGAAGCCGATGCCCATGATGGAGCCGATGTTGGCGTCGGCGACGGAGGTGAGGACGCCCTCCTCGAAGAGGCGGACGGTGTCCAGCGCCTCGGAGAAGAGCATCCGCTCCCGCATGTCCACGAAGGGGATGTCGGGCGCGTCGGCGCCGGTCCTGGTGAAGTGCTCGCGCAGCCCTGGCCACAGCCCGGCGCGCTTGCCGTCCTCGCCGTACTCGTAGAAGCCCGCTCCGCCGCTGCGGCCCGGCCGTCCGAACTCGTCGACCATGCGGTCCACGACCCCGTCGGCGGGGTGCGCGGGCCACTCGACGCCCTCGGCCTCCATCGCCCGCCGTGTCTCGTCGCGGATCTTGCGGGGCAGGGTGAGCGTCAGCTCGTCCATGAGGGAGAGGACCTTCGCCGGGTAGCCCGCCTGGGCCGCCGCCTGCTCGACGGTGGCGGGCTCCACACCCTCGCCGACGAGCGCGACACCCTCGTTGATGAAGTGGCCGATGACGCGCGAGGTGAAGAAGCCGCGCGAGTCGTTGACGACGATCGGCGTCTTCTTGATCTGCCGCACGAGGTCGAAGGCGCGGGCCAGTGCCTCGTCGCCGGTCTCCTCGCCCCGGATGATCTCCACCAGCGGCATCTTGTCCACGGGCGAGAAGAAGTGCAGCCCGATGAAGTCGCTTCGGCGCTTCACCCCTTCGGCGAGCGCGGTGATGGGGAGGGTGGAGGTGTTGGAGCAGAGGAGGGGGTACCTCCCGGGCCCCTCGGCCCCAGGGGAAGCGTCCGGCTCGACGATGTCCTCGATCTCCTGGAAGACCTTGTGCTTGAGCGAGGGGTCCTCGAAGACCGCCTCGATCACCACGTCGCAGCCCGCGAGATCCTGCGGCTCGGCGGTCGGGGTGATGCGGGCGAGCAGCGCGTCCCGCTTCTCCTGGGTCGTACGGCCGCGGGCGAGCGCCTTGTCGAGCAGGCCCTCGGAGTAGCGCTTGCCCTTGTCCGCCGCCTCCTGGGAGATGTCCTTGAGGACCACGTCGATCCCGGCCTTGGCGCAGGAGTAGGCGATGCCCGCGCCCATCATCCCGGCGCCGAGGACGCCGACCTTGGAGACCTTGCTCTCCCCGATGCCCTGGGGGCGGCTGCGGCCCGCGTTGACCGCCTGGAGATCGAAGAAGAACGCCTGGATCATGTTCTTGGAGATCTGGCCCGTGACCAGCTCCACGAAGTAGCGGGCCTCGATGACCTGCGCGGTCTCGAAGTCCACCTGGGCGCCCTCGACGGCCGCGGCGAGGATGTTGCGCTGGGCCGGGTACGGGGCGCCGCCGGTCTGCTTCTTCAGGTTCGGCGCGAAGGCGGGGAGGTTCGCGGCGAACTTGGGGTTCGAGGGGGTGCCGCCCGGCATGCGGTAGCCCTTGACGTCCCAGGGCTGCTGCGACTCGGGGTTGGCGTCGATGAAGGCGTGGGCCGCCGCCAGCAGCTCCTCACGGGTTTCCACGACCTCGTGGACGAGGCCGATCTCCTTGGCCTTCGCGGGGAAGTACTGCTTGCCCTCCAGCAGCACCTTCAGCAGCGCGTCCGCGATGCCGAGAAGCCGCACCGTACGGGTGACGCCGCCGCCCGCGGGGAGCAGTCCGAGGGTGGACTCGGGGAGGCCGATCTTCGTGCCCTTGGCGTCGAGCGCGACGCGGTGGTGGCAGGCGAGGGCGATCTCCAGGCCGCCGCCGAGGGCGGCGCCGTTGATGGCGGCGACGACGGGCTTGCCGAGCGTCTCGATGCGGCGCAGGTCGCGCTTGATGCGCATGCCCGCCTCGAAGACCTGCTCGGAGTTCTCTGGGCGCGCGGCGATGAGGTCGTTGAGGTCACCGCCCGCGAAGAAGGTCTTCTTGGCGGAGGTGAAGATGATGCCGCGGATGCTGTCTCGTTCGGTTTCGACCCTGTCGGCTATGGCGCTGAGCGAGACGGTGAACGCCTCGTTCATGGTGTTGGCCGACTGGTTGGGGTCGTCGAGGACGAGGGTGACGACGCCGGTGTCGTCCTGTTCCCAGCGGATCGTGGTGGACTCGGGCATGACTGTGGTCTCCAAAGAAGGTCGTACGGCTGTGGGCTGTGGTGCGGCGCGTGCCGGGCCTGCGTCCGGCGTTCCGGGGGCCGGGCCGGAGCCGGGCCGGGGCCGGTGGCGCGGTGCCCTCCGGGGACGTGGCGCGTGGCGCGTGGCCGGGCGCTCCGCGCTACAGCCGTTCGATGACGGTGGCGATGCCCATGCCGCCGCCGACGCAGAGCGTGGCCAGCCCGTAGCGCTGGTCGCGCCGCTCCAGCTCGTCCATGAGGGTGCCGATGATCATCGCGCCCGTGGCGCCGAGCGGGTGGCCCATGGCGATGGCGCCGCCGTTGACGTTGACCTTCTCCAGCGGGATGCCCATGTCGCTGACGAAGCGCAGCACGACGGCGGCGAACGCCTCGTTGATCTCGACCAGGTCCATGTCGTCGATGCTCAGACCGGCCTTGGCCAGCGCCTTGCGGGAGGCGGGCGCGGGCCCGGTGAGCATGATCGTCGGATCGGCGCCCGAGACGGCGGCCGAGACGATACGGGCGCGGGGACGCAGCCCGTACCGCTCCCCCACCTCACCGCTGCCGATCGCGACGAGCGCCGAACCGTCCACGATGCCCGAGGAGTTGCCCGCGTGGTGGACGTGGTCGATCTTCTCGACCCAGTGGTACTTCTGGAGCGCGACGGCGTCGAAGCCGCCCAGTTCGCCGATGTCGGCGAAGGAGGGCTTGAGCTTGGCGAGGGAGTCGGCCGTGGTGCCGGGGCGGATGTGCTCGTCGTGGTCGAGGACGGTGAGCCCGTTGCGGTCGGTCACCGGGACGACGGAGTTCGCGAACCGGCCGTCCTTCCACGCCTCGGTGGCCAGCTCCTGGGAGCGGGAGGCGTACTCGTCGACGTCGCGCCGGGAGAAGCCGCCGAGGGTCGCGATGAGGTCGGCGCCGATGCCCTGGGGGACGAAGCCGGTCTCGTAGTTGGTCATCGGGTCCATGTGCCAGGCGCCGCCGTCGGTGCCGAGCGGGACGCGGGACATGGACTCGACGCCGCCCGCCAGGATGAGGTCCTCCCAGCCGGAGCGCACCTTGGCCGCCGCGAGGTTGACCGCTTCGAGGCCGGAGGCACAGAAGCGGTTCTCCTGGACACCGGCCACGGTGTCCGGCAGCCCGGCGGCGATGGCGGCGATCTTCGCGATGTCGGAGCCCTGATCGCCGATGGGGCCGACGACGCCGAGCACGACATCGTCGATGGCGGCCGGATCGAGGTCCGGGTAGCGCCTGCGGATCTCGTGGATCAGCCCGACGACGAGATCGATCGGCTTGGTGCCGTGCAGGGCGCCGTTGGGCTTGCCGCGCCCGCGCGGGGTGCGGATGGCGTCGTATACGTACGCTTCGGTGCTCAAGGTCAGCAGCCTTTCGGAGGCGAGGGTGTGGAAGGGGGCGGTCAGTTCAGCAGCGAGCGGCCGATGATCTCCTTCATGATCTCGGTCGTGCCTCCGTAGATGGTCTGGATGCGTCCGTCCGTGAAGGCGCGCGCGACCTGGTACTCGTTCATGTAGCCGTAGCCGCCGTGGAGCTGGAGGCAGCGGTCGGCGACCCGCTTCTGCAACTCCGTGGCCCACCACTTGGCCATGGAGGCGTGCACGGCGTCCAGCTCGCCCTTGGTGTGGTCCTCGATGCAGCGGTCGAGGAAGCTGCGGGTCACGGCGCACTCGGTCGCCATCTCGGCGATCTCGAAGCGGATGTGCTGGAGCCGTGCGAGGGGGCGCCCGAACGCCTCGCGCTCCTTGACGTACTCGGTGGTGAACTCCAGGACGTGCTCGGCCGCGGCGATGGCCGAGACCGCGATGGTCATCCGCTCCTGGGCGAGGTTGGTCATGAGGTGGACGAAGGCGCCGTTCAGCTCGCCGAGGAGGTTCTCCTTGGGGACCTTGACGTCGTTGAAGAACAGCTCCGCCGTGTCCTGGGCCTTCTGGCCGATCTTGTCCAGGTTGCGCCCGCGCTCGAAGCCCTCCATGCCGCGCTCCACGACCAGCAGGCTCAGGCCCTTGGCGCCACCCTCGGGGGTCGTCTTCGCGACGACGATGACGAGGTCGGCGAGGATGCCGTTGGAGATGAAGGTCTTGGAACCGTTGAGGACCCAGTGGTCCCCCTTGTCCTCGGCCGTGGTGCGGATGCCCTGGAGGTCGGATCCGGCTCCCGGCTCGGTCATCGCGATGGCGGAGATCTTCTCGCCGCTGCAAAAGCCCGGCAGCCAACGGCGCTTCTGCTCCTCGGTGGCGAGCGACGTGAGGTAGGGGCCGATGACGTCGTTGTGCAGGCCGACCGCGAGACCGGCGGCGCCCGCGCGTGTGAACTCCTCGGCGAGCACCACGGCGTACCGGAAGTCCTCGGTGCCCCCGCCCCCGTACTCCTCGGGCACGGCGAGACCGAGCAGCCCCTGCCGCCCCGCCGCCAGCCAGGCTTCACGGGAGGTGATGCCGTCCTTCTCCCACTGCTCGTAGTGCGGCTCCACTTCCTTGGTGAGGAAGGTCCGTACGGTCTGGCGGAACGCCTCGTGGTCCTCGGTGAAGATCTGCCGCTTCATGGTGGTGGGTGCTCTCCTTCGAGCCGTGGCGGAGGGGTTCAGTGGAGGGGGGGCCGGTTCGCGGGGCCGGGGCCGGGGCGGCGGCGCGCGGGCCGGGCCGTGGTCAGAGCCAGCCCTTGACCTGCTCGATCAGTCCTGCGGGGTCCGGGCCGACGGGGACGACGTTGAGCATGGTCACGCCCGCCTCCCGGAAGGCTTCGAGCCTGTCGCGCACATAGCCCTCGGGCCCGCAGAGGGAGACGAGTTCGCAGAACTCGTCGGGAACGGCCGCCTCCGCCTCCTTCTTCTTGCCCGCGAGGTAGAGGTCCTGGACCTTCTCCGCCGCCTCTTCGTACCCGTAGGCGCGGGCCACGTCGTTGTAGAAGTTCTTGCCCTTGGCGCCCATGCCTCCGATGTAGAGGGCGATGAGGGGGCGCAGCGTCTCGCGTACGGCCTCGGCCCCCTCCCCCACCGCGAGCACCGTGCCCGCGACGGTCTCCAGCGGCCCGCGTGCGGGATCGCGCTTGGCGGTGCCCTCGGCCAGGGCCTCGCCCCAGACGTTCGCGGCCTTCTCGGGCACGAAGAGGTGGGGCAGCCAGCCGTCGGCGACCTCGGCCGTCATCCGGACGTTGGCCGGGCCGAGCGCCGCCACGTAGAGCGGGATCTCCTCCCGGACGGGCCTGGTGAGGATCTTCAGCGGCTTGCCGAGCTTGCCGCCCTTCTCGGGCGGCAGGGGCATGTCGGTGATGCCGTGGTGGTCGATGACCTCGCGGCGCCAGATGCGGCGGCACAGCTCGACCGTCTCGCGGGTGCGGCCGAGCGGCTTGTCGTACGGCTTGCCGTGCCACCCCTCGACCACCTGCGGTCCCGACGCGCCGAGCCCGATGAGCGCCCGCCCGTCGGACAGCGCGTCGAGCCCGGCGCCTGTCTGGGCGATGAGGGCTGGGGTGCGCGAGTAGACGTTGAGGATGGCGGCGCCGATGAGCATCCGCTCCGTGCGGGCGGCCAGATAGCCCATCACGGTGGGCGAGTCGAAGCCGTAGGCTTCGGCGACCCACACCGCGTCGAGCCCCGCGGCCTCCAGCCTCGCGACATCGTCGGCGGCCTGGCGGGGGTTGTCTGCGTACTGGAGCGAGGTCGCGATCTTCACGCGTCACCGTCCTTGGCTGAGGGGGTCGAAGAGGCGGGCGGTACGGGCGCGGACGGGGAAGCTGCGGGGTCCGGAGGGGCCAGGGAGGGGAGGCCCCAGTCCTGGGCGACCTCCGCTCCGTCGGCCCCCGGCAGGGCGGGTGACCGGGTGACGGAGCCGGGCGTGGCGGAGAAACGGGGCGCCGGGGCGGGCTGGGTGATGCCGCTGTGCTCCACGAACGTTCCGCGCGCGGCGAGGTGGGGGTGCGACGGTGCCTCGGCGAGGGAGAGCACGGGTGCCACGCAGGCGTCCGAGTCCTGGAAGACCGCAGTCCACTCCTCGCGCGTACGGGTCTTGAAGCGCCTGGCGATGGCCTCGCGGAGCACACCCCAGGACCCGATGTCCCTGCGGTTGGGTGCCTCGTCGGTGAGACCGAGGAGGCCGATGAACTCCTCGTAGAACTGCGGCTCCAGCGCCCCGACCGCCATGTGGCCGCCGTCGGAGGTCTCGTAGGTGCCGTAGAACGGGCTGCCGCCGTCGAGCAGATTGACCCCGCGCCTGTCCTGCCAGCCTCCGGCGGCCATCATGCCGTGGATCATCGAGGAGAGGTGGCTGGTGCCGTCCACGATCGCGGCGTCGACGACCTGTCCCCCACCGCCCTCGCTCCGCGCGTGCTGGAGCGCGGCGAGCACGCCGATGACGAGGTAGAGCGAACCGCCCGCGTAGTCGCCCAGCAGGTTCGCGGGCGCGTAGGGCGGTCCGTCGGCGGGGCCGGTGATGCCGAGGGCTCCGGTGAGGGCGATGTAGCCGATGTCGTGGCCCGCGCGCTGGGCGAGGGGGCCGTCCTGGCCCCAGCCGGTCATCCGTCCGTAGACGAGCCGGGAGTTGCGGGCCAGGCAGGCGTCGGGGCCGACGCCGAGCCGCTCGGCGACCCCCGGCCGGTTGCCCTCGATCAGGATGTCGGCGCGCTCCACCATGTCCAGCACGGCCGCTTTTCCCGCCTCCGACTTGAGGTCGAGCACCACGGAGCGCTTGTTGCGGTTCGTGATGTCGTACGCGGGGTCGATGCCCAGGGCGGCGCCGCCGGGGCGGTCCACCCGCACGACATCGGCCCCCAGGTCGGCGAGCACCATCCCGGCGAAGGGGCCGGGGCCGATGCCCGCCAGCTCCACCACGCGCACGCCCCTGAGAGGACCGCCGCCGTTCTCTCCCGCCGCTGACGCCGACACTGCCATCAAGCCCCCAGCCGTATGACACAAGTGATGTAACACCAGCGATGCTAAGAACGCGTTTCACTTTCCACAAGCCCTCTCAGGCCCCCCGCGTGGACCCCGGCGCAGTGGCGTACACCACAACACCCCACGAGGCCCGCCCACTTGGCTCCGCCCCGGCGCGGACCCGCCCGGCGAAGCCCTCGCGCACCCCTCTTCAGCGTCGGGCTCACGGAAAGCATCTTCATGGACATAGCGGACCTTTCGGTTCGACGGAACGCGAAGCTGCATGGAAACCGCGTGATGGATGACGTCACTATTCGACTCGCTTCGCGCAACTGTCAACACCCCTCTCGCGCGGACTCATCCACCCGCCCACCTGCGACAAAGCGCCTGACAGGCGCGGAACATGACGGGTTTTCGGCGCCGATTCGCTCGCCAGTTCACCCGCACGAGGGATGGAATCCGCCCACTGCCGATGCTTAATATTGATTGCAGCAAGGCTTGAACAATCAATTCGCATCAAGAGGGGCGGGGCAGCTCATGAGTGAGTCCGTGCACATGGAGCGGGAACTGCGGAGTCAGCCGGAGACCTGGCGGGAGGCCGCGCGCATCGGAGCATCCAGGCCGCCGTTGCCGAAGGAGGGGCAGCGTGTCGCCGTCGTGGGATGCGGCACCTCATGGTTCATGGCCCAGTCGTACGCGTCGCTGCGCGAGGCGGCGGGGCTGGGCGTGACGGACGCGTTCGCCGCGTCCGAGGCTTTCCTCGGCACCGACCGCGGTTATGACGCGCTGGTGGCGATCACCCGTTCCGGCACCACGACCGAGGTGCTGAGGCTGCTCGAAGCGGTCAAGGGACGCATCCCGACGGTGACCGTTCTGGGAGACCAGGACACTCCCGCGACCGAACTGTCCGACGAGGTCGTCGCCCTGCCCTTCGCGGACGAGAGGTCCGTCGTCCAGACCCGTTTCGCGACGACCGCCCTCGCCCTGCTCCGCGCACACCTGGGCGAGGATCTGACGGCCGCGGTGGGTGACGCCGAGGAAGCGCTGACCTGCCCCGTCGAGGAGGAGTGGGTGGACGCCGAGCAGTTCTCGTTCCTCGGCACCGGCTGGACCGTCGGCCTGGCCAACGAGGCCGCGCTGAAGATGCGCGAGGCGTCCCAGAGCTGGACGGAGTCCTATGCCGCCATGGAGTACCGGCACGGGCCGATATCCATCGCGGCGCCGGGACGCGTCACCTGGCTCTTCGGCCCCTCACCGGCGGGGCTGGAGTCGGAGGTGGCACGCACCGGTGCCCGGTTCGTGTCCCACGGCCGCGATCCGATGGCCGATCTGGTGCTGGTGCAGCGTGTCGCCCTGGAGCGGGCGCGCGCTCGCGGGCTGGACCCGGACAACCCGCGCAGCCTGACCCGCTCCGTGATGCTCGACGGTTCCTGACCGAACGCCGGCGCGCCCCGGCCCGAGGCCCGGCCGAGGTCCTCTGCCCCCGTCCGGTCCCGCCCTGGCCTCCGCCCTCCCCTCCGTCCGCCACACAAGGGAAGTTCACGACCATGCCCCTCGTCTCCACCGCGTCCGTCGTCGACGCCGCCCGCGCCTCGGGAGCCGGTGCCGCCGCGTTCAACGTCATCCATCTGGAAACGGCCGAGGCCCTCGTCTCCGCGGCCGAGCGCACCGGGATACCCCTCATCCTCCAGATCAGCGAGAACTGCGTCCGCTACCACGGCCGTCTGCTGCCGCTCACCCGCGCCACGCTGGCCCTCGCCGAGGCGGCCGAAGCCGATGTCTCCGTGCACTTGGACCACATCACCGATCCCGCCCTGGTGCACGAGGGCGTCGGGGCCGGAGTGGGCTCGGTGATGGTCGACGCCTCGGCCCTCCCCTATGAGGAGAACGTCGCGGTGACGGCGGAGCTGACGGCCTGGTGCCACGAGCGCGGTGCCTATGTCGAGGCGGAGCTGGGCGAGGTGGGCGGCAAGGACGGGGTGCACGCTCCTGGGGCCCGTACGGATCCGGCGGAGGCGCTGGCCTTCGTGGGTGCCACGGGGGTGGATGCCCTCGCCGTGGCGGTCGGCTCCTCGCACGCCATGCGGGAGCGGACCACCGTCCTCGACAAGGAGCTGATCCGGTCGCTGCGGGAGACGCTGCCGGTGCCGTTGGTGCTGCACGGTTCGTCGGGTGTGCCGGACGAGGAGCTGCGGGCCGCGATAGCGGCGGGCATGACGAAGATCAACATATCCACGCATCTGGTGTCGGTCTTCACCGGGGAGGTGCGGAGTGTGCTGACCCAGGACCCCACGCTCGTCGATTCGCGGAAGTATGTGGGGCCCGCCCGTGAGGCGGTGGCCAGGGAGGCCGCGCGGCTGCTGCGCCTTCTCGGGGCTCCCGCGGTGGCCGGATAGGCTCGCCGACGCAACCGACCGACGCGGGAGACGAAGAACCAGTGAAGCGCCATGAGCGGATGAACGCCCTGCTTGAGCTGCTCGGGGAGCGCGGTCGTGTCGATGTCGAGGAGGCCGCCACCGCGCTGGAGGTGTCGGCGGCGACGATGCGGCGTGACATGGACACCCTGGCCGACCAGCAACTGCTGACCCGGACCAGGGGCGGGGCGGTGCTCAGCTCCGTCGCCTATGACCTGCCCATCCGCTACAAGCGGGGCCATCACGCCTCGGGGAAGCAGGCCGTGGCGCAGGCGGCGGCGAAGCTGGTAGAGCGGGGCAATGTGGTCGGCCTCAGCGGCGGCACCACCACGACGGAGATCGCCCGGACGCTGGCCACCCGTCCGGAGTTCTCCGAGCCGGGACCGCAGCCGCATCTGACCGTCGTCACCAACTCGCTCAACATCGCCAACGAGCTGGCGGTCCGCCCCCAGATCAAGATCGTGCTGACCGGCGGGGTCGCGCACTCCCGCTCCTTCGAACTGATCGGGCCGTTCAGCGAGCTGGTGCTTCAGCAGATCTCCCTGGACATCGCCTTCATCGGCGCCAACGGGGTGGACCCGGTCATGGGGGCGACGGTTCACGACGAGGCCGAGGCCAGGGTCAACCGTCTGATGGCCGAGAGGGCGTCACGGGCTGTGGTGGTGGCCGACTCCCTCAAGGTCGGCGAGCGGTGCTTCGCCAGGATCGGCGGCGCTGATGTCTTCGACACGTTCATCACGGACGCGGGAGTGAAGGAGGGGGTACGTCGCGAGTTCACCGAGCACGGGTTGCGTGTGGTGACGGCCAGGCCGGAGGAGTAAGAACCCCCAACAGGTTGGGCCGCCTCCGATCCACGCGGTGGGCAAGTGGAGCGCGAAGGGAGATCACTACTCTGCACGGGTGCTCTCATACGACGAGTTGACTTCACCGGAGCGTGCGTTGTGGGACGCGTTCCCCGAGGGACGCCGCGTGGACCTGCGCACAGGTGTACCCGAGGACGACCGGGTCGCCGAGGGTGGGCGGTGGGGCCCTGAGCGGACGGTTCGGGCCGCGGTGGTCGCGGAGCTGCTCCTGGGCGCGAACACCGCGCAGCCAGGCGCCGTAGCGTGCTTGAGGCTCGCCGGGGCGCGGATAGCCGGGCGCCTCGATCTGGCCGGCGCGCAGATCGCTCACGCCCTCTGGCTCAAGGACTGCTGGCTCGAGGAGTCGGTGGACCTGCTGGGGGCGTCGGCACAGACGCTCGTGATCACGGGCAGCCGCGTACCGGGCATCGAAGCCTATTCGGCCCGCATCGAGGGAACGCTCGACCTGCGGCACTCCGTGGTGGAAAGCCTCGCCACCTCGCCCTTCAACCACGTGCGCACCGCACTGTCGCTGAGCGATGCCCTGGTGACCGGCGGCATGCTCCTGAACGGGACCGAGGTCAGCGCGCCCGGAGGATGGGCCGTGGCCGCAGGCGGCCTGGTCATGGAAGGAGGCGTGACCTGCCGGGGCGGGTTCGTCGCGCGTGGCGAAGTGCGGCTGCTGGGCGCGCAGTTGCCGGGCGGACTGTTCATGCAGGGTGCGCATCTGGCGAGCCCCGGGCCACACGGGACGGCGCTCGCCCTGGACAACGCCGTGGCCTCGACGCTCGACTTCTCCGACGGGTTCACCGCGAACGGGACCGTACGACTGCGCGGTGCCCGCATCTCGGACAACCTGACCTTCGCAGGAGCCGTCCTGAACGGGCCGCCCGGCCATGGTCCGTCCTTGGTCGCCCTGCGGATGCAGGCCGTCGACCTCGACTTCACCCTCGCCCAGCCTCCGTCCGGCACCGTGGATCTGCGGGGCGCCCAGGTGTCTCATCTCCACGACAGCCGCAACAGCTGGCCGGACGTGGTGGAGCTGGACGGCTTCGTCTACGGCTCCATCAAGGCGGTCGAGGCGGACGAGCGGCGGGAGGCGGTGGGGCGGCGGGACTTCGTCGCCCACCGTGTGGCGTGGATACGGCGCAGCCCTGGCTACAACCCCCAGCCCTATGAGCAGTTGGCGAGCTGGTACCGGAAGGCCGGCCATGACGACGACGCCCGCCGCGTTCTCCTGGCCAAGCAGCGCCATCGGCGTCGGACCCTGTCCCCGGCGGCGCGTGTGTGCGGGCACCTGCTCGACGCGATGGTCGGCTATGGCTACCGCCCGTGGCTGGCCGGGGTCTGGCTCCTCGCGCTGACCTTGCTGGGCACGCTCTCCTTCGGCGCCCACTCCCCCCACCCGGTCAGACAAGGCGAGGGCACCCCGTTCCAGCCCCTCGTCTACACACTCGACCTCTTGATCCCCATCGGCGGCCTGGGGCAGCGCACGGCCTGGTACTGGACGGACGGCGGTCTCCAGTGGCTGGCCTACCTGCTGATCGCCTTCGGCTGGCTGCTGACGACCGCCGTCATCGCGGGCGTCACCCGCGCCTTGCAGAAGAACTAGCGGTCGACGGCTGGACTCGGAGCCGGTCCGGATGCCGCTCGCGTCCCGGATGCCGGGCCCGCGAAAGGGCGCGGGCGGTCAGTCCGCCGGTCTGGGGTTCTCCGTCACCGTCACCGCGGCGAGGTGGTCCTCGGTGACGTCGTGGTGGCCGGTGCGGTGGAGCAGGTAGCGGTTCAGGCGATAGGGCACGTTGAGACCGACGAGCACGATGACGAGTGTCGTCAGCCCGAAGGTCAGGATGGCGAGCGACTGCGCCAGCGTCATGCCCTCGGCCAGTTGGGCGCCCATCACGGGGGCGACGGCGCCACCGAGAGCGCCCACGTTGTAGACGAACCCCAGCGAGGCCGCGCGGGTCTCGACCGGGAAGTGACCCGCGATGTACTTCGGCAGCAGCCCTGAGATGCCCTGGCTCAGGGCGAGCAGCCCGAAGAGCAGCACCCCCAGCCCCACCAGGCTGTTCTGCACCGCGAACACGGGAAAGACGAAGGCGAGGGAGGCGAGGAGGGTGAGGGCGTAGGCGCGGCGCGTGCCCAGCCAGTCGCCGACGAACCCGGCCAGCCAGCAGCCCAGCATGGTGCCGAACCCCGCGTAGTACATGACGTCGGTGACCTCGTCGGCGCCGTAGCCCAGTTCGGTCTTCAGATAGGTCGGGAGGAGTGACTGTATGGGCCAGGAGTAGAGGAAGGCGCAGAAGACGGTCACCATCAGGGCCACGTAGACCACCCAGCTCCGGCGGCCTCCGAGCTGGACGGCGAAGGCGATCAGGCACCCGGCGGCGACCAGCGCCAGCGGCCAGGTGAGTCCCGCGGCCAGCGGGGTGAAGACGAGGAAGAGGGCGACGGTCGCCAGGATCGCGAGCACGGAGTTGGCCACCGAGCGGCGCGGGTCGCCGAAGAGGGGACGGAAGGGGTTGGGGCGCCGTGGCGGTCCGCCCCGGACCGCGGCCGTGGCGGGTCCGCTCTCGCCCGTGCCAGGGGACGCGGCCGCTGCCGGTTCCTGTGCCGGTACCTCGGCTGTTGGTGCCGGTGCTGCTGTCGGTGGCGAGGGTGGTGCGTCCAGCTTGTCCTGCCCGTCGAAGGTGCCGGGCCCGGCCGGTTCGCCCGCGCCCGGCGCTTCGGCTCCGGGGACGGTGCCGGTACGGGTACCCGTACCGTGGATCTCCGCCTGCCAGTCGCCCGCTTCGGGGAGCGCCCGGCGCACCCACAGCGCCACCACGATCGGCAGCACGCCTATCCAGAACATCCAGCGCCAGCCGAGGCTGGGGACGACCCACTTGTAGACCTCGGCGGCAAGGACGGTGCCCGCCGCGTAGCCGGAGATGAGGAAGCCGGAGGCGCGGTTGCGCATGCGGACGGGCCAGCTCTCCAGCACATACGTGGCACTGGCGCTGTACTCCCCCGCCATGCCCATCCCGATGGCGAGGCGGGCGGCGAAGAGGCTGTGGTAGTTCCAGGCGAAGCCGCAGGCGAAGGTACCCAGCGAGTAGAGCAGGATGCTGGCGATCATCGCGGGCTTGCGCCCGTAGCGGTCGCCCATGCCGCCGAGCAGCGCGCCGCCGAGCCACCGGGTGATGAAGGCACCCGACACCAGGCTCGCCGCCTCCACCGTGCTCAGTCCGAACTCGTCGGCTATCTCGGTGAGCACGAGTGTGATGAGGACGAAGTCGAAGCCGTCGAGGAGATAGCCGAGCCAGGCGGCGAACATCGACTTCCATTGCGTACGGGAGACCTCGCGGTACCAAGGCAGCGCGGCGGGTGTACGGGAGGCGGGAGACCCGGTCACAGCAGCCCCGCCTCCTCCAGCAGCGCGCCGACCCGCTTCACGGCCGTCGCGTCCAGGGGGACCTGGGGAGGCGCGGTGGCCGCGCAGTCGATGACGCCCAGCAGCCGCAGCCCGGCCTTGAAGGCACCGATCGCGGACGAGTTGCGGCCCATGGTGTCCTCGGGGCCCACGTCGGTGAGGGCGAACAGCGCGGCGATCCTGTCCTGTTCCTCGGCGGCCTCGCGCCAGCGTCCGGCGCGGGCGTGGGCGTAGAGCCGCGCGTAGCCGTCCGGGTCCAGGTTGCCGAGGCCGGGAACGACCCCGTGCGCACCGGCCAGCAGCGCCCCGTCGACGGCGAGTTCGGAGCCGGTGAGCACGGAGAAGCGCTCCAGCAGGCCGCGTTGCCGCAGGCTGACGAGGAGCCGCCGTAGGGCTCCGTCGTCGCCGCTGCTGTCCTTCAGCCCGGCCAGGGTGCCGTCCTCGGCGAGTTCGAGAACGGTGGCGGCGGAGAGCTTGTGGTGCACGGCCACCGGGATGTCGTACGCGAACAGCGGGAGCGGGACGGCGGCGCGGATGCGGCGGAAGTGTCCGGCGACCTCGACCGGGTGGGTGCGCGTGTAGAAGGGCGCGGTGGCGACGAGCGCGTCTGCGCCCGCGTCCACGGCCCTGCGTGCCTGATCGAGCACGCGGGGCGTGGTCATGTCGATGACCCCCGCGAGTACGGGTACCTCGCCGTCAGCCGCTTCGACCACGGTACGCAGGACGGTGTCGCGTTGTACGTCGCTGAGGTACGCGGTCTCGCCGCTGGAGCCGAGGGCGAACAGCGCCCGCGCGCCCGCTCTGATCAGCCGCCGGGCCAGTGTGCGCAGACCCGCCGTGTCGATCTCGCCCTCGGGCGTCAGCGGAGTGCACAGCGGCGGGACGATCCCGGTGAGCGGCACGGGAAGCGGACACGACATCGCGGCTCCAACACAGGATGACTACGACTAAATTGGACATGGGACGTCCCATGTCATCGCCGAATGTCCTCCGCCAGGCGGCGGGTGTCAAGGTTTGACGTCCGTTCAGACAGGCGCCACCTTCCGTCTCTTCGGGCCGTGGTCAGACACCCGGACCCCCGGGACACCGGCACCCGGACGCTCAGACGCCCATGGACCCAGGTGGCCCGGAAGGCTCGGGCGCCCAGCAGCTCAGGCGCTCTCGCGCAGGGCGCGTCGGCACAGCGCGTCGGCGCGGCGCGTGGTCTCGGGGAGCCGGTAGTCGGGGGCCAGGCTCAGCGTGTGCGCACAGGCGCTGTCCAGGCTGACGCGGTGGCCGACCGAGACGAAGACCGGCTTCACTCCGCGCCTCGTGCGCAGCGCGCGCCCAACCTCCTCCGCCCCGTCGAGCAGCGCGGCGCTGTCGCCACGGTCCGGGCCGACCACACCGTGCCGGAACACGAACGGGTTCTTCGCGACGCCGATCACCGGCAGCCCCGTGAGCACGCCCAGGTGGCTGGCGAGGCCGAAACGGCGCGGGTGGGCCCGTCCGTAGCCGTCGCACACGAGGAGGTCGGGCGCGCGCCCGAGCCGTCGGCCCAGCTCGTCGAGCGCGTCCCGCAGCGCGGGGATCTCCCGGAAGGCGAGCAGCCCCGGCACATACGGGAAGGCCACCCGGCCGATGACGGTGGCCTCTTCGACGACCTCCAGGGTCGCCGCGTCGAGGGCGACGGCGGCAGCGGCGACCACGTCCCGCGCGTCGTCGTACGCGACGTCCAGACCGACCGCGATCGTTCCCGCCGCGCCGGGGGCCGGGGACTGGTCGGTCTCCTCGACCCGGGTACGCAGGGAGTCCTGCACTGCTAGCGCTTCGGCCTCGGTACGGGGCCAGTCCTGGGAGCCGCTCATGGGAGCGTCACGCTACCGCAAGGATGATCATCGCGCCCGGGCCCTCGGCGCGGCCGTCGCCGTCAGTCCCGTGACGGCGCCCCCGACGCTCCCGGCTCCAGGCGGGCCACGCGTCCCTTCTCCCCCGCCGCCCAGCAGGCACGTGCCGAGCCCGCGCAGTCGACCGTGTCATAGGAGCCGCCGTCCACAGTGTGCCAGGTGCGTCCGGCGTCGAGGCTGAGGTCGGTGCCGGTGGGGCCGACCGCGAGGGCGGCCGAGCGGGTGCCGGGCAGCCAGGCGACCCCCGAGCGGTACGCGGGCACCGGGCGGTCGCTCGCCCGCCATGTGGCGCCGCCGTCGCGGCTCACGGCCGAGGCGTCGGGCGAGTGCTCACCGGCGCGGTAGTCACCGCCGACGGCCAGGCCCCGCACCCGCCCGGCGCCCCCGTGCCCGTACCCATGCCCATGCTCATGCCCATGCCCGTACCCATGCCCCTGGCCCGTGAAGGCGAGGCCGAAGACGCCGCGCGCGGAGTGGCCCGCGGGCACGGGCGCCTCGGACACGGTCCAGTTCCTGCCGCGGTCGGCCGAGTGGTAGATCCGTGCGGTGGCACCGCCGCCGCTCGCCATCCACACGTCATCACCCGAACGGGTACCGCGCCCCTGGCCCCCCGCGCGCTCCGCCGTGACGAGGCACTGGCCGCTCGCCGCGAAGTTGGCCTCTCCAGGCAGCGCTTCGGGCATCCCGTCGGAGGGCAGCACCCGCCAGCTCCGGCCGCCGTCCCGCGTACCGAGGACGCGGAACGCACCGTCGACCGGATCGCTGACGGCCAGTCCGTGGGACCGGTCGAAGAAGGTGAGGCAGTTGTAGAAGGCGGACGGTTCGTCGTTACGGAAGGTCTCCTTCCAGGTGGCGCCGCCGTCGTCCGTACGGAACACGCGCGACGCCTCGCCCTCCCCGATGGCGAGAACGACGGCCCGGTCCGGGCCGAACGCCTCCACGTCGCGGAACTCCAGGTCTTCCGCGCCGGGCGGCGACACATCCGTCCAGCGCGTACCGCCGTCACGGGTCCGCAGGACCGTTCCCCCGCTGCCCGCGAGCCAGGCCGTCGAGCGGCTGACGGCGGCGAGTCCGCGGAAGCGGGCCTCGCTCCCGCTGTCCTTGAGCGACCAGCTCAAGCCGCCCCGACTGTCCCGGCCGCCCCACGCGACGGAATCCGCCCCCTCGCCGGACGGACCCGACGGACCAGACGGAATCGGCGCACCCGCCGCACCCGCCACCGCCTGACCGCTTCCGAGCGCGGCACACACGGCAGCCCCGCACAGGGCCACCGCCACCAGTCGTCTCACCGTCATCGTCATCCCCTCGCCCCTCATGGCGCAGGAACCTAGCCGACTGACGCGGACCCGTCACGACTCCCACGGCTCCGGCCCCGACTCCGACTCCGGTCCCGCCTCCGCCCCCGATCGCAGGCAACTCCTGAGCCAGCGTCAGCCGCGCCCCACGGCACCGCCATCCGTGGAGACACCGCCACTCGCGGCTGATACCTCTCACCTGGGCAAGGTGTCACAATGCCCGATATGGAGCGATCTTCAGCAGCGGTGACCAGCACGACCCGCGATGTCGAAGCGGGCCCCACGCCCCCGAGGAGCGGCGCCGAGGACGGCATGAGTGAGCCGGGCAGCACGGGTGCCGCCCCCGAGGCGCCCCCCGCGGCGCCTGTCCCGGTTCCCGTTCCCGCACCCGTTCCCGCGCCCGCCGGGCCCGCGCAGCCGGAACCCCCCGTACCTGCCCGTACGGACGACGCCACGGCACACGCCTGGGCCGCCCTCGGCGGAGACCCCGCGCTGCTGGACCGCGTCTCGCTCGTACGCCGCCCCCGGCTGCTCCCCTCCAGGCTGCCGGTGCTGGAGCTGGCGCGTTCGACGGTGGCGGTGTGCTCGCTCGCGGCGGCCGAGCTGGCGTCGGTACGGGCCCACGGCACGGGCGGGACAGGCGACACGGGCGGGACAGGCGACACGAGCGGCGTGGACGGCGAGGGACCCGGGGCGGCCGACGTGCCGTCCGTACGGGTCGACGACGGCGCCGTCGCCACCGCCTTCGTCAGCGAGCGCCATCTGCGCGTCGACGGCCGCGAACCGGCGAACTTCGCGCCGCTCTCCCGCTTCTGGCGCACGGCAGACGGCTGGCTGCGCACCCACGCGAACTACCCGCACCACCGCTCCCGGCTCCTCGCGGCGCTCGGCCTCCAGGACGGCTCGGAAGAGACCACGGAAAGGGCCGCGGAGGCCGCGCTCGCCGAGCGGGTCGCCGCCGTGCTGGCGGAGCGGAAGGCGGTGGACGTGGAGACGGAGGTGTACGCGGCGGGCGGCCTGGCCGTCGCCGTACGCACCCCGCACGACTGGGCGCGGCATCCGCAGGGCGCGGCGCTGACGCGGCAGCCGCTGCTGTCCGCCAAGCGCCTCGACCGCGCCCCGGTCCTCCCCTTCGCGGCCCCCTTCGCGGCGCCCGGGGACGGCGCGCAGGGCCCGTCCGGCCGCCCCCTCGACGGCGTACGCGTGCTGGACCTGACCCGGGTCATCGCGGGCCCCGTCGCCAGCCGGACGCTCGCGCTGCTGGGCGCGAACGTCCTGCGCATCGACGCGCCGCAGCTCCCCGAGAAGAGGGACGCGCACGCGGACAGCGGCTTCGGCAAACGGTCCGCGCTGCTCGACCTGAGCGACCGCGCCGGGCAGGCCACCTTCGAGGAGCTGCTGTCCTCGGCGCATGTCGTCCTCACCGGGTACCGTCCCGGCGCCCTCGACCGCTTCGGCCTCGCGCCGGAGTCGCTGGCCGACCGGCGGCCGGGGCTGGTAGTGGGGCAGCTCAGCGCGTGGGGTGCGCACGGCCCGTGGCACAGACGGCGCGGGTTCGACAGCCTCGTACAGGCCGCGAGCGGCATCGCGGCCATCGAGGCGGGGCCCGACGGCGCGCCCGGCGTTCTCCCGGCGCAGGCGCTCGACCACGGGAGCGGGTATCTGCTGGCGGCTGCCGTGCTGCGCTCCCTCACGGAGCAGCGGCGTGGCGCGAGCGGCTCCCGCGTGGTGCGGCTGGCGCTGGCGCGGACGGCCACCTGGCTGCTGGGCGACGCGGCCAACACGTCGGGGACGGGGTCCGGTACCGGTAGCGGGGCGGAGGAAGCGGTCATCGACGGGCCCGCCCACGATCCCTCGCCCTGGCTCTCCGAGTGCTCCGGGCCGCTGGGACGACTGCGGTACGCGCTGTCCCCCGTCGGCTACGAGGGCGGCCCCACCGGCTGGTCACGTCCGCCCGGCGAACCCGGCACGGACGCCCCGGCCTGGCACTGAGCCGCGACACTTCCTCCCCGGCTCCTCGTCCTCCGGCCCCGGTTCTGGTCGCCCGGCCTCGTGCGTCACTCCGCGGGGGCGGGCCCGGAGCCGTCGGCACGGTCGGCGCGATCGGCACGGTCCGGCGCGTCCGGTTCCCCGTAAGCGCCCCGTCCACGGCCGTGGCCGTGGCCGAGCCCGTGCCCGAGTGCGGGCCCGTGTCCATGCCCGGACCCGGACCCCAGCCCGTGCCGGTTGTCGCGTTCGCGACGGGACCCGCGGCGCTCGCGACGGTCCAGTTCGCGCTGCCTCCTGCGCTCCTCGCGCCCTCGCAGCTTGTCCTCGCGACGCTGCCGCTTCTCCTCGCGGGTCAGCTTGCGCTCCGTCCCGACCCCGCCCCATACGGCGAGGCCGGTGACGACCACGCGGGGCGCGTCCGGACCACCGGTGTGCTCGCCGCTCGCGTTCGAGTCGAAGCCGCCCATGATGCCGATGCCGCGCACCTCGACCTCGACATCCGACGGGACCACCACATCGATGCCTCCCATGAAGACGAAGCACCGGATGACGACCTCGCGCTCCTCGAAGCGCGCCTCGCGCAGGTCCAGTTCGCCCCCGCCCATGATCGCGACGCCCGTGAAGGCGCGCGGCACCGTCCAGTTGCCCTTGCGGCCGAAGCCGCCCAGAATGCCGACGCCCCAACTCGACGTGCCCCGTCCGCCGATCCGCTCGGCGGCGCCGGGCCTGCGCGGGGCCGGGGCGCGCGAACCCGCCGCCTGCCCGTATCCGTACCCGTGCCCCTTGACGAGAGAAGTGGCACCGGGCGTGGGCAGATCGCGTACGAGAGGCTCCAACTCCCCGCGCGTACGGGCCCGGTAGGCGGAGTCGAGGCGTTCCTGGAACTCGTCGACCCCGAGCCGACCCTCGGCCACGGCCTCCTTCAGCACGTCGGCGATCCGCTCGCGCTCCGCGTCCGAGGCCCGCATCTCGGGCAGTTCCTCCGTCATACGAAGCAGAGTACGCCCGGGAGTTCGGCCGTCGCCGTGGCTCGCGGCTACTCCGTGGCCGACAGCAGCTTCTCCGCGAGAAGGACCGCGCCGAAGCCAAGTGCCAGTACGCCCGTCGCCACCCGGGTACGGCCGCGGCGGCTGAGGACGATGGCGGTGCCGGAGAGGATGAGCGCGATGCCGTAGAAGCCGACGGTCAGGACCGAAGGGGCGCTGTTGAGACGGATCACCAGGGCGACGGCCACGGCGATCATGACGGCGGCGGAGAGGACTATTCGTATGCGCCGCGCCTGGCGCGGGGTGAGCCCCGCTCTCTCGCCCTCGCCCTCACCCTCTCCTTCTCCCCCGGGTCCGTTCTCGGGCTCTCCCTCGTGTCCGTCCTCGCCGGGCTCGTCGTCGTACGCGCCCTCGTCGGGCGTGGGGCGGGGCTCGGGGTCGGGCTTGGTGTCGGGGGCGGCGTCCTCGCCGGTGTCCGCGCCGGTACCCGTACGGGTTTCGGCGTCGGACCCGGGGGCGGCGTCGGTGTCGGGTTTCGGGGCAGAGTTGGCTTCCGGCATGACGGGGACATTATCTGCCCACGCCAACGATTGTCGGCCGCGCCCGTCATTACGGACCCGTGAGCCGCCCTGGCCAGGGCCCGGCGGCAGGCGTAATCGCGCACGGAGAGGGGCGGCAGCACGGTCACCTCGGCCACGAGGCCACGGGCGGCCGTCACCCGTCGCAGCGAGGCGAACAGCGTGTCCTCGCCCACGAAAGCGGCCACGGTCGTGGGGTGGAGGGCGGCCCCGTGCCGGGTCAGATAGCGCACCGCCACGGGCCGTACGGGCACCCCCGCGTCCAGCGCGGCCTGGAAGAGCGCGGGACGGAACGTGCCCGCTTCCGTGCCGCACCAGGTGCTGCCCTCGGGGAAGACGACCACCGTCGAACCGGCCCGCAGCGCCGCCGCGGCCTCGGCGACCGTGTCCGTCAGCGAGCGCAGCCGCGCACGGTCGATGAAGAGGGTTCCGGCGCGGGCGGCCAGCGCGCCGAGCACCGGATACGCGCCGACCTCGGCCTTGGCCAGCATCCGGCCGGGGCGCACGGCGGCGACGAGGGGGACGTCGAGCCAGGAGACATGGTTGGCGACGACGAGTTCGGGCACGCGCCGCACCCCGAACGGCCCCGCACCCACGTCAACGCCCGCGCCCATGCCCACGTCCGGACCCTGACCCGGCGCCGTCCCCCGTACCCGAATCCGCAACCGCACCCCCGCCGCCCGCACCAGCGCGCGCGACCACCCCCGTACCGCAGCGCGTGCCGGACGCCCCGGCAGCAGCCGCACCAGTGGCGCGGCCACGATGCCCGTGAGCAGCACCGCCAGGAGGGCAGCGCCGCGCGCCGCCCGCCGCGCCGTTCCGACGGTGGGCGCGCCCTCGGGCACGCAGTCCGCCGTCGTACAGGGCGCGGTGGGCATCCACGCGTGGGCAGAAGGGGCAGACAGGGCGGGAAGCGCCTTCGCACCGTCGCTCACGGCCGTTCACGCCGGGACGAGGGACAGGAAGTGGCGCAGATAGCGGGGATCGGTGTCGCGGAGCGACAGGAGGACGTAGAAGTCGGCGACCCCGAACTCGGGGTCGTGCGCCGGCTCCCCGCACACGCGCGCGCCGAGCCGCAGATAGCCGCGCAGCAGCGGCGGCAGAGCGCGGCGTGCCAGAGCGGGGACGTCGTCGGACGGGGGAAGCCAGGGCAGCCGGGGAGTCACGCGGTGCTCCTCGGGCGTCAGGTGTGCCTCGTTCAGGGTCCGCCGCACCCCGGCGGCGAGCCGTCCGCCGTCGTCGAGGGGTACGGAGCAGCAGCCCGCGAGCCAGTTGTGTCCCGTACGGGTGAGGTAGCGGGCGATGCCCGCCCACATCAGGGCGATGACCGCGCCGTCCCTGTGCTCGGGGTGCACGCAGGAGCGGCCGACCTCCACGAGGTCGTCCCGCAGGGGCGTGAGGCGGTCGAGGGCGAACTCGCCGTCCGCGTAGAGCCGTCCGGCGACGGAGGCCCGCTCGGGCGGCAGCAGCCGGTAGGTGCCGACGACCTCGCCGGAGGCCGTCTCGGTCACGAGGAGGTGGTCGCAGTAGGCGTCGAAGGGGTCGATGTCGAGGCCGGGCTCGGGTGTGGTGAGGCGGGCTCCCATGCCGTCGGCGAAGACGGTGTGCCGCAGCCGCTGGGCCGCGCGCACCTCCGCCTCCTCGCGGGCGAGGGAGACCACGTACCTGGTGGGAGCGGGAGCGGGAGCGGGTGCCGTAGCGGGGACGGGCGGTGCGGCCGGAGCGGGAGCCGGAGCGGAAGCGTACGACGGGGACACGGTGTGCTCTCCTGTACTGCGGGGACGGACCGTTCCCCTCCTTCTTGACCGCGCGGACTGGACTGGACGTGTCCATGTCGGGGAGCCCGGATGTGCGCTCCCTGAACACCAGCCCCGCGATCCCTCCGGCCCGTCCCCCGCAGCGACCCGCCCGCCGATCCGTCCACCGGTCCGTCCCGCTCAGCCCTCCGCCAGCTCCTCCTCCACCTGCCGCCGGTCCTCCGTCGTCGAGCCGGTGCCGCCCGCCCACTCGCGCAGCGCGGCGCGGCTGGCGAAGTCGCCGAGGTTCGTGTCGATGGGGCTGCTCGTGTACTGGTGGAAGCGCCACGGGTGCTTGATACCGGGCTTGCCCGGCTTTCCGTTGTAGTGCGCGATCCACAGGCCGTCGCCCGCGAAGGACGTCGTGTCGTGGTTCAGCCAGAAGTTGACGTTGCAGTACAGCAGCACCTTGTGGCCGGGAGCCTTCTCCTGGACGTACTTGATCCAGGTGTCCTTCTCCGAGTTGGTGACCGCCGAGTCCTCCCAGTCGAGGACGAGCATGTCACCGGCGACCAGGTTGATCTTCGAGAGGAAGTAGTCGGCCTGGCCCTTGATGCTGCCCGACCTCCCGAAGTGGTAGAAGCCGGTGACCAGTCCGGCGTCCCGCGCCGTCTTGCGCTGCGCTACCCACTTGGGGTTGGTGTACGACCTACCCTCGGTGATCTTGATGAAGACGAAATCCAGGCCCTTCGTACTGTAGTTCTCGGACTGGTACGAGGCGACATCGACGCCTTTGATCACAGCGAACCACTTCTTCCTGTCGTGCCCGTGCGGATGACCGCGTCTGGATACCGGTCCGATACCCGGTACACAACCCCCTGTACCGTGCGTGAACATATGTGAACGTTACGTGCACGCCGCTACCCTCCCTTCACGGCGCGGGAGTTGGCAGAATCCGCCCACGGACCGGCGTCCGGCCCTGATCCACCCCGAGTTCCACCCCACACAGGCCCAGACAGGCAGGAAGGTGGCAACCGTGAGGTTCAGCTACGCCATGCTCCCCGACTATCCGCTCCAGGAGTCCCTGGCCTCCATCAGGCTCGCCGACGAACTCGGCTTCCACGCCTGCTACGCGGCCGACGAGACCTGGCACAAGGACATGTGGCTGCTGTTCGCCGCCGCGGCGGGACAGACCAGCTCCATACGCCTCGGCCCCAGCGTCACCCCCGTCACCCTGCGGGAGCCCAGCCTCGTCGCACAGGCGCTCGCGACGCTGGACGAACTGTCCAACGGCCGCGCCGAGGGCGTGCTCTCCAGCGGCAACTTCGGCCTGCTGGCGCAGTACGGCATCGACTGGGCACGCACCAAGCCCCTGTCGCGCACCAAGGAAGCGCTCGCCGTGATACGCACCCTGCTCGACGAGGGCACGATCACGCGCGACGGCGAGTTCTACTCGTACAACGGCCTGTTCACCTTCGCGCGCCCCGTCCAGGAGCGGCTGCCGCTGAAGCTCGGCGCGATGCGCGGGCCGAAGTCCTTCGAGGCCGCGGGCGAGCTGTCCGACGGCTGCCACCACGCGCTCAGCTACACGCGCGAGGCTTACGACTACGCGGTGCACCACATCCGCGCGGGCGCCGAGCGCGCGGGCAAGGACTGGCGGGCGCTCGACATCGGCGCGTGGGTCGTCTTCGCGACGGGCCCGGACGGGGCGCGGGCGAAGGAGGCGGCACGCAGCATGGTCGGCATCTACGCCTCGTCCATGCCCGAGGAGCAGCTCGTGCGCAACGGCGTGGACCCGGGCGAGCTGAAGCCGGTCATCGAGGCGATCGGCGCGGGGGACCTGGCCCGCGGCATCGAGCTGACCAGCCCGGAGGTCGCCGAGCGGCTGTCCGTCGCGGGAACGCCCGAGGAGTGCGCGGAGAAGATCCGCGACGAGATCGCGCCGAGCGGCGTCAACCACATGATCTGCGCCCTCACCGACAGCGGCCTGGTGAAGGCGTTCACGGGCAGGGAACTGGACGGGGTCGCCGACGTGGACACCCAGTTGCGGCTGATCCACGACCGGATCATGCCCGCCTTCGCCTGAGCCGCCCGCCAGGTGAGCCGCGGCCCGGGGCCGGCCCCGGTCGGTGCCGGTCGGCCCCGGTCGGTGCCGGGCCGCGTCCGCACACCGTCCCGCACACCGTTCGGAGGACGGCGGGAAGATCTCACGCGGAGGGTGTGAGGGCCGCCCTACAGTGCAGTCGTACGGTGGGGAAACGGCGGCACACCAGCCGCACCCGTCACCCACCACCACCGCACACGTCGAGAGAGGTTCACCCACCATGGCCACCACACGTACCGCCCACACCGTCTGGACCGGCGCGCTGAAGGACGGGCACGGCACCGTCTCCTTCGACTCCTCGGGCATCGGCGACTACGCCGTCTCCTGGCCAGCGCGCGCGGAGGAGGCCAACGGCAAGACCAGCCCCGAGGAGCTGATCGCCGCCGCGCATTCGAGCTGCTTCTCCATGGCGCTGTCGAACGGGCTCGGCTCCTCGGGCCACACGCCCACCCGCCTGACCACCAAGGCCGAGGTCACCCTCCAGCCCGGCACCGGTATCACCGGCATCCACATCACCGTGGAGGGCGAGGTCCCCGGCCTTGACCAGGCGGGCTTCACCGCGGCGGCCGAGGACGCGAAGGCGAACTGCCCGGTCAGCCAGGCGCTGACGGGCACCACCATCACGCTGGACGCGAAGCTGGCCTGACCCGCCACCCGGTGCCCGGTGCCCCGCGCCGGGCACCCCGGTGCGCCGGACCCGCGCGGCCCACGCGACGCGCGGCCACGTCCGGCGCACCGGACACGCCCGGCGGACGCACGGCAGACGCACGGCGGACACGCCCGGCACATCTCCGCACCCCGTACATGCGCACACGCGCAAGGTCCCGCACCCTGGAAGGTGCGAGGGCAGGCTGCGGGAACGGGAAGGAGAGCCCGTGCCGGAACTACCGGAGGTCGAGGCCCTGCGGGGCTTCCTGGACGAACGCCTCGCCGGGCGCACCGTCGCACGTGTGCTGCCCGTGGCGGTGAGCGTGCTCAAGACCTACGATCCGCCGCTGGACGCGCTGCACGGCCAGACCTTCACCGGCGCCGCCCGGCACGGCAAGTTTCTGGGCCTGGCCACCGACGGCGGCCTCCACCTCGTCGTCCACCTCGCCAGGGCGGGGTGGCTGCGCTGGCAGGACAGCCTCCCCGAAGCGCCGCCCCGCGCGGGCAAGGGGCCACTGGCGCTGCGGCTGTACCTCGCGGGCCCCGAGGGCGACGGCTTTGACCTGACGGAGGCGGGCACGCAGAAGCGGCTCGCCGTGTACGTCGTGCGGGACCCCTCCGAGGTCCCCGGCATCGCCCGCCTCGGCCCCGACCCCCTCGCCGAGGACTTCACGCCCGAGGTCCTGGCGGGTCTGCTGCGCGGCCGACGGCACCGGATCAAGGGGCTGCTCAGGGACCAGGGTGTCATCGCGGGTATCGGCAACGCGTACTCGGACGAGATCCTGCACGTGGCCAGGATGTCCCCGTACAAACTCGCCTCCGAACTGGACGAGGAGCGGATCGCCGCGCTCCACGCGGCCATCGGCAGCACGCTGCGCGAGGCCGTCGAGCGCTCGCGCGGGGTGGCGGCGGGGAAGCTGAAGTCCGAGAAGAAGAGCGGGCTGCGGGTGCACGGGCGCACCGGCGAGCCCTGTCCCGTCTGCGGCGACACCATCCGCGAGGTGTCCTTCGCCGACTCCTCGCTCCAGTACTGCCCCACCTGCCAGACCGGGGGCAAGCCCCTCGCCGACCGGCGGATGTCGCGTCTGCTCAAATAGCCCGCATGGCTGACACCCCCAGGAACGCCAAGAGCCCCGAGAACACCGCGAGCGCCAAGAATCCCGAGAACACCCGGACCACCGGGAACACCGACGTCTCCCGGCCCCGGAAGGGCGACCGTCCGTACGACATCGTGCTGTTCGGCGCGACGGGATTCGCGGGCGAGCTGACCGCCCGCTATCTCGCCGAGCACGCGCCCGACGACTGCCGCTGGGCGCTGGCGGGCCGCAACACGGAGAAGCTGAAGCAGCTCCGCGAGCGCCTGGCACAGCTCCGTCCCGGGCTCGGAAAGCTGCCGCTGCTGACCGCCGACGCCACAGACCCCGCCTCGCTGCGCGCCATCGCGGCCGAGGCCAGGGTGGTGGCCACGACCGTCGGCCCGTACATCCGCTACGGCACACCGCTCGTCGCCGCCTGCGCCGAGGAGGGCACCGACTATCTGGACCTCTCCGGCGAGCCGGAGTTCGCCGACCTGATGTATCTGCGCCACCACGACCGCGCCCGCGGGACCGGGGCCCGGCTCGTGCACGCCTGCGGCTTCGACTCGGTGCCCCACGACCTGGGCGCGCGCTTCACCGTCGAGTGGCTTCCCGAGGGTGTGCCGCTGCGGGTGGACGGCTATGTGCGGACCAACGCCACGTTCTCCGGGGGCACCTTCGCGAGCACGCTGACCGCGTTCTCACGCTTCGACCGCATGACGCGTACGGCCCGCGAGCGCCGCCGCGCCGAGCCGCGCCCCGAGGGCCGCGCGGTGCACACCCCGCTGGACCGCGTCCGCCGCGTGCCGGAGGTGGACGCCTGGGCGGTGCCGCTGCCGACCATCGACCCGCAGATCATCGCCCGTTCGGCCGCGGCGCTGGAGCGCTACGGGCCTGACTTCCGCTATCGCCACTACGCCGCCGTGAAGCACCTCCCCGTCGTCGCGGGCGGACTGGCCGCCGTCGGCGCCGCCTTCGCGCTCGCACAGCATCCGACGACGCGTCGCCTGCTCTCCTCGCGCCTCGCGCCGGGCGAGGGGCCCGACGAGGCGCGGCGCGCGCGGAGCTGGTTCACGGTGCGGTTCGTCGGCGAGGGCGGTGGCCGCCGGGTGGTGACCGAGGTCTCCGGCGGCGACCCCGGCTACGACGAGACCGCGAAGATCCTGGCCGAGGCCGCGCTGTGCCTCGCCCACGACGACCTCCCCGCGACCTCGGGCCAGGTCACCCCGGCAGCGGCCATGGGCGGACCGCTCACGGAGCGGCTGACGCGCGCGGGGCTGGGCTTCCGGGTGCTGCGGGAGGAGGCGGCGGGCTGACGCGCCGCCCCTCCCCCGACGCCCCTACGGCCCCTCCGCCTCACCCGCTGAGGCGGAGGTCGGCGCGGACCGACGGGAAACCGGCGGGAAACCGGCGGGAAAGGGGTCAGAAACCGCTTCTGCGTAAGTGTCCATGAGTGCCCTCCAGATGCCATGAGTGCTATACGGTCTTATGTGTGAATCTGACGGAATGGGCACGTGCGCAGGGGATTGCCCCACGTACCGCGTACCGCTGGTTCCGTGAGGGCGCTTTGCCGGTACTTGCGGAACGCGTGGGGCCGCGCACGGCCCTGGTGAACATCGACGCGAACACCTCACCTTCTGTGACCGGCGGTGCGGGTCTGTGTGACCGCGTCTCCTCGCACGATCAGAAGCCCGGCCTGGAGCGGCAGGCCGCTTGCCCGTCGGCGTGGGCGGCGAAGAACCGGGCGCGGAAGGCTCTCGAAGCGGCGGCTGCCGATGGGTGAGCCGAAGAAGAAGCAGATCCGTACCATCGACGCGCCATTCGTGGCGCCCGGGCCGTCCGGGGCGGCGGTACGCGACCGCCTCAAGCACCTCACCGACATGGACGACAAGGTGTTGCGGCTGGTCGGTCAACACCTCGGACGCCTCGCCTCGCTGGACCTCAAGAGCCGCTGCGCTGAGGGCCTGGACCACAACAGCGACACGTGGGCCGCCCGGAAACAGGGGCTGACGGCCGACTCCTCGTCCCGGTGGGCCGGTTCGATCACGAAGGCCACTCACGACCAGTGGGCGCTGTCCCGGCGCTGTCAGCTCGCCCACGTCCAAGGGCTCGAGGCCGGTGTGCGGACGCTGAAGCACCGCCTCTCCCAGCCGGTCGGGGAGAAGGGCACCAAGCTGCCCGCCCCGCTCGTCCATTTGGCCAACAGCAAGCACGGCCGGTACGTCCTCGCCACCCGCGTGCGGTTCCAGCACCGGGGAGCCGAGTGGCGTGACCGGATCGAAGACAACCGGGCCGTGGCCTACCGTATCCACCTGGACGTGGAGCGGGGCCGCTGGTACCTGACGGCATCGTGGACACGGCCCGTTGCCCAGACGATCCCGCTTCAGGCGGCGCGGTCTGAGGGCATGGCCGGCGTGGACACCAACGCCGACCACTTCGCCGCGGAGAAGACCCGCGAGAAGCACGGCAGGGGTAAGCGCTTCCGGCAGCTCATCTCCGGCATCCCCACCGGCAAGCTCAAGGCCCGGCTCGTGTCCATGGCCGCCGGACACGGCCTGTCGATCGTTGCCGTGGACCCGGCGTACACGTCGATGTGGGGCAATCAGCGCTGGAAGAAGCGCCTCACCTCGAAGAATCGGAAGATGTCCCGTCACGATGCCGCTGGCATCGCGATCGGGCGACGCGCCCTCGGGCACCCGATCCGGCGACGGACGGCACCGCCCCCGCAGCACCAGAGCGATGCTGCGGGGCATCGGACCGCCCGGGCCGGACCAGGCACACGAGGGCGTGAGGGAACCCGCCCACCCGTCACGGAGCGTGCACACGATGCACGCAGCCGGACGGGGACACAGCGAACGCGGGAGACCAGCGCATCCAACACCGTTCGGGACGCGCGCGGTTCCGGGAACTGGCAGCAAATGCCACTCCTGGACACTGTTCAGGAACGGTAGGGGGAAGGGAACCGGCGAGTGAGAGGCGGTAACCCCATGGCGTGGAGCGGGTCGCGGCGGGCCGTGCTGGCGGCGGCGGGCATGTCGCTGCTGGCGGCGGGCTGTCAGCCGAACGACGACGAGGACGGGAGGTCGCCCTTCACCGGCGAGAAGGGCGCGGGCGACAAGGTGCTGGCGGTGAAGATCGACAACGTCCCCGCAGCCCGGCCGCACACCGGGCTCGACGACGCCGACATCGTCTACACCGAACAGGTCGAGGCGGGCCTGAGCCGTCTCCTCGCCGTGTTCGCCTCCCGTCTCCCCGCCACCGTCGGCCCGGTGCGCAGCGCCCGGGAGTCCGATCTGGAGCTGCTGCGCCAGTTCGGCCATCCGGCCCTCGCCTACTCCGGCGCGCAGTCGAAGCTGCTGCCCGCGCTGGAGGCCGCGCCGCTGACCCCGCTGCCGCCGAGTGCCGTCGGCGACGCGTACGTACGCGGCCAGGACCGGCCCGCGCCGCACAACCTCTATCTGAAACCGGCCAGGGCCCTGCGCAAGGGCGGCGACGCGTCGGCACCCGACAGCATCGGCTTCCGCTTCGGCGCCGCGCCCGAGGGTGGCCGCGCCGCCGAGGAGCACACGGTGCGCTATCCCGGCGCGCGCTTCACGTACACCTGGTCGGCGGAGCGGCGCCGCTGGCTGGTGTCGATGGACGGCTCCCCCGCCCGGACGGACGAGGGCAAGCGGCTGAGCGCGGCGACGGTCGTCGTGCAGTACGTGACGATCCGCGACTCCAGGCTGAGCGACAGCGCGGGCAGCGTCACGCCGTACTCCGAGACGGTGGGTTCGGGGAAGGCGCTGGTGCTGCGGGACGGCAAGGAGTACGAGGGGCGCTGGGAGCGGTCGTCGGCGAGCGGCGGCACGACGTTCACCGACGACGAGGGGAACGGGATCTCCTTCGCGCGCGGCCCGGTGTGGGTGGCGCTCGCACCCAAACCGTGAGCGCGCCCAGGGGGCGGCTCACGGGACCGCTGGCGGGACCGCTCACGGGGTCTGGGCCCGCGCGGGATCTCGGACCCTCACTTCGACTCGATCCGGCCCATGGGTGCGGCGCTCTCCGACAGCGCGCGCCGCACCGCCGCCCAGCTCCCGTCCTCGACGCCGAGCGCGTGCCGCAGATAGGCCCAGGTGGCGCGCTGGACCAGGGCGACGCGTGCGGGGTTCTCGTCCGTCGTCTCGCGGGAGTCGTATCCGGTGATCCCGCCGAGCGAGTGCTCGGCGTCGAAGAGCGTGAGCAGGCTCTCGGCACCCGGGCTCAGGTGGTACGGGTCGGTGATCCACTCCGGTCCCCTGTCGGTGAACGGCAGGTCGTCCTTGTCCCCGGCGATCACGAGCGCCGGTGTGGTCATGTGCGTGAAGTCCGGGTTCATGAACGGGAAGTGCTCGGCCGCGAACGGCGTCAGATCGGCTCCGCCCTTCCCTGCCGTGGCGATCAGCACGCCCGCGGTGATCCGCGCGTCGGACAGGTCCTCCCCTTCCCCGCTCACCGGGTCGAGGACGCGCAGGCCCAGCAGGTTGCCCGCCGTCTGGCCGCCGAAGGAGTGTCCGGCGGCTGCGATACGGCCGCGGTCGAGGCGGCCGGCGAGCCCGGGTACGGCGGCCTCCAGCACGTCGAGCCGGTCGAGGATCCGCTTCATGTCCTCGACGCGGTACCGCCAGATCCGCGGTGTGCGGGGGTCGTCCTGGGGCAGGCCGACCGTCCTGGAGTCGAGGTGGGTGGGCTGGACGACCACGAAGCCGTGCGCGGCCCAGAAGTCGGCCAGGGGGCCGTAGCCGTCCAGCGACGAGCCGAAGCCGTGCGAGAGGAGGACGACCGGCAGCCCGCGTCCGGTCACCGGCGCGGAGACCCGCACCCGCAGGTCTTCGCCCCGGCCCGGCACCTCCAGCACCACGGGCTTCACCGAGACGACGGGCACGGGCTGGACGGTGGGGGCGGGTACGGGGGTGTGCGGCGTCGTGCCGGTCGCCGTCGTGTCTGAAGCGGTCATGGATGGACCTTCCTTCTGTGCCATCATGAGAAAACGGGACGGTGTCCCGGATCAAACATACGGGACAGTGTCCCGTTTAGCCAGGGCCGCATGGCCACGTCGACGGCGAAGGGAACGGTGCGGTGAGCGGCAGCGAGCAGGGTGCGGCGCGTGCACGGCCCAAACGGGCGGACGCGCGGCGCAACGAACAGGTGCTGCTCGACTCGGCCGCCGCGGTCTTCGTCGCGTCGGGCGTGGAGGCGCCGATCCGCGACATCGCGGCGAAGGCGGGTGTCGGTACGGCGACGATCTACCGCCACTTCCCCACCCGCGCCGACCTCATCGTGGCCGTCTACCGGCACCAGGTAGAGACGCTCGCCGAGGCCGGTCCGCGGCTGCTGGAGACCAGCGCGACGCCCTATGCGGCACTGGGGCAGTGGATGGATCTCTTCGTCGACTTCGTGGTCACCAAACAGGGGCTCGCCACCGTGCTCCAGTCCGACGACCCCTGCTACGACCCCCTGCACTCCTTCTTCCTGGAACGGCTCGTGCCCGTGTGCGGAGAACTGCTCGACGCGGCGACCGGTGCGGGCGAGATCCGCGCGGACATGGACCCCTACGAGCTGATGCGCGGCGTCGGCGGCCTGTGCGCGGGCGCCGGGAACAACCGGCGCTACGACACCCGGCGCCTGGTCGGCGTCCTCGTCGCGGGGCTGGGCCGGACGCGGGACTGAGGGCCGGCGCGTGCACCGTCGTCCGGTCGGACACGTCGGCGGAAAAGCACTGCTGACTCATTGTCAGCCGGGGTCATGGCTGACATCCTCTCTTCGCCTTTACCGGGAAGTAGCCGAGGAGCGCCCGTGCGAGAAGCCACCCCCCAGCAGCCGAAGCCGAAGCCGGAGCCGAGAACGGGAACGCGGACAGGGACGGGAACGCGGACAGGGACAGGGACTCCAGGGGCGCCGCCGCGCCGGAGCGTGCTGTGGGCCGGTGCAGGCGCCGCGGCAGGCGGTCTCGGGCTCGCCGGTGCCCACGCGGCGCCCGCGCACGCCGAAGCGCGCCACGCCACCACCCCGGCGGACGCGGCCACGGCGGCCGGCGAGACCACCCCGTACCTCGTCGGACGGGGTGTCGCCGACGCGACGGGTGAGGTCGCGGAAGTCGGCATGATGGGCTACGGCCGTGTCGACCAGCAGGCCGAGGGGCTGCACACCCGCCTGCGCGCCCGCGCCTTCGTCGTCGCGGAGGCCGCTGAACCGGACTCCCGCGTCGCCCTCGTCGTCGTCGACTCGCCCATGATCTTCGAGAGCGTGCACCAGGCCGTGCTGCGGCGGCTGGCCGAGCGCTACGGCGATCTCTACACCCTCGCCAACGTGATGCTGACGGCCACGCACACCCACGCGGGCCCCGGCGGCTACTCCCACCACCTCCTCTACAACCTCACCACCCTGGGCTTCCACAAGAAGACCTTCGACGCAGTCACGGACGGCATCGTCGAGGCCGTCGTGCGCGCACACGAGGACCTCGCGCCCTCCCGGCTGACGCTGACACACGGCGAGCTGAAGGACTCCAGCGTCAACCGGTCCCGAGGGGCGTTCGAGCGCAACCCCGCCGAGGTGAAGCGGCACTTCCCGGACGCCATCGACCCGCAGACCACACTGCTGCGCGTCGAGCGCGAGGGGCGCGCCGTGGGCGCCGTCAACTGGTTCGCCACGCACGGCACCAGCATGTCCGGGGACAACAGGCTGATCAGCTCCGACAACAAGGGCTACGCGGCCCTGCACTGGGAGCGCGAGGTCGAGCACGGCGACTATCTCGAGGACTACACCGGCGACGGCACGCCCGGCTTCGTCGCCGCCTTCGCGCAGACCAACGCGGGCGACATGTCCCCGAACCTCTCCCTCACTCCCCCGACCACCCCCGAGGACTTCGCGCACACCAGGGCCAGCGGGCTGCGCCAGTACGGCGCCGCGGCGCAGCAGCTCGACCAGCGCGGTACCGAGGTCGAGGGCGGGGTGGACGCGCGGCTCGTCTACATCGACCTGTCCGACGTCACCGTCGAGCCGGAGTTCACCGGCGACGGCAGGACGCACAAGACGGCGAAGCCCGCCATCGGCGCGTCCATGGCGGCGGGCAGCCTGGAGGACGGCCCGGCCTTCCCCGGGTTCACGGAGGGCGAGAACCCGCTCTGGGACACCATCTCCGACTCGATCGTGTACAACGCCTCGCCGGAACTGCGCGAGGCCCAGGCCCCGAAGGGCATCTTCGTGCCCATCGGGGAGCTGAACCACATCTACCCGTGGGTGCAGGAGCAGGTCCCGGTGCAGTTGCTGCGCGTCGGCCGGCTCCATCTGATCGGTGTGCCGGGCGAGGTGACCATCGCGGCGGGGCTGCGGCTGCGGCGCACCGTCGCCGGGATCGTGGGGGCCGAGCTGCGGGACGTGCTCGTCGCCGGTTACGCCAACGCGTACTTCCACTACCTGACCACGCCCGAGGAGTACGACGCGCAGCAGTACGAGGGCGGCAGCACCCTCTTCGGGCGGTGGCAGTTGCCCGCGCTCCAGCAGACGGCCGCCCGGCTGGCGCGGGCCGTGCGGGACGGGGAGGAGCTGCCGGTCGGGCCCGTCGCGCCCGACATCGCGGACAAGGCGCTGGCCCTGCAACCGCCCGTCGTGCTCGACGCGCCGCCGCTGGGCCGGAAGTTCGGCGACGTCCTCACCGAGCCCCGCGCCGCCTACCGCCCCGGCGAGCGGGTCACCGCCGTCTTCGCGGGGGCCCACCCGGGGAACGACACGCACCGGGGCGGCACCTATCTGCGCGTGGAGCGCCAGGACGGCGGGAGCGGCGGGGACGGCGGGGACGGCGCCTGGCGGACGGTCGCCGACGACGGGGACTGGGCGACCACCTTCCGCTGGGCCCGCGAGGGCGTCGCCGCCTCGAAGGTGACCGTGTCCTGGGACATCCCCGAGGGCACGGAGCCGGGGACGTACCGGATCAGCTACCACGGCGATGCCAAACCCCTGGTGGGCACGGTCCGCGCCATTTCCGGGACGACGAGGGCGTTCACGGTGGGGTGACGGCGCCCTTGCCGGAGGCGCGGCCTGCCGGAGCGCTCCCGCACGCTTAGGTCCGCCGTGTGAATTTCCCGGGGCTACAGGGCCGAACGGGGGCACACAGGCGACGTCCACACGGATTCCCCTGCTAAGTCTTCGGCGAGCCGACAGAACCAGGGAGTTCCCGTATGACGCTCTCCGAGTCCCGGCCGCGGCTGGCCGTCATCGTGGCCGAAGGCTTCGCCGAAGGGTCCCGGGCCCACAAGACCGCGCTCAGCGCCGCCGCCGACGGCTGGGACGTCACCCTGTTCACCCGGGTTACGGATACGGGCGCGAGTGGGGGCGGGGGCGGAGGTGGGGGCACGGGGGATGCGCCGACGCGCTCCGCGCTCGGGCCCGTCTCCCTGGTCCGGGTCCCGGTCGGCGACGCGATGCGCGTCAGGGCCGAGGCGGCACAGCAGCGCCGCCGCCTGCGCCGCAGGCTCACCCAGCCGGGGCTGCGCACGGCCGCTTCGCTGGCGCGCCGCCGCGCGGCGCACGCGGCGTGGGTACGGGAGAACTCCGCGCGGGTGGGCTGGACGTACGCGGCGCAGGACGCCGAAGACCCCGCGCGCGGCCTCGCGGGCGGGAAGATGCTGCGCGTGGCGGCAGCGGCGGTGAGGTGTCTGCACACGTCACGCGTACGGGTGCGGGACGGCGCCCACCGGATGCGGATGCGCGCCTACCACTGGGAGGAGCGGCACGCTCCGGGACGGGCACGCCCCAGCGGCCACTGGCGCGAGGACTGCCCGGAACTCCTGGACCTGGACCTCGCGTTCGGCCCCGCCGTCGAGGAGACCGAGCCCGACCTCATCCACGCCGCCGGGGCGCCCGTGCTCGCCACCGCCGCGCTGAGCGCGGCACGGCTGAGGGCGCGGGGGCGCCGCTGCGCCTGGGTGTACGACGCCCACGACTACGCGCGGGGCGCCGCGTGGACGGACGCGCACCGCTGGAGCGCGGGCAGGTCGGCCGAGCGCGAGTTCATCCGTCGCGCGCACGGGGTGGTCGCGCCCTCGCCCGAGATCGCGGAGACGCTGCACACGGACCACGGGCTCGGCAAGGAGCCGCTGGTGGTACGGGACATGCCGCGCGTCGGGGTGTCCACGGCCGGGTCCGACGGGTCCGACGGATCCCACGTATCCGTTCGCGAGGTGTGCGGGCTGCGGGCCGGTGTGCCCCTTCTCGTCCACGCGGGCGACGTCGGGCCTGGGCACGGGCTCGACACGGTCGTCGGCGCGCTGCCCGGCCTCCCCGAACACCACCTCGCGCTCGTGCACGACGGGAGCGGGGAGGCGGAGGACGCCGGGGACGCCGGGAACGCCGGGTGGGAGGAACTGCTGGCCCTGGCCGGGTCCCTGGGCGTACGCGACCGGGTGCACACCGTGCCCCGTACCGGCGAGGACTGCGCACACCCGCACGACCCGCGCTTTCTCGCCTCCGCCGACCTCGGCCTGGTCTGCGCTCGGCGCACATCGCAGCGCGAGCTGACGCTGCCGGACGAGTGCGCCGCGTATCTGCGCGCGGGCCTCCCCCTGGTGGTCGGCGAGGTGCGCACGGCACGGGAGCACGTGGCGGCGCACGGGGCGGGCGTCGTCTTCGACCCCGAGGAGACCGGCTCCCTGGCCGAGGCCGTACGCGAGGCGACAGCTTCGCTGGGTGTGCTGATGCGACGGATCACGGGGCCGGTGCGCGAGGAGCTGTCCTGGGGGCACCAGGCGGCCGGTCTGCTGGACCTCTACCGCGAGATCACCGGACACGAGCCCGTACCGACACCGGTCCCGGAGCCCGAAACCGCGCACCCGGAACCCGCCCCTGAGCCCGAAACGGCGGCCACGGACACCGGCCTCTCCCCCACCGCGTCCACACCCGCCGCCCCGCGCGGCTGGGCCAAGCTCAGCAGCACGCCGGTACGCCTCGGACTCGGCCCCGCCAACTACGCGGGCCAGCTCGCCTCGTTCGCCAGGGCGGTGTGCGACGCGCGCCCCGATGTGTCCGCCGAGGTGTTCACGGCCACGTCGTCCGGCTCCTTCGGCTACCCCTCCGACGTACTGCTCGACAACCGCCACCTGAACCGGCTCGACGTGCAGCTCGACCAGGTCCGGCGGGTGCTCGGCGGCTACACCCATCTGCTCGCCGACGCCTTCCGCCCCGTGCTCGGCACACTCAACGGCAACCACATCGCCGGGGACCTGCCCGCGCTGCGCCGGGCCGGGATCAAGGTCGCGCTGCTCGCGCACGGCAGCGAGGTGCGGCACCCGCTGCGGCACATGGATCAGCATCCGCACTCGCTCTTCCACGACGCGCCCGAGGGGCTGACGGAGGCGCTCGTCAAGAAGGCCGAGCGCAACCGCGACGTGGCCGAGCAGAGCGGCCTCCCGCTCTTCGCGACCACGCCCGACCTGCTGGACGACCTTCCCCCGTGGGCCGTGTGGGCGCCGCTCGTCATCGACGTGGACGCCTGGGCGTGTGACCGCCCGGTGCTGCGGCGCAGGCGTCCCGTCGTCCTGCACGCACCCTCGAAGCGCTGGACGAAGGGCACCGAGCGCGTGCTCCCTGTGCTCCAGGACCTGCACGAGCGCGGTGCGATCGACTTCCGGCTGGCGGAGGGCGTGCCCTGGCCGAGGATGCGGGGCATGGTGCGGGAGGCGGACATCGTCGTGGACCAGTTCGCCGTCGGCAGCTACGGGACGTTCGGCTGCGAGGGGATGGCCGCGGGCAAGCCGGTGGTGGCGTTCCTGAGCGAGGCGGTCGCCAAAGCCGTCGGCAGCGAGGTGCCCGTCGTCAACACGACGGCCGACGGGCTGCGTCCGGCCCTGGAGTCCCTGCTCGACGACCGCGAGGAGGCCGCCAGGCTGGGCACAGCCGCCGCCGACTTCGCCCGCGCACACCACGACGGCCGCCGCACGGCGCAGGTCCTGAACCGCTTCCTGTCCTCCTGAGCGGTACGGGCCAGCGCCGTGCGGCGGCGCGCTGGTGCGTCGGGCGGGGTCAGTTCACGTCGGAGGCGTCCAGCCGGTAGAGGGAGCCGCTCGACGAGGAACCGGACTTCTCGGAGCTGGAACCGGAGCCGGAGTCGCCGGAACTGGAGCCGCTGGAGCCGCTGTACGCGTCGGAGGACACCTTGGAGCCGTGCTTCTCGACCCAGTCGCTCACCTCGGTGTCGGTGCCGCCGCCGGGGCCGCCTCCGCTGCTGCCCAGCATGATGTAGTGCAGCTTGCCCTCCTTCACCAGCGCCTTCAGCTTGGTCAGCGTCATGGCCTTGTCGCTGCCGGTCCAGCCGCCCATGGAGAGTGCAGGCCGGCCGCTCGACAGGATGATGGACGAGGCCGGCTGGTCGTTGGACACGGCCACCAGCCAGGTGGCGCCGTCCTGGTGCTTCTTGAGGTACGAGAGCATCGCGGAGCTGACGTCACCACCGGGACCGCCGCCCTTTCCGCCGCTGCCCTTGCCGCTCTGGCCGCTCTCGCCGCCCGAGGGGGGCTGGCCCATGCCGCCGCTCCGCTGCCCGTCACCCGGCGCACCCCCGGAGGGCGCACCGCCGGAGGGCGCACCGCCCGAGCCGCCGCCAGGACCACCGCTCCGGCCCGCCTGACCACCCGGGCCGCCCATGCCGCCGCCGGGGCCGCCCATGCCGCCGCCCGTGCTGGGACCGGCCGTCGGGTTGGTGCCGTTCATGCCGCCGCCCGAGGACACCGTGGTGGAGACCGCGTACGCGGTCGGCCCCGCCAGCATCGCCACCAGTGAGGCGAGCACCGCGACCGCCATCAGCCTGCCCCGCCGCACCCCCCTGCCGACGCCGCGCCCGAAGCGCGAGACCAGCAGCGCGGCCACCGCGACCGCACCGGCGACGCCGATGGCGGGCATCAGCCACGCGTTCCAGCCGTCCGTACGGGCCAGCAGCACGATCGCCCACGCCGCCGTCCCCGCGACGGCGACGGGCAGCACCCACGCCCACCGCGCGCCCCGGTGCCTGAAGGCGCGGTACAACGCCACCCCGCCCGCGCCGCACAGCGCCGCGATGGCGGGGGCCATGGCGGTCACGTAGTACGGGTGGAAGGTGCCCTCGGAGAGGCTGAAGACCAGGTAGTGCAGGACGAGCCAGCCGCCCCACAGGAGCAGCGACGCACGCTGGACGTCGGTGCGCGGGCGTCGTGCGCGCAAGATCAGCGCGGCCACCAGGGCGACGGCGGCGAAGGGGATCAGCCAGGAGATCTGGCCGCCCACGATGTCGTTGAAGAGCCGTCCGATCCCGGCCTGTCCGCCGAAACCGCCGCCCTGACCGCCGCCACCGCCACCGCCGCCCTGGCCGCCGCTCTCGCCGAAGACGCGGCCGAGGCCGTTGTAGCCGATGACCAGGTCCCAGACCGTGTTGTCCGTGCTGCCGCCGATGTACGGGCGGCTGTCGGCCGGGACCCGGTCGACGACGAACATCCACCAGCCGCTGGAGACCACGAGCGCGACCGCCGCCACCGCCAGGTTGCGCAGCCGCCTGCCCAGGGAGGCGCGGGCCGCCACCACGTAGGCGAGGAAGAAGGCGGGCAGCACGATGTACGCCTGGAGCATCTTGGTGTTGAAGGCGAAGCCGATGGCCACCGCGGCCCACACCAGCGGCAGCAGCGTGCCGCGCCGGATGGCCCGCAGCGTGCCCGTGGCGCCGATGAGCATGAGCAGCACCAGGACCGGGTCCGGGTTGTTGTCCCGCGTGATCGCCACCGTCATGGGCGTCAGGGCCAGGACGAGCGCGGCGACGGTCGCCGCGACGTGTCCGAAGCCGCTGCGCACCATGCGGTACAGCAGGGCGACCGACGCCACCCCTGCCGCCGCCATGGGCAGCATCATCTGCCAGGTGCCGAAGCCGAGGACGCGGCACGAGAGCCCCATCACCCACAGCGCGAACGGTGGCTTGTCCACCGTGATGAAGCTGCCCGCGTCGAGGGCTCCGAAGAAGAACGCCTTCCAGCTCTGGGTGCCGCTGTAGACGGCGGCGGTGTAGAAGGAGTTCGCCTGTCCGACCGAGGACAGGTTCCACAGGTAGAGGACCGCGGCGAGGGCGAGGACCGCCCACAGCGCGGGCCGGGCCCACCGTGGATCGTTGGGATGCCCCAGGAGGAGCCTTCTCGCGCCCCCCGGAGTGGCGGGCGGTGAGGACTGTGTCGCGTGTGCCATGCCAGGAAGACTCGCGTTCTTCCCTGTCAGGGCGCTGTGCCGGAGCTTTCCCCCGCATGAGAGACAGCGGATTCACAGCTCGCGCACAGCTCACTTCTCCGTCGTCGCCGCCAGCCTGGACCTGCGCACCCCGTACCCGAAGTACAGCGCGAGCCCTGCGGCCATCCACACGCCGAAGACCACCCACGTCGCCTCGTCGAGGCTGCCCATCATCCACAGGCACAGCCCGAGCCCCAGCAGCGGGGTGAGCGGGGCCAACGGGGCGCGGAAGGCGCGGGGCATCGACGGGCGGGTACGGCGCAGCACCAGCACGGCGATGTTGACGAGCGCGAAGGCGAAGAGGGTGCCGATGCTGGTGGCGTCGGCCAGCCGCCCGAGCGGCACGGCGGCGGCGAGCGCGCCGCAGAAGAGCGAGACGACGACGGTGTTGGCGCGCGGCGCGCCCGTGCGCGGGTGGACCCTGGACAGGAAGGCGGGCACGAGTCCGTCGCGCGACATCGCGAAGAGGACGCGGGTCTGCCCGTAGAGCACGGTGAGCACGACGCTGGCGATGGCCACGACGGCTCCGGCCGCGAGCAGCACCGCCCAGAACTCGTGCCCGGTGACGGAGGTGAGGATTCCGGCGAGCGCGGCCTCCGAGCCCTCGAAGTCCCGCCACGGGTGCGCGCCGACGGCGACGGCGGCGACGAGCACGTAGAGCGCGGTCACGATGACGAGGGAGAGGATGATCGCGCGGGGCAGGTCGCGCTGCGGGTTCGTGGCCTCCTCGCCCGCCGTCGAGGCGGCGTCGAAGCCGATGTACGAGAAGAAGAGGGTGGCACCGGCCGCGCTGACCCCGGCCATGCCGAGCGGCATGAAGGGCGTGTAGTTGCCTGCGCGTACGCCCGCGAAGGCCACAGCGCAGAACAGCAGCAGCGCGAGGATCTTCACGACGACCATGACGGTGTTGGCGCGGGCGCTCTCGCGGGCCCCGCCCAGGAGGAACGCCATCGCGAGGAGGACGACGAGCAGCGCGGGCAGGTTGAAGACGCCGCCGTCGCCCGGGGGCGCGGCGAGCGCGGCGGGGATGGTGAAGCCGAGGGTGCCGCGCAGGAGTTCGTTGAGGTAGTCGCCCCAGCCGACGGCCACGGCGGCGACGGAGACCCCGTACTCCAGGATCAGACACCAGCCGCAGATCCAGGCGACGAGTTCGCCGAGGGTGGCGTAGGCGTACGAGTAGGAGGAGCCGGAGACCGGGATGGTGCCCGCCAGCTCGGCGTAGGAGAGCGCGGTGAGCCCCGCGATGACGAAGGAGAGCGTGACGGCGGGGCCCGCGTCCGGCACGGCCTCGCCCAGGACGACGAAGATGCCGGTGCCCAGCGTCGCGCCGATGCTGATCATCGTGAGCTGCCACATGCCCAGGGAGCGGCGCAGGGTGCCGCCCTCGCCCTTGCCGCCGTCGGCGATCAGCGCCTCGACGGGCTTGCGCCGCATGACCCGCGCGAGGGGCCCGGGTCGCCCGGGGTCCGGCGCGCCGCCTGGGCGGCCTGCCGGGTCTCCCCCGGGCCCCTCGCCTCCGGTGTCGTCTCGGGCGGGCGGCGTGGCGCTGTGGTCCAACACGCGGGGGCTCCTTCATCGCTGCCGGTCGGGCGGCGCGGACCGCCTCGCGCCACACGGCGCACAGCGCACGGCGGCCCGCGCGCCTCGGCGGACGAAGCGCGCTGGGGAACCGCCGAGCCGACGGTCCCCGCCACTCCACGTACAGCGCACGACCCTATGAGCTGGGCCTGCGCGCGGGTAACGCACCACCCTTGCGCATCGCCGGATGATCATTGCGCCGACGGAGGCGGGACCGTGGATTCGTTGCGGAGCGCAGCCGGAGGCGACGTCGGGACGGCTCCGGGGGCAGCCCGGAGCGCACGAGCCGGGCACCGGGCCCGCCCCGGCGCGAAGGAGCCCCACCGAGTGCGGGCCCATGTCAGGCCCGGGACGGCCCCCGGCGCGACGGGGTCCGACCGGGCGCGAAGCGGCGTCGGGTGCCGGGCGCCCGTGCGCCCTCGGGCACCTCGCACCCCACACCTCGCACCCGGCGCCGGCGCCGGGGCCGGGGCCGGGGCCGGTCAGGGACGGGCCGCCCCTGCCACTCCCGTCACCCCTGCCGTCCGCGCGCACATGCCCGCGCACGCGAGGAGGCCGCACGCCCAGCCCGTGCGGCCTCCGGTTCCGTGCGGCCTCTGGTTCCGCGGGCCCGGACCGGCGTCCGGCGCCGGGCCCCTGGCGTCCGCTACCGGGCCAGCGGAGCCACGACCCAGTGGCGGGAGACGTAGCCGTTGTCGTCGGTGAACTCGACGAGCTTGCGGGCCGCGAGATACGCCTCGTTGCCCTCGATCTCGTAGCCGACCTCCTTGCTGCCCGGCACCTCGACCGGCGCGCCGCGCCCGATGCCGCCGTCCGCCGGGGTACGGATGTCCAGTTCGGCGATCAGTCGCGCCTGGGCCGCGTCGAGCGCCTCCTCGGGCGGGGTGAGGGGCGGCGTCGAGCCGCTGGGGAGCTTCGCTCCCTGGCCCTGGGGCGACGGCTCGATGGCCGCCGTCTTCAGCCGCCCGCTGGTGCGGACCGCCTCGCGGGTGGAGAGCTGCGCGGAGACGATCGTGCCGTCGTTGTCGACGGAGACCCGTATCTCGCCGCGGCCGGGCGTGACGACGGGGATGCCGTCGAACGTCTGCCGGAACGTCACCAGTGTCTCCAGACGCTGCGGCTTCTCGATCGCGCCGTCCTTGCTGCCGCAGCACTGCATCAGGTGGTGGACGCCGTCGAGGACGAGGTCGCCGTCCTGTCCCGCTCCCTGTCCCAGTCCCTGCTCGTGCTGCCGCCGCGCGAAGTCACGGGCGATGTCGATGGCGCGCTCCTCGTCGATGGCCTCGCGGTTCGCGAGGTTCGCGTCGGCGAGCTTGAGCCAGCGGCTGGCCTGCGGGCCCGTGGCGATCTGCCGTTCGCCCTCGGTGGCGCTCGCGACGCCGAGCCGGTCGATCTCCACCTCGGCGAGCGACCGCTGCCCGAAGTCGGCGCGCTGTCCGAGCGCCGCCAGTTCCTCGCTGGGGCTGCGCGGCGCCAGCTCGACGACCGAGGGCTGCGACGGCACGTCGAGCGTCGCCTCCCGCACGCTGGTGCTCGCGTTGTACCAGCGCCACGCGTACCAGTCGTCGTGCACGTGGTCGGCGGAGAGCAGCCGTTCGGTGTTGAGCCTGTTGACGGCCTCGTCGCGGGTGGCGCCGCACGCGGTGACGGAGGGTGCCTGGCGCGTGTAGATGCGCCAGCTCGCGTCCAGCCACGCCTGCGCGAACGTCTTGTTCTTCCGCCACTCCTCCCAGAAGAACTTGCCGTAGTTGGCGTTGTCGATGCTGACGGTCTCGAAGCCGAAGAGCATCCGGAAGCCGAGGTTGGGGCCTCCCCAGGTGCGGACGGGGCTGTGTCCGTCGAGGACGCGGCACGAGAGACAGGTCGACCAGAAGACGTAGTTGACCTTCTCGTTGCCCAGCTTCATCGTGTTCGAGCGTGCGTCGGTGCGGTTGTCCCACTTCGCGCCCATCGGTGCGACGAAGGTGCCGTCGCCGAGCATCGTGCCGTGGCCCGAGTGGTAGGCGGCCATGACGGCGTCCATGCCGTAGCGGTCCTGCCAGTTGTCGTACGTCTCCTCGTAGGCCCACACGGCGACGCCGGAGTCGGCGAACCAGAAGTTGCGGTCGCTGAACTGCAACAGGTAGTCGAGGAAGCCCGTCGCGTCCTCGTGCGTCAGGCGCAGCGAACTCGCACTCGCGAAGGTCTCGATGCTGAACGCGCCCCACTTCCCCGCGGTGGAGTCCCGCTCGCCCGTCGGCTTCTGCACGTCGAGCGGCGACGGCCCCCTGTCGGAGTAGATCATGCGCATGGTGTCTCCCCCTCCGGGACGAGCCCCGGCCGGTCACCCGCCGGGCATCGGAAGTCCACCCGGTCGCTTGCCGGGGCGGGGGCGCAGCATGTCACCGGGGCAAGGGGGTCACAAGGGCGTGTTCCGGCTGGTCGGAGCGGCATCTCAGGCATCGCGCGGGTACTGGTGAAGCGACCGTCACAGGGGGCGGAGGCGCCGGTTCCGCGAACGCCGGGGCGCGTCCGCGTGAAGGAGCCGAGACGGGACGCGTCCGGCCCGCCGGACGCGTGGCCCCTGCCACGGGTCCACTTCGGCCGACGGGCAACTTCCGGCCGGATGGCCGGTTTCCGGAACGCCGTTGCCGTCGGGGACGACGGTCACGACCGCTGTCCCCGACGGCCCGTTAGGCGGCACGGAACCCGAAGGCCGGGCGGGCGAAGAAGGCGCCCACAGGGATTCCGGGCGCCCCCGTACGGCCAGGGGGTGTCTTCGGAGTAGCGTCGTCCGGCCGCCAGGCCGGGGGTCACGGGGTCTGGTGCGTGCGGTCGCAAGGCGGAGGGAGGAAAGCGCAGGGGGCACCGCCCAGCCCGCAGGGCCTGGGGGAGGGCTGCGCTGACGACCGACAACGTCGCGAGCGTGCGTGCCAGGCCCCGCGACCCAGACGGGACTCCGAAGACACCCCCTAGACCAGCCCCTCCATGACGGTGTAGTAGCCGCCGGACTGGCCCTCTTCCGTGGGGTGGTAGGACTGGCCGACGTCGGGGACGCTGACGCTGTGGAGCCACCAGTCCGACGAGCAGATCTCGTGCCCGGTGAAGGCCGGGCGCAGGTCGCCGTAGCTGAACCCGTGACTGGTGGCGCGGTCCTGGGTCACGGTGCTGAGGTCGTCGGCGGCGGAGTTGATGGCGGCCCGCGACGCCTCGCTCAGGCCCGCGTCGCACGACCCTTCGAGCTGGTAGAAGCGCGGGTACCCCAGGACGACGACCTTCGCCGAGGGCGCCTTGGCCTTGATGGCGTCGTAGACACCGTCGAGGCGTGCGGGGAGGGTGTCGGTCACATACGCGCGGGCCTCGGCCACCCGCTCCAGGCAGGCGGCCTCACCGTTGAGCGCGCAGGTGGTCATGGTGTCGGCGAAGCCGACGTCGTTGCCGCCGATGCTGATGCTGACCACGCCCGTCGCGTCGCTCAGCGCGTCGAGCTGGCCGGAGAGCACATCGTCGGTCGTCGCGCCCGAGCAGGCGACGAAGTCGAAGGAGGAGGGCGCGTTCGCCGCGCTCCAGAGCTGGGGGTAGGCGTTGGCGCTGCGTTTGCAGTCGCCACTGTCGGGGTCGTAGTCGCCCGCGCCGACTCCGGAGGAGTAGGAGTCGCCGAGTGCGACATAGGCGGGGGCCGCCTCCTGGGCGGCGGCGGGAGTGGCGCCCGCGGTGAGGGTGAGTCCGAAGAACGCGGCTGCGGCTGCTGCGGCAGCCGCCCATCTTTGCGGCTTCATGGCACCTCGTATGGGTGTTGTGGGGGGTAGTTGGAAGACCGAATACCCATCGCGAGACGTGTTCATGTCACATCACGCAACGCGCGTAGCCCCAACTCGCGCGCGCCACACGGAAGTCGGGCTCAGAGGAGGTGAGGGCGGGCGGCGCGCTACTCGGCGAAGACCGCGTCCAGGTACACCCACGCGCCCTCGTGCCGCACGAAACGGCTGCACTCGTGGAGGGACCCGGCCTCGGACCCGGCCTCGCCACCGGCGGTGAAGCGGGCGCGGAAGGTGACGGTGCCCTCGGTGTGGAAGCCGCTGCCGCCCGTGGTCTCCAGGATCTCCAGGCCCGTCCACCGCATGGCGGGGTCCAGGCCGAGGCGTCCGGGGCGGGTGCGCGGGTGCCAGGTGCGCAGCAGGTACGGCTCGTCGCGCACGGCGAACGCGGCGTACCGGGAGCGCATCAGCGCCTCGGCCGTCGGCGCGGCGCCCTGTCCCGCGTGCCACCGCCCGCAGCACTCCCCGTACGCGGCAGGCAGCCCGCAGGGGCACGGCGCCTCCTGGGCGAGGGCGCGGGCGGGCGCGGGAGCGGAGGCGGCTGAGCGGGCGGGACGCCGGGACCTGCGGGGACTCTTCCTGGACATGGCCTCATGATGCGGCACCGGTACGCATCACTCCCCCACACCCCCGTGGAACGCCGCGCAGCCGCTTGTGCCACTTGCTCAAGCCGCTTAAGCCACTTGCATAGGTTGCGTTATTCTTGCGTTCATGACGCGACGACTTGCTCAGGTGGCGAAGAAGGTCGGGGTCAGCGAGGCCACGGTCAGCCGGGTCCTCAATGGCAAGCCGGGGGTCTCCGACGCGACGCGGCAGGCCGTACTGTCGGCGCTGGACGTGCTCGGGTACGAGCGGCCGACGCAGTTGCGCGGCGAGCGGGCCCGGCTCGTCGGCCTCGTCCTCCCCGAGTTGCAGAACCCGATCTTCCCCGCCTTCGCCGAGGTGATCGGCGCCGCCCTCGCGCAGCAGGGCCTCACCCCCGTGCTGTGCACCCAGACCAAGGGCGGCGTGTCCGAGGCGGACTACGTGGAACTGCTGCTCCAGCAGCAGGTGTCGGGCGTGGTGTTCGCGGGCGGGCTGTTCGCGCAGGCGAGCGCGCCGCACGGCCACTACCAGCAGTTGGCGGAGCGCAAGATCCCCGCCGTCCTCATCAACGCGGCCATCGAGCACCTCGACTTCCCCTGCGTGGCCTGCGACGACGCGGTGGCCGTCGAGCAGGCGTGGCGGCACCTGGTCTCGCTCGGGCACGAGCACATCGGTCTGGTGCTCGGCCCGTCCGACCATGTGCCCTCGCAGCGCAAGCTGGCCGCGGCCCGCGCGTGCGCCCGCGCCAGTGCGGGCACGGGGGCGGGTACGGGCACGGCGGCCGGGGAGCTGCCCGACGAGTATGTGGAGCGGGCCCTGTTCTCCCTCGAAGGCGGCCAGGCCGCGGCATCGCGGCTGCTCGCGCGCGGCGTGACGGGCCTGGTGTGCGCCAGCGACCCGCTCGCGCTGGGGGCCGTGCGCGCCGCGCGGCGGCGGGGTCTCGACGTGCCGGGTGACGTGTCGGTCGTCGGCTATGACGACTCGGCCTTCATGAGCTGCACCGAGCCGCCGCTGACCACGGTGCACCAGCCCATCGAGGCGATGGGACGGGCCGCGGTGGAGATGCTGACGGCGCAGATCCAGGGCGGTTCGGTGCCGCCGGGCGAGCTGCTCTTCGAGCCGGAACTGGTGGTGCGCGGCTCTACGGCACAGGTCTCGCGGAACTCCCTCAGGTAGTTGTCAGGCAATTTCACTTCTCGCGCGACATCTTGCGCTCTTCTGTGGGCGGTGCTTGAGTGTGGCCCGCCACACAGCGTTGGGCTGTGGGCTTCCCACGCTCCTGCCCAAGAGGGGTCCACCGATGAGAAGCTCCGGGTTCGGCCGTACGCGTATCGTCCTCGTCCCGCTGACCGCGTCCGCGCTGGTGCTGGCCCTCGCCGGGTGCGGCGCCGGCGGTGACGACGCGGCAGGGGGCAAGACCCGTATCACCGCCAACTGCATGCCGCCCAAGAGCGCCAAGACCGACCGGAAGATCTTCGAGCAGGACGTCGCGCGGTTCGAGAAGCTGAACCCGGACATCGACGTCACCGTCCACGACGCCTTCCCCTGCCAGGACCCCAAGACCTTCGAGGCGAAGCTCTCCGGCGGGCAGATGGAGGACGTCTTCTATACGTACTTCACCGACGCCGAGCACGTCGTCGACATCGACCAGGCCGCCGATCTGACCCCGTACCTCAAGGAACTGAAGGGGTACGAGGACATCCAGCGGCAGCTCAAAGACATCTACACGGTCGACGGCAAGGTCTACGGCATCCCCCGCACCAACTACTCGATGGGCCTGCTCTACAACCGCGAGCTGTTCGAGAAGGCCGGGCTCGACCCCGACAAACCCCCCACCACCTGGGAAGAGGTCAGGGCAGCCGCCAAGAAGATCGCGGGCCTCGGCAAGGACTACGTCGGCTACGCCGACTACAGCGCCCAGAACCAGGGCGGCTGGCACTTCACCGCGGGCGTCTACGCACAGGGCGGCGACGTCGTCAGCGAGGACGGCAAGAAGGCCACCGTCAACACCCCCGAGGGCAAGGCGTGGCTCCAGAACCTCAAGGACATGCGCTGGCGCGACGACTCCATGGGCAGCAAGCAGTTGCTCATCATCAACGACGTCCAGCAGATGATGGGCTCGGGCAAGCTCGGCATGTACCTCGCGGCGCCCGACAACATCCCGCTGATCGTCAAGCAGTTCAAGGGCTCGTACAAGGACCTGGCGCTGGCGCCCATGCCCGGCGGCGAGGGCACGCTCATCGGCGGCGACGGCTACATGTTCAACAAGAAAGCCAGCCCGGAGCAGATCCGCGCGGGCCTGAAGTGGATCGACCACATGTTCCTGACCCCAGGACAGGGCTTCCTCGGTGACTACGAGCGTGCCGCGAAGCTCAAGACGCCCGTCGGCCTGCCCGAGCCACGGCTGTGGAGCGGCGAGAGCGATGCCAAGGACCAGGAGATCAAGAAGAAGTACGCCAACGTGCCGGTCGGCAACTACCGCTCGTTCGTCGAGGGCAACCAGGACCTGACGATGAAGATCGAGCCGCCCAAAGCACAGCAGATCTACTCCGTCCTCGACGGCGCCGTCTCCGCTGTCCTCACCAAGAAGGACGCGGACATCGACGCGCTGCTCAAGGAAGCGGACAGCAAGATCGACGGCGTGCTGGCCAGGGGCTGAGGCCGGTGAAGACCGTCCAGGGCGGCTCGACGCCCCCCGCCCACGCGACCCCGCCGCCGTCCGCCGCACCCGGTCTCCCCGGCGCCCCGCCCTCCCGTCGCGCGGGACACGGGGGCCGGAGCGGGCACGGCCCTGTGCAGGGAACCGGACCCGGCGGGCGGCGCGCGCGGCTGCGCCGCAGGCTCGGCGACCAGGCCAGGGCCTACGCCTTCCTGGCGGGCGGCCTGCTCTGCTTCGCGCTGTTCTCCTGGTACCCGGCGATCCGCGCCGTGGTCATCGCCTTCCAGAAGTACACCCCGGGCGCGGCCCCCGAGTGGGTCGGCACCGCCAACTTCACCCGCGTCTTCCAGGACCCCGAGTTCGCCGCCGCCTGGCGCAACACCCTCACCTTCACGGTGCTCGCGCTGCTGATCGGGTTCGCTGTGCCGTTCCTCATGGCGCTGGTGCTCAACGAACTGCGGCACGCCAGGGCGTTCTTCCGCGTCGTGGTCTATCTGCCCGTCATGATCCCGCCCGTGGTCAGCGCACTGCTGTGGAAGTGGTTCTACGATCCGGGCGCAGGGCTGGCCAACGAGGCGCTGCGCTTCCTGCACCTGCCGACCTCGAACTGGTCCAACGGCGCCGACACCGCCCTCGTCTCCCTCGTCATCGTCGCGACGTGGGCCAACATGGGCGGCACCGTCCTCATCTACCTCGCCGCGCTCCAGGGCATACCCGGCGAGCTGTACGAGGCGGCCGAGCTGGACGGCGCGAACATCTGGCAGCGCGTACGGCACGTCACCGTCCCGCAGACCCGCTTCATCATCCTCATGCTGATGCTGCTTCAGATCATCGCGACGATGCAGATCTTCACCGAGCCGTTCGTGATCACCGGTGGCGGCCCGGAGAACTCGACGGTCACCGTGCTCTACCTCATCTACAAGTACGCCTTCCTCTACAACGACTTCGGCGGCGCCTGCGCGCTCAGCGTGCTGTTGCTCGCCCTGCTCAGCGCCTTCTCCGCGCTCTATCTGCGGTTCACCAGATCAGGAGACCCGGACTGATGAGTGCCAGAACCCGAGCAAGAGCAAGTGCGAGAACCGGAACCAGCGCCCAGGACCGGGCCCGTGCCGTGCGCACCCTCGTCTCGCCGCTCGCCCTCGCGAGCCGCCGGGGCAGGGCCGCCTACTGGAGCGTGTTCAGCGGCGTCGTCCTCGCCTTCGCGCTGGCCTTCCTCTTCCCCGTCTACTGGATGGTCTCCGGCGCGACGAAGCACCCGGACGAGCTGGTGCGCACACCGCCGACGCTGTTCCCGGAGAAGTTCGACCCCACCAACTACGCCGACGCGTGGGCCAGCATGGGCCTGGCCAGACACCTCACCAACACGGTGCTCCAGGCGTCGGGCGCGTGGCTGCTCCAGCTCGTCTTCTGCACGGCCGCCGCCTACGCGCTCTCCAGACTGAAGCCCGCCTTCTCCAAGGTGATACTCGGCGGCATCCTGGCCACGCTGATGGTCCCGGGCCAGGCGCTGGTCGTACCGAAGTATCTGACGGTCGCCGATCTGCCGCTCATCCACACCAACCTGCTCAACGACCCGCTGGCGATCTGGCTGCCCGCCGTCGCCAACGCCTTCAACCTCTACCTGCTCAAGCGCTTCTTCGACCAGTTGCCCCGCGACGTGCTGGAGGCCGCCGAGATCGACGGCGCGGGCAGGCTGCGGACACTCTGGTCGATCGTGCTGCCCATGTCGCGCCCCGTGCTCGGCGTGGTCTCGATCTTCGCGCTGGTCGCGGTCTGGCAGGACTTCCTCTGGCCGCTGATGGTCTTCTCCGACACCACCAAGCTGCCGATCAGCGTCGCGCTCGTCCAGCAGGCGCAGGCCATGCCGCTCAGCCAGCTCATCGCCGCCATGGTCATCGCCAGCGTCCCGATGGTCACGCTGTTCCTCGTCTTCCAGCGGCACATCATCGCGGGCATCGGCGCCGGAGCCACCAAGGGCTGAGCCCTTCCCCCGTCGCGCCGTCCCGCTCCACACCGCACGTCCCACCCTCCGTCCCCGGCGAGCACAGGCCGCGGGGCCCACCGCCCACGCCCGAAAGGACCCACACGTGGCAGCGAACCGTCCGGCAGAGGCCACCGACGACTGGTGGCGCTCGGCCGCCATCTACCAGGTGTACGTCCGCAGCTTCGCCGACGGCGACGGCGACGGCACCGGCGACCTCGCGGGCGTACGGGCGAAGCTCCCCTACCTCGCCGAACTGGGCGTCGAAGCGCTGTGGTTCACGCCCTGGTACCTCTCCCCGCTCGCCGACGGCGGCTACGACGTGGCCGACTACCGCACCATCGACCCCGCGTTCGGCACCCTCGCCGAGGCGGAGAAGCTGATCGCCGAGGCACGGCAGCTCGGCATCCGCAGCATCGTCGACATCGTCCCCAACCATGTCTCCGACCAGCACCCCTGGTTCCGTGCCGCGCTGGCCGCCGGGCCCGGCAGCCCCGAGCGCGAGCTGTTCCACTTCAGGGCCGGGCGCGGGGAGCACGGCGAGCTGCCGCCCAACGACTGGCCCTCGCAGTTCGGCGGTGAGACGTGGACCCGGGTGCCCGACGGCGAGTGGTATCTGCACCTGTTCACACCGCAGCAGCCCGACCTCAACTGGGCGCACCCCGCCGTGCGCGAGGAGCACGAGGACGTGCTGCGGTTCTGGTTCGAGCGCGGCGCGGCGGGCGTACGTATCGACTCGGCGGCGCTGCCCGCCAAGGACCCCGCGCTGCCCGACTTCGTCGAAGGCAGGGATCCGCACCCCTACATCGACCGCGACGAGCTGCACGACATCTACCGCTCGTGGCGTGCCGTCGCCGACGAGTTCGGCGGCATCTTCGTCGGCGAGGTGTGGCTGCCGGACTCGGAGCGCTTCGCCCGCTATCTGCGCCCCGACGAGCTGCACACCGCCTTCAACTTCGCGTTCATGAGCTGCCCTTGGGACCCGGTGAAGCTGCGTGCCGCCATCGACGACACCCTCGCCGAGCACGCCCCCGTCGGTGCCCCGGCCACCTGGGTGCTGTGCAACCACGACGTGACACGCACCGTCACCCGCTACGGCCGTGCCGACACCGGATTCGACTTCGCGGCCAAGGAGTTCGGCACCCCCAGCGACCTGGCTCTCGGCACCCGCAGAGCCCGCGCGGCGGCGCTGCTCTCCCTCGCCCTCCCCGGCTCCGTGTACCTCTACCAGGGCGAGGAGCTGGGCCTGCCCGAGGCCGACATCCCCCGCGACCGCATCCAGGACCCGATGCACTTCCGCACCGGAGGCACCGACCCGGGACGCGACGGCTGCCGGGTGCCGCTGCCCTGGAGCGAGGGCGCGCCCTGGTCAGGATTCGGCTCGACGGGCGAGCCGTGGCTGCCGCAACCCGAGGACTGGCCGTCCTACGCCGCCGACCGGCAGACCGCTGACCCCGGCTCGATGCTGAGCCTGTACCGCGCGGCCCTGCGCATCCGGCGCACGGAACCGGGCTTCGGAGACGGGCCGCTGCGCTGGCTCCCCGCCGAGCGGGGCGTCCTCTCCTTCACCCGTACCGAAGGGCTCGTCTGCGTCGTCAACCTCGCCGACGAGCCCACCGCGCTCCCCGGTCACACCGGCGTCCTGCTCACGAGCGGCCCCCTGGACGGGGACGGCCGCCTCCCCCGGGACACGGCGGCCTGGCTCCGCGCCTGACGCGTCCCGCCGGAACGCCGGACGCCCCGCCCCAGCCCCCGCCCCGCTTCCGTACAGCACGGATCACTCCCGCACGGCGAACAGCGAACAGGAGGAGAGACAGATGCGAAGACGACCAACGAGCGGACCTCCCCCGGAACGACAACGGCCGGGCGAACGGCTGAGGCACCGGCTCCGTCGCACCCTGCGCGGAGGGCGGCGGGCGCGGCGCGCGGCTGCCGTCCTCGTCGCCGCGAGCATGGCCCTGGTGGGCGTGCCCGCGCTCACCGCCTCGGCCGTGGGCGGACCCGACCTCGCGGCGGGCAAGAAGGCGTCGGCGAGCGGCTCCGAGAGCGCGCACGGCGCCGCGCACATCACCGACGGCGACGCGTCGACGTACTGGGAGGGCGGGGGCGGCGGCTTCCCGCAGTGGGTGCAGGCCGACCTCGGCCGGAGCACCCGCGTGGACGAGGTCGTCCTCAAGCTCCCGCCGGGCTGGGAGGCGCGGAAGCAGACCCTCTCCGTGCAGGGCAGCGCGGACGGCACGAGCTTCACGACCCTCGACGCCTCGGCCGAGCGCTCCTTCACCCCCGGTGCGGCCAACACCGTGAAGGTGTCCTTCCCCGCGGCCCAGACCCGCTACGTACGGCTGAACATCACGGCCAACACGGGCTGGAAGGCGGGGCAGCTCGCCGAACTGGAGGTGCACGGGGCCGGGGAGTCCACGGCGAACCTCGCCGAGGGCAAGAAGCTCACGGCCAGCAGCGTCACACAGACCTACGCGGCGGCCAACGCGGGCGACGGCGACCGGAAGAGCTACTGGGAGAGCAAGAACGGCGACCTCCCCCAGTGGATCCAGGCCGACCTCGGCGCCTCTGTGCGCGTGGACCGCGTCACCCTGCGGCTGCCCGCGCACTGGGAGAGCCGCGAGCAGACGCTGAAGCTCCAGGGCAGCCAGAACGGGGAGACGTTCTCGGATCTGTCGGCCTCGAAGGTTTACACCTTCGAGCCCGCGAACGAGGGAACGGTGACGATCCCCTTCGACACCACCACGACCCGCTACGTACGCGTGCAGGTCAGCGCCAACACCGTCCAGCACGCCGGGCAGCTCGCCGAGCTGGAGGTCTACGGCCCGACGGGCGGCGACACCCAGGCACCGTCGGCGCCTGCGAAGCTGGCGTACACCGAGCCGTCCGACGGGCAGATCAGGCTCACCTGGGAGGCCGCGACCGACAATGTGAAGGTCACGGGCTACGACATCTACGCCAACGGCGAGCTGCGCACCAGCGTGGGCGGCGATGTCACCGCGTACACCGACACTCAGCCGAAGGGCACCACGGTCTCGTACCACGTGCGCGCCAGGGACGCGGCGGGCAACCAGTCGCCTGACAGCGACACCGTCACCCGCGAGGGCTCGGGCGGTGACACACAGGCACCCACCGCACCCTCGGGGCTGACGCTCAGCGAACCGGCCGCCGGGCAGATCAAGCTGAGCTGGCAGCCGTCGAGCGACAACGTGAAGGTCACCGGATACGGCATCTACGCGCACAACAAACTGCTCAAGAGTGTCGCGGGCGATGTCACCACGTACACCGACACCACCCAGCCGGCGGGCACCACCGTCTCCTACCACGTGCGCGCCAGGGACGCGGCGGGCAACCAGTCGCCCGAGAGCAACACCGTCACCCGCACCGGGTCCTCCGGTGAGGGGTCCAACCTGGCCGTCGGCAAGCCGATCACGGCGTCGTCGTATGTGCACACCTACGTCGCGGAGAACGCGAACGACAACAAGACCTCGACGTACTGGGAGGGCGCGGGCGGCAGCTATCCGCAGACGCTCACCGTGAAGCTGGGCGCCAACGCGGACGTGAGCGAGCTGGTGCTGAAGCTCAACCCGGACAGTGCCTGGGGCGACCGCACCCAGACGATCCAGGTGCTGGGCCGCGAGCAGAAGGCGACCTCGTACAGCAGCCTGGTGGCCGCGAAGGAGTACGCGTTCAAGCCGTCCGGCGGGAACACCGTCACGGTTCCCGTCGGGGCGCGGGTCGCCGACGTGCAGTTGAAGTTCACCGCGAACAGCGGCGCACCGGCCGGGCAGATCGCGGAGTTCCAGGTCAACGGCGTGGCCGCGCCCAACCCCGACCTGGAGATCACCGGTCTGACCGCCTCGCCCTCGGCACCCGTCGAGACGGACAAGGTGACCCTGTCGGCCACGGTGCGCAACAGCGGCACCGAGGCGTCCCCGGCAACCGATGTCGCCTTCCGGCTCGGTGACACCAAGGTCGGCACCGCCTCGGTGGGCGCGCTGGCGGCCGGTGCGTCGACGACCGTCAGCAAGGAGATCGGCGAGCGGGAGGCGGGCAGCTACACGCTGAGCGCCGTCGTGGACGAGGCGGAGGAGGTCATCGAGCAGAACGACACCAACAACACCTACACCAGCCCGGACCCGCTGGTCGTCAAGCCCGTCTCCAGCTCCGACCTGGTCCCCCAGGTGAGCTGGTCGCCGGGCTCGCCGTCGAGCGGTGACACCGTCACCTTCTCCGTCGCGCTGAAGAACCAGGGCACACGTGCCTCGGCCGACGGTGCGCACGGCATCTCCCTGGAGGTGTTCGACGACAAGGGCCAGAGCGTGCGCACCCTCACCGGCTCCCACACGGGCACGATCGGCGAGGGCAGCACCACGGAGCCGGTGCGGCTGGGCACATGGACGGCGGCCAACGGCAAGTTCTCGGTGAAGACGGTCGTCGCGGACGACGCCAACGAACTGCCGGTCAAGCGGGAGAACAACACCCGCACCGAGTCCCTCTTCGTGGGGCGCGGCGCCGACATGCCGTACGACACGTACGAGGCGGAGGACGGCGCGACGGGCGGCGGCGCGAAGGTCGTCGGGCCCAACCGCACCGTCGGCGATGTCGCGGGCGAGGCGTCCGGGCGCAAGGCCGTGACCCTCGACAACACCGGTGAGTCGGTGGAGTTCACGGCCAAGGCCGCCACGAACACGCTGGTCACCCGCTTCTCCATCCCGGACGCGCCGGGCGGCGGTGGCATCGACGCGACGCTGAACGTCTACGTCGACGGCGCGTTCCTCAAGTCCATCGACCTCACCTCCAAGTACGCCTGGCTGTACGGGGCCGAGGCCGGTCCGGGCAACTCGCCGAGCGCGGGCCCGGCACGGCACATCTACGACGAGGCCAACGTCATGCTGGGCAAGACTGTCCCGGCGGGCAGCAAGATCAAGCTCCAGAAGAACAGCGCCAACACCTCGAAGTACGCGATCGACTTCGTCAGCCTGGAACAGGCCACGCAGAACCCCAACCCGGATCCCGCCGCGTACGCGGTCCCGGCCGGGTTCAGCCACCAGGACGTGCAGAACGCGCTGGACCGGGTGCGGATGGACACCACGGGGAAGCTCGTCGGGGTGTACCTGCCCGCGGGCGACTACCAGACGTCCAGCAAGTTCCAGGTCTACGGAAAGGCCGTGAAGGTGGTGGGCGCCGGGCCGTGGTACACCCGCTTCCACGCCCCGTCGGGCCAGGAGAACACCGACATCGGCTTCCGCGCCGACAACACGGCGAAGGGTTCCTCGTTCTCGGACTTCGCCTACTTCGGCAACTACACCTCACGCATCGACGGCCCTGGGAAGGTCTTCGACTTCTCCAACGTCTCCGACATCGTCATCGACAACGTGTGGAACGAGCACATGGTGTGCCTCTACTGGGGCGCGAACACCGACAAGGTGACGATCAAGAACTCCCGTATCCGCAACATGTTCGCCGACGGCATCAACATGACGAACGGCAGCACCGACAACCTCGTCTCCAACAACGAGGCGCGGGCCACGGGTGACGACAGCTTCGCGCTCTTCTCGGCGATCGACGCGGGAGGGGCCGACATGAAGGACAACGTCTACGAGAACCTGACGTCGATCCTGACCTGGCGCGCGGCGGGTGTGGCCGTCTACGGCGGCTACAACAACACCTTCCGCAACATCCATATCGCGGACACGCTGGTGTACTCCGGAATCACCATCAGCTCACTGGACTTCGGCTACCCGATGAACGGCTTCGGCACCGATCCGACGACCTTCGACAACATCTCGATCATCAGAGCGGGCGGCCACTTCTGGGGCTCCCAGACCTTCCCCGGGATCTGGTGCTTCTCGGCCTCGAAGGTGTTCCAGGGCATCCGCGTCAACAACGTGGACATCGTCGATCCGACGTACCACGGCGTCATGTTCCAGACCAACTATGTGGGAGGGCAGCCGCAGTTCCCCGTCAAGGACACCGTGTTCAGTGACATCTCCATCACCGGAGCGCGCAAGAGCGGCGACGAGTACGACGCCAAGTCCGGCTTCGGCATCTGGGCCAACGAGATGCCCGAGGCGGGGCAGGGCCCGGCGGTGGGCGAGGTCACCTTCAACGGCCTGCGCATGAGCGGCAACGCACAGGATGTCAAGAACACCACCTCCACCTTCAAAATCAACATCAACCCGTGAGCACGTGACACGGTTCGCACGACAGCACCCCGCCGACCGCCGCCCGGTCCCCGCGAAGTGGGCCGGGCGGCGGTGTGCGGCCGGGTCAACGAGGGTGCGCCCGGGTCAAAGAGGGGGCGAGGCGGAGTTCGCGGCGGGCCGTGCCGTGGCTCCCTTCGGGTAGTGGCGGCGCAGGTTGGCGGCCAGGACGCGGTCGAGCGCGCGGTCGGACAGCATCGGGCCCAGGCGCATGACCAGGGCGGCGTCCCGGCCCGCGGTGTAGCGGGTGCGTGGCCGGCGGGCCGTCACGGCCTTCGCGATGACCCGGGCGGCGGCGTCGGCGGTCAGACCCGACGCGGTGCCCGAGGCCATCAGCTTGTTGTTCGCCCGGACCAGGTCGCCGTAGCGCTCGTGCTGCTCCGGTGTCATCCGGGCCGCCAGGTCGTTCGCCGTCGCGGCCCCTCGGGCGGCGATCTCCGTGCGGACGCCGCCGGGCTCGACCACGACCACCTGTACGCCCAGCGGCCCCACCTCACGGCGGAGCGAGTCGCTGACGGCCTCCAGGGCGAACTTCGCACCCGCGTAAGCACCGTATGTGGCCATGGCGTACTTGCCGCCGACCGAACTGATGTTGACCACTCGGCCCCTGCCGCGCAGCAGTGCGGGCAGGAGCGCCTGGGTGACGGCGATGTGGCCGAACAGGTTGACCTCGAAGACCCGCCGCCACTCCGCCAACGGCAGGGTTTCGACGGGGGCGTTCACCTGGATGCCCGCGTTGTTGACGAGCGCGTGCAGCGTGCGCGGGTCGTCGGCGACCCGCGCCGCGAGCGCCTCCACCTGCTCGGACTCGGTGATGTCGAGCATGACCGGCTCGATGCCGGGCGCGCGGATGGCGTCGGCGTCACGCTCGCGTCGCACACCGGCCAGCACGTGGAACCCCCGGCGGGCCAGCTCGCGGGCGGCCGACGCGCCCATGCCGGTGGAGGCTCCCGTGACGACGGCCAGCCGTCGAGTCTCAGTTGACGTTGTCATCTTGGTTACCGTACTGATTCAGATGACGCTGTCAACTGTATGATGGGCGCCATGGTCACCCGCGCGGAATCCGCCGCCGCCACCCGTCGCACCCTGCTCGACTCGGCCGCCGAGCTTCTCGACCTCGGCGGCCCCGAAGCCGTCACCCTGCGCGAGGTGGGCGCGCGGGCAGGCGTGAGCCGGGGCGCGCCGTACCGGCACTTCACGGGCAAGGACAGTCTGCTGACCGCCGTCGCGACCGAGAGCTGGGAACGGATCGCCGACCAGGTCCACGCCCTGCGTGCCGACGCCGCGCTGTCGGCCGCCGAGAGGCTGCGCGGCGCTCTCCGGATCCTCATCGGCGTCGGCCGGGAGCAACCGCACCTGTACCAGATGCTGTTCAGGCGCCCGGGACACCGTCCCGAAGAACTCGGCGAAGGACTCGGCGATGGACTCGGCCGCGTCCAGCGTCAGTTGTGCGGCCCGGCGGACGACCCGGCCGCGGACCGCGCCCGCGCGGCCGGACGCTTCCAGGACGAGTTCCTGGCCATCGTCACCGACCTCGTCGGCAAGCGGAACACAGAGCACTACGGCGCACTGCTGCTCGCCAGTGCCCACGGCATCGCGGAGATGGAACTCAGCGGCCACCTCGGCACCGACAAGATGCGCACCACTCCCGACGAGCTGGTCGACACCCTCGTCCGCATGGTCACGGACACCGGCGGCGGGCGGCATCCCTCCGAGGCGAAGCCCTCTAATATGTAGCCACGACAACAGCACAGGGAGCCCGGCTTGCGAAAGCTCAGCTACTTCATCGCCGCTTCGATCGACGGGTTCATCGGGGACCCGGACGGCGATGCGGAGTTCTTCACCCAGTACGTGGACGAGGAGTACTTCGACTTCCTCACCTCCGAGTACCCGGAGACCCTGCCCACCCACGGACGGCAGCATCTGGGCATCGACGACCTGGAGAACAAGCGGTTCGACACGGTCATCCAGGGCCGGGCCAGCTACGACCTGGCCCTGGGCATCGGCGTCACCAGCCCGTACGCGCACATGCGCCAGTACGTGGCCTCGCACACCCTCAAGGAGTCGCCGGACCCGGCGGTGGAGATCGTCTCCGGCGACGTGGCCGCGAAGGTCCGTGAGCTGAAGGCCGAGGAGGGCGCACTCGGCATCTACCTGTGCGGCGGCTCCCGGCTCGCGGGCGAACTGCGCGACGAGGTGGACGAACTCGTCATCAAGACCTACCCGTTGATCCTCGGCTCCGGCATGCGGATGTTCGCCTCGGACTTCCGCCTCGACCGCTTCGCACTCGGCTCCGTGCGGACGTTCGGCAACGGTGTGACGGTGCGGACGTATGAGCGGGAGAGCTGACGGAGGCCCGGCCCGTCAGGTCGCGCTGCGCTCGCTCGTCTCGCGCAGATCGCGTTCGACGGCGCGGTTGTACGCGTCGTCGGGCCGCCCCGCCGCCGTCCCGGGGCGCCCCGCGCGCAGCAGCTCCTGCCAGCGCTCCGCGCTCCAGTCGGCGGCGTCGGTCGTGTTGAGGAAGTCCTCAACGCGGGCGAGGAAACCCACCGGGTCGGCGTGGAAGGGGAAGTGGCCCACCCCGTCGAAGATCTCCAGCCTGCTGCCGGGCATCGCCGCGTGCGCGCTGTACGCGTGGCGTACGGGCACCACGCTGTCCCGCGAGCCCCACAGCAGCATCGTGGGCATCCCCTCGGCCAGATAGCAGCGGTCGAGCATGGTCACGACCTGCCCGCGCCAGTCGACCACGGCGCGCAGCGTGCGGATGAAGGCGCTGCGTGCCGAGGCGTCGGGCAGCGCGTCCACGAGGTTGAGCAGGTCGGGCGCGTCCTGTCCGAGATCGGTGTCGAGCAGCCGCGCCAGCCGGGCGAACGTCCGGGTCTGCCGGCGCATCCCCGGCAGCGTGAGTGCCGACAGCAGCAGATCGGCGCCCGGCAGGGAGACCGCGCGCAGCACGGGGTTGACCTCGACGCCCACCCCGCCGGTGCTGACGAGCACCAGCCGCTCGGTGCGCTCGGGGAACTGGTAGGCGAACTGCATCGCGACCCCGCCGCCCAGTGAGTGCCCGACCAGCGTCACGCGGTCGATCCCGAGGGCCCCGAGCAGGTCGCGGAGCCCGTTCGCGTAGGCGGCGACGGAGTAGTCGGCGCGGGGCTTGTCGGAGGCGCCGTGCCCCAGCAGGTCGGGGGCGACGACGGTGTGCCGTCTGGCCAGGCCGGGAATGACCCCGTTCCAGGTCGCCGAGGAGTCGCCGATGCCGTGGAGAAGCACCATCGCGGGTCCCTCCCCCGCCGTGCGGTACGCGCGGCGGTAGCCGTGCACCACCCGGTACCGCAGCCGGACGTCCCCTTCGGCCACCGGCCGCAGCCGTCCCGCTCCCGGCACGGACCCCACTCTGTCGCCTCCCGGCTCGGCTCCCCGGCCGCCTGTTCGCCCGGGCACGCCCCTTGATCCGAGCGTAGAACGCTGTCCGGGCACGCGGGGTTTCCGCCGGGTTTCGCCCGGGATACGGCCGCGAAGGGCGGGTGGTCGGGGCCACGGGTGACGCCTGTGCCGCGTCGCGGACCGCGAACACGGCACAGTCCCCGCGGCGTCGCCCGCGAATTCTGTGAGAGGCATTGACGCCGTTCGCCGGTTCCCTATCATCCAGGTTGCTCGATACTTCGGCACATGTTCGATATGACGAACACACCCGAAGTGCTCCACTCGCCCAGCAGCGCGCCTCCGGTCACGCCCATCGAAACGGCCAAGCCGCAAGGAGCCACCCGCTATGCCTGTGCCATGGCCTCGTCGGCCCCGCGTCGTCACGCGGCGGCAGCCACCACCGGCCGTATCGAGCACCACGTCGACCGTCAGAACAGCCTCCGATGTGGCCGACCGGAACCGCTCACTCAAGGAACGAGAGGTTCTCATGCGCAGAAGAAAATTCAGCCGCAAAACCCTCCCAGGGGTGCTCGCCGCCGCGATGACGGCCCTGGTCGCGTTGGCGGCGATGCTCGTCGCCAACAATCCGGCCCAGGCGTCCGCCAGCGCGTGCTCCCTCCCGTCGGCGTACCGGTGGTCATCGACGGGTGTGCTGGCGCAGCCCGCGAACGGGTGGCTCTCGCTCAAGGACTTCACCACCGTGACGTACAACGGCAAACACCTGGTCTACGCGTCCAACGTGTCGGGATCGTCCTACGGCTCGATGACGTTCACCCCCTTCAGCAACTGGTCGGACATGGCCTCGGCCGGCCAGAGCGGGATGAACCAGGCCGCGGTGGCGCCCACACTGTTCTACTTCGCGCCCAAGAACATCTGGGTGCTGGCCTACCAGTGGGGCGCGTGGCCGTTCATCTACCGCACATCGAGCGACCCCACCAACCCCAACGGCTGGTCCTCGCCACAGCCCCTGTTCACCGGCAGCATCTCCGGCTCCGACACCGGACCCATCGACCAGACCCTGATCGCCGACGGCCAGAACATGTACCTGTTCTTCGCCGGCGACAACGGCAAGATCTACCGGGCGAGCATGCCGATCGGGAACTTCCCCGGCAGCTTCGGCTCCTCGTACACGACAGTCATGAGCGACACGAAGGCCAACCTGTTCGAAGGCGTACAGGTCTACAAGGTCCAGGGCCAGAACCAGTACCTCATGATCGTCGAGGCGATGGGCGCGAACGGACGCTACTTCCGCTCCTTCACCGCCTCCAGCCTCAACGGCTCGTGGACCCCGCAGGCCGCCAGCGAGAGCAACCCCTTCGCGGGCAAGGCCAACAGCGGCGCCACCTGGACCAACGACATCAGCCACGGCGACCTCGTCCGCGACAACCCCGACCAGACCATGACCATCGACCCCTGCAACCTCCAGTTCCTCTACCAGGGCAAGTCCCCCACCGCGGGCGGCCCCTACAACCAACTCCCCTGGCGACCGGGCCTCCTCACCCTGCAACGCTGACCACCCCCGGTTAACGGCGCTCGCGGTTCCGGGCCCGGAACCGGACCCGGAGCAGACGCGAACGCCCCACGTGCGGCGCCCCAGCACACCGGGGCGCCGCCCCACGCATACGCGGACTCGGGCTCGCCACCGGGCCCGCGCACTTCGGCTCGCGTGCGTGTCAGGTGCCGAGCAGGTCGATGAGGTGGTCGTCCAGGTCCGCGACGAAGCCCTCCCGTCGCCACGGACGCAGTTGCCTGCGGGCCTCGCGCAACCGGAGCGCGGGCACCCGGCCGCCCATGCCAGACGCCGCCTCGACGCACAGGTGCAGAAGCTCCGTGGCCGCCTTGGCGTCTCCGAGGCGCAGCCGGGCCAGGGCCTGATCGACACGGACGATGGAGCGCTGTACCTGCTCCCGGGGCGCGGTGAGCGCTGCGACGGAGGCGGCGAACTGCCGGTGCGCGGTCTCGGCGTCACCGACGTACAGCTCGTACAGGCCCTCGAACCCTTGGAGATGACTGGTCGTGAAGCTGCTCGGCACGGGATCGCCGTGCTGGTTCTGGCCGAGGTCGTAGCGGGCGAGGGACAGGGCTGCCTCGGCGTGGCGCCGCTGACCGGCGCGGGCGGCGATCTCCGCTTGGAGGGCATGGGTGCGGGCGCGGACGGTGACGCTGTCGCCCGCGCGGGCGTCGCACACCGCCGCGTCGACGAAGGCGCGGGCGGGGCCGAGCCCGCGCGGAAGACCGTCCCGGTCGCGGCCGGGCGTTCCGTACAGGGTGACCAGGGCGTGGCTCATGTGGACGGAGGCCCGCCGCCACGGGGGCAGCACGGCGGCGGCCGCGGTCGCCGCGTCGTACAGTGCCGCTGCCGCCGCGTCATCACGTGTCTCGAAGGCCAGGCGCCCCGCGAGGGTGAAGGCGGCAGCCGCCACCTCATGCATCGCGGGCCGCAGCGGGGCGGGCAGCTCACCGCCGATGAGGCGGTGACACGCGTCGACGGCGGGAGCGAGGAGAAGCTGGAGCCGTGCGAACGGCATCGAGCTGACCTGTGCGTCGACGTCGGCAACCAGCGCGCCGAGGTGCACCGTCAAGTCTTCGTCGGTGCGGGTGGGGTCGGCGAGCGCGGCGGCGAGCGGTGCGCGCACCGATGGGGACAGCAGAGCCAGCAGGCCGCAGCCGTCCGCCGTAGCGATGCGCACCATCAAGTCGCGCAGATTGCGCAGCTCTTCCTCGCCGACTCCGAAGTGCGCGAGAGCGTCGCAGAGTTCTGCGAAGTCCGAGCCGGCCCCGAGCGCCGTCTCGCCGCTGGGAGAGTGGCCGTAGTGGAGGGCGAGGAGGTGGCGGTAGCGCGCGCCCGGCGGGACAGGCCGTGCCGCTTCCCAACGGGCGACGGTGCGCTGCACGCTGGCCTGGCTCGCGGCGAGCGGCTGACCGGTGCGGGTCGAGTGCTCTCGCAGAGCGCGTGCGAGATCGGCCAGGGACATGCCGCGATGGCGGCGCAGCGACTTCATCGTCGTCGCCGCCATCGCGCGATCCGCCTCGCAGTTCGCCTCGCTCATGCCGGTATGGTGCCCCGTTCCGCTGTCTATACGGGCACGATCAGGCGCGGCTGCCCCTTCCGGGTGGCGTAATCGAGGGTCTGCCAGGTGCCGGACCGGGGCCCGGCGGCGAGCGGGAAACCGATGGTCATGTCGCTGTGATCGACCATCCACCGGTTGCGGGCGTGGAAGGCGGCCGTACCGACCTGCTCGGCGCGCAGTTCCACGACGTCGTGGATGCGCTCCCCGGCGCGGGCGACGGCCCGGCGGGCATCGTCGGGCTGCTGGTCGAGAGTGTTGGGCACGACGACGGTCAGGAGGGCGCTGCTCTCCTCAGCGAGCCACAGCAGGGCCAGGCTGTCGATGCCCTTGGCGCCGCCGATGTAGAAGTGCGTCCGGCCATGGGCGAAAGGCCCGAGATAGTCGGCGAAGAGCCGGGAATAGTCGGCGTGAGGGCGGTGCCCGGTGGAGCGGGTTCCTGTGATGGTGACCGCGCGGCCCATGGTCGACTCCATGTCATAGGTTGTCATATCCCCTGCGGTCCCGGTCCGCGATGGGATCGCTGCGTGACCACCGACAGCGCGAGCAGCGGCCTCGCACATTTTGCCGCCGAACTACGCGCGCAGAGGCTCCCCCTCGCCGAGCCCGGCGAGCGCCGCCTGTGCCCGGCAGGCCCGGTAAGCCCGCGAGTGACCGATTTTATGAGCGTAGCGGGAGACCGCTGCGTGACCGACTACGGGTACGAGGCAGGCGAGCGCGATGACGAACAGCGCAGCGCAAACCGGGTTGCCTCCCCGCTCGCGACTCCCCGCCCAGCCGGTGGTGCGTCTTGGGCACCGCCTGCCGGGGTCGTCGCCGAGTTGATGCCTGCCGGGGTCCATTGGGATGGGGTCCAGGTGCCCGCGTATCTGGGGGAGCGGGTGCTGGCGCGGCTCGGGCGGGAGTCGGGGGCGGTGATCCGGGACCCGTACGGGTGTCGGCTCACCTGGCTGGTGCCGCCCGGTGCGACGCGGGGGTGGGTGGTGCCGGAGACCTCGTGGGTGCAACTGCTCAGCACCGCGCAGCATGTGACGGTTCCGCCCGGCTGGTGCACCCGCTCGGCCTTCACACACTGGGTGCGGGGCTGGGCCGAGCACGGGCTCACGGATGCGCGGCTGCTGTACGTGGTGCTCGACGCCGTGATCCGTGCCGAGCACGGGCCCCGCGACGATGTGAGCAGGGGTGGGCGGTGAGTCCGCGTTGCGTGCGTTGCCGCCGGTTGCCGGGCACGGTGGAGATCTACGTCCTGCCCGCCGGGGATGCGGCAGGCCCGCGCGCTGTTCCGGTGAAGATCTGCTCCGAGTGTGCGCGGCGGGCCGCAGAGCGCTGTTTCCGCTGCCGCCAGCGCCCCGGCACGCAGGTTGTCCTCGACCTGTACTCCGGCGACGAGCGGGGCGCCAGCCCGCAGACACGCACACGCACCGTCCCCGTGAAGGTCTGCGACCCCTGCGCGGCCGAGGACGAAGCCCGTACCGCGAGCACGGACACGCACCGGTGACCCGCCACGCCTGCGAGGTCGAGGGCGGCGGCCATGTGGGCCCCGTCGTCCGCTACCTGCCCACAGCCCGCTACCCCTGGCACAACCCGGTGTGGCTCTGCCCCGGTCACGGCGCCTATCTCCCCTTGGCCACGATCCGCGCCGAGGTCACAGGGGAGACCGTCGCCCGCGCCATCACCGTCTTCACCGGCGCCGGAAAACGCCGCACCGACACCGAACCCGTCGACCCAGCGCCACCCGCCCTGCGCGTGGTGCGCAACCCGTGACCCCCACCCACCACCGACCTGGAGCAGCCCCGTGCCTCGCGATCACACCGTCCTCATCCCCGCCGATCCCGACGATGTCCTCTACGACCCTCACGGCTGGGCCACCTCGTCAGGTTTCCCCGTCGCCGTGCTGGAAGGCCAGCAGGCGCGCTTCGTGATGCGCCGCATCCAGGACCGCGCCGTACGCCTCATGTACGAGCTGCCGCAGGGGCCCGCGTTCCTCACCAGCTACCCGCGCCCCATGCCGCGAGGCCAGGTCATCGAGATCATGGAAGGCAACCTCGCCACCCTCCTCACCGCCCACGCCTGCCACGCCCTGCGCCTGCGCGAAAAGGGCGAGCGGATCGCCGTCGACGGGGAGACACGCGACTGCGTCTCCACCCTGCTCGCGCCCCGCCACTGGTGGCAGGCCCGCCACACCCGCATCGGCAAGGCCCTGCAACACCAGGGCCGCACCGTCATCCTCACCGCACCCCTCGTCGGCGGACGCACACTCCAACTCGCGACGGTGCAGCCAAGCTGACCCCCGTTACCCCCGTCCCCTGGGGAAACCGTCGGCAGCGGTCCAGGGGACGGGCCCCGCCTGCCCCGGCGCCCAGACCCCGCGCCGGGGCAGGCGCACGCACACCGGGGCGCCGCTACACGCTTACGCGGTCTCGGGCTCGCCGCCGAACCGTTCGCGATAGGCCGCGAGGTCGTCCTCGGTGATCTTCTGGAAGAGGACCGGGGGCACCGTGAAGCCCGTCCCGGCCGGGACCGAGGACAGGGACCTGGCCTCGTCGGCGGAGACCCAGCGTGCCGTGTCACCGTCGAGCGCGAACGCCTCACGCATGGCCTTCGCCGTGGCCGGAATGATCGGCTCGGAGACGACGGAGTAGAGGTGGATCAGGTTCATGGCCGTCCGCAGCGTCAGCGCCGCCGCGTCCTTGTCCGTCTTGATCTCCAGCCAGGGCGCCTTCTCCTCCAGGTACACGTTGCCCGCGCTCCACAGCGCGCGCAGCGCCGCAGCCGCCTTGCGGAACTGGAGGGCCTCCATCTGGGCCTCGTACTCCGCGAGCAGCCCGGCGATCTCCTCGCCGAGCCGCTGCTCGGCCTCGCCGGGCTCGGCGCCCGCGGGCACGTCGTCGCCGAAGCGCTTGCGCGAGAAGGACAGGACGCGGTTGACGAAGTTGCCGAGGGTGTCGGCGAGGTCCTTGTTGACGACGGAGGAGAACAGCTCCCAGGAGAAGGACGCGTCGTCCGACTCGGGCGCCGCGGCCATCAGGAAGTAGCGCCAGTAGTCGGCGGGGAGCAGTTCCAGCGCGGCGTCGGTGAAGATGCCGCGGTTCTGGGAGGTGGAGAACTTGCCGCCGTAGTAGTTCAGCCAGTTGAAGGACTTGACGAAGTCGACCTTCTTCCACGGCTCGCGGGTGCCGAGCTGGGTGGCCGGGAACATCACGGTGTGGAAGGGGACGTTGTCCTTGGCCATGAACTCGGTGTAGCGGACGGTGTCGTCGGCCTCGTACCACCAGGACTTCCAGTCCCGCTCCTCCGGGCCGGCGTCGGCCCACTCCTTCGTCGCGCCGATGTACTCGATGGGGGCGTCGAACCAGACGTAGAAGACCTTGCCCTCGGCCGCGAGGTCGGGCCAGGTGTCGGCCGGGACGGGCACGCCCCAGTCCAGGTCGCGGGTGATGGAGCGGTCCTGGAGACCCTCCGTCAGCCACTTGCGGGCGATGGAGGAGGACAGCACGGGCCACTCCTCGCCGTACGCGTCGATGAACTGCTCGACCTCTCCGGCCAGCTTGGACTGGAGGAGGAAGAGGTGCTTGGTCTCGCGCACCTCCAGCTCCGTGCTGCCGCTGATCGCGGAGCGGGGCTCGATGAGGTCGGTGGGGTCGAGGACGCGGGTGCAGTTCTCGCACTGGTCGCCGCGCGCGTTCTCGTAGCCGCAGAAGGGGCAGGTGCCGACGATGTAGCGGTCGGGGAGGAAGCGCCCGTCGGCCTCGGAGTAGACCTGCCGGATGGCGCGCTCCTCGATGAAGCCGTGCTCGTTGAGCTTCCGCGCGAAGTGCTGGGTGATCTCGACGTTCTGCTGCGAGGAGCTGCGGCCGAAGTAGTCGAAGGCGAGGTCGAAGCCCTCGTAGATCGCGCGCTGCGCGTCGTGCTGCTGGGCGCAGAACTCGTCGACGGGGAGCCCTGCCGCCGCCGCGGCCAGCTCGGCCGGGGTGCCGTGCTCGTCCGTCGCGCAGATGTAGAGGACGTCGTGCTCGCGCTGGCGCAGATAGCGCGCGTACACGTCGGCCGGGAGCATCGACCCGACCATGTTCCCCAGGTGCTTGATCCCGTTGATGTACGGCAGCGCGCTGGTGATGAGGTGTCGAGCCATCCTCGGATGCTCCAATTGATCTTGCGGCCCCTGGGGAGGCGCCGCGGCGGGTGCGGTCAAACGGAACGCAGCAACGCCATACAACGCCATCCACGAACTGGTACGCACGACACGTCCAGCATTCGTGCACTCTGCGTGACGATGCGCTAGTGCGGGCCGCCCTCATCCTAGCGACCGGCGCGCTCATCCCGGAATTCGGTTTCCCCCGGGCCCACTGGTGTGCGGAGGCGCGTCCACTGAAGGGCGCACAAGGAGCATATAAAGGGGCATTCATGCTATTACGGGCGTCACTCGCGGCCGTGGCCGAGAGGCGCTGGTCAGGGGAAGCACAACCGCTGTCCCCCCTTCCGCTTTGCCGCCCGCGCCGAAACCCTGGAACGGCCCGCACACCCGCCCGGCACCCCGCCGACCAGCACATCTGGAAGGAACCCCGCCATGGACACCGGCCCCTCCCCCGCACCCGCCGCCACGTCCGCCCCCACCCCCGCGCCCGCCCCGGAAGAGGGCTGGTACGTCGACTCGCGGTGCACCAACTGCGACGTGGCGCGCCAGCTCGCGCCCGATCTGATCCGCGAGGAGCGGGGCCGCTCCGAGATGATCCGGCAGCCACGGGACGCGGCGGAGGAACAGCAGCTCTACGCCGCCGCCTTCGCCTGCCACACCCGCTCGATCCGCCACCCGGCCCACCGCCTCGACCCCGCGATGGACCCGTACCCCCTCGCGCTGGACGACCACGTGCACCTGTGCGGCCACAACGCGCCCCGCAACGCCGCCGCCAACGCCTATCTGCTGCTGCGCGCCGACGGCACCCGGATGATGATCGACACCCCGCGCTGGAGCACGGAGCTGGCCGACCGCTACGAGGCGCTGGGCCGGATCACCGACGTGCTGCTCACGCACCGGGACCACGCCGCGCACGGCCGCCGCTACGCGGACCGCTTCGGTGCCCGGCTGTGGATCCACGAGGGCGACCTCGACGCGGCGCCCGACGCCGACCAGGTGCTGCGCGGCACGGACCCGGTCCGTATCGCGGCGGGCGTGACCGCGTACCCGCTGCCGGGGCACACGCGGGGCAGCGTGCTCTACGTGGCCGACGAGCGGTACTGCTTCAGCGGCGACAGCATGTACTGGTCGCGGACGACGGGCGACGTGGAGGTGGCGGCGAACGTCACCTGGTACTCGATCACGGAGCAGGCGGCCTCGCTGGACCGTACCGTCGGCAGTCTCCGCTTCGAGTGGCTGCTGCCGGGGCACGGCGACCGCAGGCGGCTGCCGTCCGACGAGATGGCGCGCAGGCTGCGGCAACTGGCCAAGCGCGCACGGAAGTTGCGGCCAGGGCCCGTCGACTTCGACGCCATGCGGTGGTGATGCGGGGCGCTGACGACACCTTGCGCCGGTGAAGGACGCGGCGGCCCGAGTGCCCTCCCACCTGGGAAACACAGGCAACACGGGGGTCTCAGCAGGCACTTACGTAACGCAAAAGGCTTCGGTGCCCGGCGAAGAAGATTTCGGTACTGCTGCTGGGTACACCGTACTGTGCAAATCCCGTTGACCCCCCATCGTGTGTAGATGGCGCCGCCCCTCGTAGCGGCGCCGCTTCCACGGGAGGGACAACCATGCTCAACGTGTCCAGCGACGAGACGCCGACGATGGAGTCGGCCCGGACGTACTCCGCGGCGATGGTCAGGACCCGCGTCACCGTGCCGGTGTCGGCCGGGAGTACATGGAAGCCCGCTGAAATGGTCACCTTCAGCGACCTCATCGACGACGGCGAGCACATCGCGGTCACCTTCGCGCCGGTCACCTCCGTACCCCTGGTACGGCTGCACTCGGAGTGCCTGACCGGTGACGTGTTCGGCTCCGGGCGCTGCGACTGCGGCCCGCAGCTCGACGAGTCGGTCAGCATGATCGCCGACGCGGGCGGCATCCTGCTCTACCTGCGCCAGGAGGGCCGGGGCATCGGCCTCTACAACAAGATCGACACCTATCGGGTGCAGGACGAGCTGCAACTCGACACCTTCGCGGCCAACCGCGAACTCGACTTCTCCGACGACTCCCGCGACTACCGGGTGGCGGCGCAGATGCTCCAGGCGCTCGGCGTGCAGCGGATCAGGCTCCTCACCAACAACCCCGATAAGCAGGCCCAGTTGGAGTCCGCGGGCATCGCGGTGGACGAGGTGGTGCCGACCGGCACCTTCCGTACCGCGTACAACGACCGCTATCTGCGCGCCAAGGTCGAGCACAGCGGGCACACCATCACGTTCGCGGAGGAGGCCATATGATTCAGCACCTCGGACCGATCAGCGGCATCGCCGCCTGGCAGGACGCCTACGTGGCGACGGCGGGCTACGACAACCAGGTCATCTGCTGGGACCAGGCCACCGGCAAGGCACTCAGCCGCTCCCTGCACGACCACCTGGCCAACCAGTGCCAGTTCTCGCCCGACGGGCGCTACCTCCTCACCTCCTCCAGCGACTACTCGGCCCGCCTGTGGACCGTGCCTGACCTGCGGCTGAAGGCCGTCTTCGCGGAGCAGGAGGACGACGTCGAGATGTCGGTGTTCCACCCCGCCAAGGAGTGGATCGCCACCGCGTCGCGCGATCACAGGGTGCGCGTCTACGACTTCTCCGGCGAACTGCTGGCCACCTTCACCGGGCACACCGCCGACGTCATCTCCGTGGAGTGGGCACGCGGCGCCGACGAGCTGATCTCCTCCAGCGACGACGGCACCATCAAGCGCTGGTCCCTGGAGAGCGGCGGACTGATCGCCGACCTCGACATGAACGGTGTGGAGACCGACACCATCGCCATCTCCTCCGGCGGCACCATCTTCGCGGGCAACGACGACGGCGAACTGATCGTCATCGCCGACTCCGGACGCACCGTCGTCCCCGCGCACGGTGCCGGTGTGAAACGGCTGGTGCTCGACGACGGACGCGATCTGCTCGTCAGCCTCAGCTACGACCGCACGATGCGGCTGTGGGACGTCTCCGGCGACACACCCTCGCAGGTGGACGCCACCGACCTGCCCGACGACGTGTGGCCGCGCTCGTGCGCCTTCGCGGGCGGCACCACCCTGGTCTTCGCCACGTTCGGCGCCCGCTACCGGGGCTACGACTACCGCACCCGCACCTGGGAGACCGCCGAGGTGGCGCCCACCGGTGGTGTGAACGCGGTGCTGCCGACGGACTCGGGCGAGGTCCTCACCGTCGGCGACGCGGGCGAGGTGCGCAGGGACGGCGCGCTCGTCGCACGCACGGGCAGCCTGTGCAACTTCCTCACCCCGCTCGGCCCGCTCGTCCTCTCGGGCGGACAGCTCGGCAAGGTCTTCGACGCGCTGACGGGCAAGGAGCTGTACCAGCACCACTCGCCCCTCAACTGCGCCGTCGCCTTCGAGCGGGAGGGCGAGCGGTACGCGGTCGTCGGCGCCTACACCGGCGAGGGGCTGCTGCTGCGGCTCACCGCGGACGGCGGCGTCGAGCACGTACGGGACCTGCCGCTGCACGCCAACGCCGTCAAGGGTGTGGCCGTCAGCGGGGACTTCCTCTTCTCGGTGGCAGCCGACGCGTCCGCCACCTGGTACCGCATCTCCACACTGGAGCCGGTGGCGACGGTGGAGGACGCGCACGAGAAGATCGCCAACGGCTGTGTGGGCCTGGCCGACGGCTGGTTCGCCACCGTCAGCCGCGACCTGGTGCTGCGCCTCTTCGACCCGGAGCGCCGCGCCGAGAACGTCGCCACCCCGCACACCCACTCGGTCAAGTGCGTGGCGGCCTCGGACGACGGCCGCCTCGTCGCGACAGGCAGCTACGACGGGCGCGTCGCGCTCTACGACCGGGCCGAGGGGAGCTGGACCGTCGACGTGCGGCCGACCACCGCCGGGATCTCCTGCCTCGCCTACGACGCACAGCGCAAGGGTTTCGTCGCCGGTTCCTACGACGGCCGGGTGCACCCCATCGACGGCTGAGGGCCCGTCGGCGGGGTGACGGTGCCCCGCCCCCTCTCTCACCCCTCACGTTTCCTCTCCCGGTGCCGGGCCCCTCCGTGCCCCGACGCCGCCCACCCCCCATCCCCTCTCCTCACCCCAGGCCGCGCCGGGCGCGGTGCCGGGTCGTGCCGTGGTGCCCTCGTGCGCCGGTACGAACCGTCACCGCGCCCGCGGCCCACGGCCCGCCGCCGCGCTCCGCACACGAGGGCGCGCGCCGCACTCCCCACACGACAGGAGCCATAGGTGCATGGACACACATGACATAGCCGAGGCGTACACCGTCGTCCCCGTCGCGGCGCCGCCGCTCGCCGACGAGGAGTACGCGGCGGTACTGCGCGCCGACTTCACGGACCACTACGCACACGGCCGCGACATCTGGACCGGCGAGGAGGCCATGCGCGAGACACCCCGCATCCTGCTGGCCGCGCTGGCGGACACCCAGGACGCGCACATCCTCGACATCGGTACGGGACACGGCCGGGACGCGGCCATCCTGCTGGCGGGCGGCCACCGGGTGACGGGCATCGACCTCGTCGCATCGGACGAGTGGGCCGGGCTCCGCGCACGCTGGCCGGGACGCGCCAGGTTCGGGGCAGCGGAGCTGACGGAGCCGGGCGAGCTGACCGGGGCACGGCAGTACGACGCCGTACTGGACAACGGCTGCCTGCACCACCAGCACCCGGACCGCTACCCCGCCTATCTGCGGCGCGTACACGAACTGCTGCACCCTGGCGGCCTGTTGACGGTCTCCGTGTTCCACTCGGCGGCCGAGCGGGGCGACCTGTTCGTCAACGGCGGGCGGCGGCTGTACCGGGAGTTTACCGAGGCAGAGCTGGCCGGGCTGCTCACCGCGCACGGCTTCAGCGTGGTGGAGCTGCGCACCGTGCCACGGGGCAGGGACGCGCTCCACTACCTCGTCGGCACGTTCCGCAGCACGCCCACCGCCACCACCGCCGACGCCGACGCCGACGCCGACGCCGACGAGCTGACGTGAACGGGGGCAACGGGGGTCACGGGGGAAGCACCGGGAAAGCGGTGCGGCGCTGGGCCGTGCTGGGGTGCGTCGCCGCCATGTGCGCCGCGCTGCTCTCGCCCACGACGGCCAGCGCGGGAAGCGCAGGAGGCGCGGACCGTGCCTCCGGCTGGACCGGCACCTGGGGCACCGCACCCGCACCCGCAGCGCCCGACGGCATCTCCCGCGACGGCTTCGAGGACCGCACCCTGCGCATGGTGGCCCACACCTCCGTCGGCGGCGACTCGCTGCGGCTGCGCTTCTCGCACGCCTACGGCAGCACACCGCTGGCGCTCGGCCGTACCACCGTCGCACTCTCCCAACCCGGTTCACCCGCTTCGGCGGTGCCCGGCAGCCTGCGCGAGGTCACCTTCGACGGTGGCGCCAAGGGCACCACCGTCGCGGCGGGCGCGGAGAAGCACAGCGACCCGCTGGGGTTCGACGTGCCCGCCGGGTCCGACCTCCTCGTCAGCACGCATCTGCCGCGCGCCACGGGCCCCGTCACCTGGCACTGGCTGGCCCACCAGCACACGTACCTCTCGGAACCCGGCGACCACGCGGCCGAGGACGGCGCCGAGTCCTTCACCAGCACCGAGACCTCCTGGTTCTTCCTCACCGGAGTCGATGTGCGAGGGCCCGAGGCGCGCGGCACCATCGTCGCGCTCGGCGACTCGCAGACCGACGGCGGCGGCTCCACCGTCGACGGCAACGGCCGCTGGACGGACGCCTTCGCGCGGCGCCTCGCCGACACCCCCGCGACGCGCGGCACCGGCGTGCTGAACAAGGGGCTCGGCGGCAACCGCGTGCTGCGCGACGGCCAGGAGACCGACCGGCCGCAGCGGGGCACGAGCGCGCTCGGCCGCTTCGAGCGCGATGTGCTCGGGCAGTCGGGGGTACGCGGCGCCGTGCTGTACGAGGGCATCAACGACCTCCAGTTGGAGCCCTTCGCCACGGCCGACGAGGTGGTGGAGGGGCTGCGCACCATCGCGGCGCGGCTGCGTGCCGAGGGTGTGCCCGTCGTCGTCGGCACCCTCACCCCGTTCAAGGGCTCGCCCCTCTGGACCCCGGAGGCGGAGCGCGCGCGGGTGGCGGTCAACGAACGGCTGCGTTCCCAGGACGCGTTGGCGGACTTCGACGCCGTCGCCGACTTCGACGCGGCCGTGCGCGACCCCGCGGACCCGGAGCGGGTGCGGGCCGGTTTCGACAGCGGGGACCACATCCATCTGAACGACGACGGCTACCGGGCCGTCGCCGGAACGGTTCCCCTGGAGCCGTTCAGCGGCGCCCCGGCGACCGCCAGCGAGCGGAGGCATCCGTGACATCCGTGACGAACGCTTCGATGACCGGTTCCACCACGCCGACGGTGATGGCCAACCCCAACACCCTCTCCGACCGCGCCGCGATGGGACTGCCCGACACCTTCGTGCCGCGTGCCGCCTCCCCGTGGCCACTGCGCGCGCACGGCGACCTGCTCGGCGCGCGCGCCGACACCCTCGTCGCCGTGGCGGAGGACCCGGTGCAGTCCTTCGCGCGGCGGTACGCGGCGGGCACGGTGCTCGGCCTCGTCGGCGACCCGCGCATCCGTCCCGACGACCCGCCCATGGCGGACGTGCCCGCCGCCACCGTACGGCTGGGCCTGGACCCCTCCGAGGTGGAGGCGGTCACGGCGCGCTGGCGGCACGTGGGTGTGGAGGCGGACTGGATCGCCAAGGAGTGCCCCGTGTACGAGGTGTCGCTGCCCGCGTTCCGTATCGCGCGCCACCCCGTCACCAACGCCGAGTACCGGCTCTTCCTGGAGGCGACGGGCAGCACCGCGCTGCCCACCTCGTGGACGTTCGGGGTGTGGCAGGAGGGGCGCGGCAACCATCCGGTGTGGACGGTCGCGCCGGAGGCCGCCGACGCCTACGCCGCGTGGCTGGCCGCGCGTACGGGCAGGCGGTTCCGGCTGCCGACCGAGGCCGAGTGGGAGTACGCCGCCTCGGGCGGGGACGGGCGCGACTTCCCGTGGGGCGAGGAGTTCCTGCCTGGCCACGCCAACACCGCCGAGCACGGCCCGCTGACCACCACCCCGATCGGTATCCACCCCGCCGGGCGCTCGCCTTTCGGGGTGCACGACATGGCGGGCAACGTCGAGGAGTACACGGCCGACGCGTACCGACCGTACCCGGGTGGCACCGCCGTGGCCGACGACCTCGCGGTGCGCCGGGGCAGCTACCGCATCGCGCGCGGCGGCAGCTTCACCCGCTTCGGCGATCTGGCCAGGTGCCGCCGCAGGCACGGCTGGTACGCGCGCGACATCTACGCGATGGGGTTCCGGCTGGCGGAGACACCATGAGGGGCGGCGAGATCACGAAGCGGACCGCCACCACCTCCCCCACCGCCACCACCGCCTCCACGGCCGAACTGGCCGCGATGCACCGCGCGATCGGCCTGGCCGCGTGCGCGGCGGGCCGCACCAGCCCCAACCCGCTGGTCGGCTGCGTCATCCTCGGCCCCACGGGAGACACCGTGGGCGAGGGCTTCCACCGGGGTGCGGGCCATATGCACGCGGAGGTCGAGGCACTTGCCGCCGCGGGTGTCCGGGCCCGTGGTGCCACCGCCGTCGTCACCCTGGAGCCGTGCAACCACCAGGGGCGCACGGGTCCGTGCGCGGAGGCACTGCTCGCGGCGGGTGTGTCCCGGGTGCTGTACGCGGTGCCCGACCCGAACGCGCTCGCCTCGGGCGGGGCGCGGCGGCTGCGGGACGCGGGCGTCGAGGTGCTCGGGGACGTGCGTCGCGCGGAGGCCGAACGCGTCAACGAGCTGTGGCTGACGGCGACCCGCCTTGCCCGGCCCTGCGTCACGTGGAAGTTCGGCGGCAGCCTCGACGGGCGGTCGGCCGCGCCCGACGGCACCTCGCGCTGGATCACCGGCCAGGAGGCCCGCGCCGATGTGCACGCCGTACGCGCCGCGCACGACGCGGTACTGGTCGGCTCCGGCACCCTGCGCGCCGACGACCCGCACCTCGGGGTGCGGCACGGCCACGGGGTGCCGGGCGGTCAGCAGCCGCTGCGGGTGGTCCTCGACCGCATGGGCCGCATCCGCCGCGACGCGCGGGTGCTCGACGAGGCGGCGCCGACGCTGGTCGTCGTCGGCGAGGACACCCCGCGCCCCGAACTGCCGGAACGACACGAGGTGTTGCGGGCACCCGTGGTGGACGGCGCCCTCGATCTGACGGTCGTCACCGACGCGCTGTACGCACGCGGGCTGCGGTCCGTCCTGCTGGAGGGCGGCGCGGGACTGGCCGCCGGGTTCGCGGCACGGGGGCTGCTGGACCGCGTCGTCTCCTACGTGGCGCCCCTGCTGCTCGGCGCCGGGGCCCACCCCGTGCTCGCCGACTTCGGTGTGGGCACGCTCGCCGACGGGCTGCGCCTGCGGCTGGACGAGGTGACCAGGCTCGGCGAGGACGTACGGCTCGTGCTGCGCGCCAGGCCGCTGCCGGGGGAGGGCGCGTGAGGCCACGGCTCGCCGTCATTTACCACAGCAGGCACGGCACCCTGCGCACCCTCTCCCTCGCGGCGGCCGAGGGTGCGCGGCGGGAGGGGGCGCGGGTGCGGGTGCTCCAGGTGGCGGACGAGGACGGGCCTGGCGCGGCGGGTGCGGCAGGGGCGGCAGGCGTCGCACGTATGCCGAGGTGGCCCGAGCGCGTCGCGGCACCGGAGGACGTGATGCGCGCCGACGCGGTACTGCTGGCGGGCCCCACGTACTTCGGGAACGTCTCCTCGTCCCTGAAGCGCTTCCTGGAGAGCGCCACCCCGCTGTGGCGCGAGGGGCTGCTCGCCGACCGGCTGGTGACGGGCATGACGTCCTCCACATGCACGCACGGCGGCCGGGAGGCGACGCTCCTGGCACTGCACCAGACCGTCTACCACTGGGGCTGCTGGGTGGCCGGGGCCGATCCGGGCGCGCCCCACTTCGGGCTGTCGGGCGGCAACCCGTACGGCCTGTCCGCCGTCGGCGGGCGCGGGCCCTCCGGTCCCGCTGAGCGGGAGGGGGCGCGGGAGCTGGGCTCGCGGCTGGCCGCACTCGCCGCGCGCAAGGGCTCCTTCCCCGCGCCCTCGGCCGGTTCCGGTTCCGGGCCCGTCAAGGCGCTGGTGGTACATGTGCCCGGTGACGCGGCCGTGCGGCTGATGGCGCTGGAGGCCGCCGCCGCGATGCGCGCGGCGGGCGCACGGGTGCGGCTGCGGCGCCTCGCGGACATGCCGGGCGGGCCGGGCGGGCGCGACGGCGGACACGGCGACGTACGTGGTGGCGGTGCGCACGGCCGCGACGTGAAACGGTGGCCGGGTCCCCTCGCCGCACCGGCAGGACCGGAGGACGTCGCGTGGGCGGACACCGTGCTGTTCGGGGCGCCCGCGCGGCTCGGCGCGGTGGCGGGCACGCTGACGGGGTTCCTCCAGTCGTTGGCCGACGGGCTGGGCCCGGCCCCGCTGCGGGACAAGCCGTGCGGCGGCTTCGTCTCGGTGGAGCACACCCACGCGGGCAGCGAGTCCGCGCTGCTGGGGCTCAACCATCTGCTGCTCAGCGGCGGCGCGCTCGTCGTGCCGCCCGGATACACGGCACGCGCGGTCTACGAGGCGGGCGGCAACCCGTACGGCACGTCGTACCCGCTGTCACTGGGCGCGTCCCCAGGCCCCGGCGCGCTCGCCGCCGTCGCGCACCAGGCCAGGAGAGCCGTCACGGCGGCGGCCCGTATCAGACCGCTGCCGCTGACAACCCGTCATATCGGAGAGCCCGCAGGCACACCGGCCGGGCACCACGCCGTGGCAGGCGTTCCTGCCACGGGACCGGAGGAGGAGAGGTACGGGTATGAGCTACCAGCAGTATGACGCCATCGGTGAGACCTACGAGGGGTTCAAGTCGCTGCCGATGGCGCGCTATCCGGAACAGTCGAGCTTCCTCGGGCTGCTCGGTGACGTGCGCGGCCTGTCGGTGCTGGACCTCGCGTGCGGCACCGGCTTCTACAGTCGCGGGATCAAGCGGCTCGGCGCCGACCGCGTCCTCGGGGTGGACATCTCGCGCGAGATGGTCGCCGCAGCGCGCGCGATCGAGGAGCGGCAACCCCTCGGTGTGCGCTACGCCGTGGGCGACGTGGCCGATCTGCCGGTGCCCGAGGCGCCGTTCGATGTGGCCACCGCCGTCTACCTCCTCAACTACGCGGAGGACGCGGGCGCGATGGAGAAGATGTGCCGCAGCGTGCACCGCTCCCTCGCCCCCGGTGGCGGCTTCCATGTCCTCACCCAGGCACCCGACTACCGCTTCGACGGGCCCTCCATGGCCAAGTACGGGTTCGTGTACGAGCGCGTCGGCGAGGGCCCGATGGGTCCGCGCGTGTGCATCACGGCGCTGCTCGACCCGCCCGTCGAGTTCGTCACCGGCTACCCCCGTCGCGAGGTGTACGAGGAGTGCCTGACCGCGGCCGGGTTCAGCGACCTGTCCTGGGAGCCGCTGACGGTGCCCGAGGAGGGCAGGCGCGCGATGGGCGAGGGCTTCTGGGACGACTTCCTGGCCAACCCGCCGCTGGAGATGCTGCGCTGCCGCGCGTGAGGCCACGCGCGTGAGCGGGACTCTTCCCGGATCGCCGCCCGCAGTGCGGGCGGGCGGCGCTCACGGCGCGGTACTCACGGCGCGGTACTCACGGCCCGACGCTCATGACTCGGCGCTCACAGCCCGGCGTGCACAGCTCCCGCCGTGGCGAAGTCCACCTCGGCAGCGGGCAGTACGCGAATGCTCCGTCCGGGGAAGTCGAGGTGCCGGAAGATCTCGTTGTGGTGCGCGCGCGAGCGCTCCGGTACGGCCAGCTCGCCGCCCTCGGGCCGTGCGGACGTGGTGTGTCCGTCCGCGACGAGCACCACGTCGTACCCGTGGCTCAGCGCCTGCCGCGCCGTGGTGTCCACGCAGACCTCCGTCGCGAACCCGGTGACGACCACCTCGGTGACCCCCAGACCCTTCAGGATCTCGTCGAGGCCGGTGCCGAGGAAGCTGTCGGCGCTGGTCTTGGGGACGGTCAACTCCCCGTCGCCGGGTGCGAGTTCGGGCACGACCCGCCAGCCCTCCGTACCCGGTTCCAGCTCCTTCCCCTGCTGCTGCACCGTCACCACCGGCGCCCCGGCCGCCAGCGCACGCGCACGGAGCCCGCCGATCACGGCGACGGTCTCGGCGGCCCGGTGCGCGATGGCCATGAGGGCGTTCTGCATGTCGATGACGAGGAGCGCGGGGACATGTGGCACATGTGGCATGGGGTCACCGTAGCCGCAACCTCCGTCGTGCGCCCGCGAGTTGTGCCGCGCCGGTTCCGTCCCCGTAGCACCGCGTCACCCGTAGAACCCGTCACCGCGCCCCGGTGAGGCCGAGCGGACCGCGCGTTCGGTGCGGCGCAGGTGGAGCAGCAGTCGCATGGCCACACAAGGGTCGGAGATGGCCAGGCTGCCGTCCGCCTGCTCCCACAGGGCCTCGGGGACACGCGAGGAGACGGTGCGCGGGCCGACGATCTCGCAGTCGGTGCCGAGCAGCAGGAGTTCGATGTCGGTGCAGGGCACGGGGCTGACCACGTCCGTCTCCGACGTCGTCAGCACGGCGGCGGGCTTGCCCGCGAGGGGCGCTCCCGCGGGGTCGGCGTAGCAGGTCAGCCGGTCCAGCGCGGCGAGCAGCGGCCCGGTGCCGGGGTGCTCGGTCCCGTCGGCCTCCGGTTCGCGGCTGGCGGTGATGAAGGCGTCCGCTTCTTCCGCCCTGGCCAGCAGCGCGCGTGCTTCGGGGGACGGCGCGGAGTCGGCCGCGTCCGAGAACGTACGGAAGCCGTACGGGACTTGGCACACCTCCACCTGGAGGCCCACCAGTCCGGGCTGGGCGAGGGCCCGTAACAGCCGCGCGCTGACGGGGTCCGTGTGCCGGGGCGGGCAGAGGGCAAGTATCCGCACCTCACGCATGGGTTCCGCTTCCTTTCACTCTCGTTCTGGTGCTGTGACATCGCGCCGCCGCGAGGCGCCGTGCGGGAGCCGGTGCCGCCCACGGGGGCGGCACCGGCCGGTGTGCGGCTCGTGCGCGGCTCGTGCGTCAGGCGCCGCGCGCGGGCCGCAGCCTTCGGGCGAGGACGATGCCCGCCAGTGCCAGCAGCGCGGTGAGCGCGAACACGCTGACGAGCGCGGTGCGTGTGCTGGAGTCGTAGTGCTGCGCGAGTGCGATGGCGGCGCCGCCGAGCCCGGCGATGAGCCCGGTGGCGAGGGTCTGGGCGAGCTGGAGTGCGCCGCTGGTCTCGCCCTGCTTCTCGGCGGGTGCCTGTTCGAGGGTGTCGGTCGTGGAGGCGTTGAAGGCGACGCCCATGCCGAGACCGCCGATCGCCCAGCCCACGATGGCGATCCACGCGGGCAGCGCGGTGGTGACGATCGTCAGCGCGATGATGACCACTCCGACGAGCAGGACGACGAAGCCGAGCGCCGTGCCGGCGACGCGGCTGCCGGGGGCGCCGTTGTCCCGCTTGGCCTGGTACAGGGAGCCGACGACCCAGGTGATGGCTCCCGCCGACAGGCCGATGCCGGCCGCCGTCGCGCCCATGCCGCGCTCCTCCTGGAGCCCGAGCGGCAGGAACGCCTCGCTGCCGAAGTACACGCCGCACAGCAGGCCGCGCACGACGATGCCCGCGCCGATGCCGGGGCGTGCGCTCAGGGTGCCCTCGGGCGTGACGCGGCGCAGGGCCGGGACGGCGATGACGACGCCGACCACGGACAGCACGGCCAGCAGCGCGAGGTTCTCCAGCAGCAGCGCCTGGAGCAGCAGTCCGGTGCCCACCGTGAGCAGGATGGCGCTGGCCAGCGGGCCCTTCCACCACGGCGTCGCGGAAGCGGACGCGTCGGAAGCGGCGGTGGCGGCGGCCTCGGGGCGCGGGATGCGGCGCAGCCCCGGCAGCGTCAGCAGCGCGGCGACGGCGGCGATGGGCAGCATCAGCAGGAAGACCGCGCGCCAGCTGCTGAGGTCGGTCAGGGTGCCGGCGACGGCGGGGCCGACGAGGGAGGGAATGGTCCACGCCGAGGAGAGCAGCGCGAACATCCGCGCCCGCAGGTGCTCGGGGTAGGCCAGGCCGATCATGGTGTACGCCATGGACATCACGGCGCCGACGCCGAGGCCCTGCGCGAAGCGGCCCACGAGGAAGAGCGGCCAGTTCGCCGCGGCTCCGGCCACCGCGCAGCCGAGGGCGAAGACGATCATGCCGACGGCCATGGGGCGCAGCGGCCCGCCGCGGTCGGCCGAGCGCCCGGCGAGGACCGTGCCGACAATGTTGGCGAGCATCAGCGCGGACAGGCCCCAGCCGTAGGCGCCGAGTCCGTCCAGGTCATGGGCGATCCCGGGCAGCACCGTGGCCACGCCGAGCGATTCAAAGGCGACCATGCCGACGGAGAGCAGCACGCCGAGGGTGAGCGCGCGGTAGGGCCCGCTGAAGACGCTCTCCTTGGCGTCGGGCGCGTGCCCGGCCGTCGCGGATTCCGTCGTCGCGGCTCCGGTCGTCGCGGACTCGGCCGTCGGCGGGGAGCCGTGTCCGGGGGAGTTCTCGGCTGCCTCGTCGATGTGCTGGGACATGGGGGCAACTCCTTCGAAGGAATTTCGTTCCGTTGTGGATCGGAACGGAATGCTACCTATACTGAGGGCATGGTGAACACCCCAAGGAGCGGTGGCGGCGCGGGCACCGCCGCGCCGCCGCCCCAGAAGCGGACCGGCAGACCACGCGACGAGCGCATCGACCGGGCGGTCAGGGACGCGGTGATGGAGATCCTCAACGAGGTGGGGTACGCCAGCCTCACCCTGGAGGCGGTCGCTTCACGGGGCGGCACCAGCAAGCCGGCGCTGCGCAGGCGGTGGCGCTCGCGTCAGCACCTCGTCGTGGACTCGCTGGCCGAGACCCTGGGCACCACGCCGACCCCGGACACGGGCTGCACCCACTGCGACCTCATCGCCGGGATCGGCACCCTCAGCCAGGCGTTCACCACCACCGTGGGCCGCCGCGCGCTGCCCGCGCTCGTGGCCGACCTCGCCGACGACCCGCAACTGGAGCGGGAGTTCCTCGACTCCTTCTTCCACCCCCGCAGGGCCTCGACGGCCGAGGCGCTGCGGCGCGGCATCCGCCGGGGCGACATCCGTGCCGACGCCGACATCGATCTGCTCCTGGACATGCTGGCCTCGACGACGTACTACCGGGTCCTCTTCGCCCACCTCCCGGTCACCCCCACACTCGCGGAGGACGTCGTCACCGTCGTCCTCGCCGGGGTGGCCACCGACCAGTGGCGGGACGAGCACGGGCACGGCACCGCCTTCTGAGCCCCCCTTCGGGGAGGGGCGCGGAAGCGCGGCGAACAGCACCACGGAGGCACGCACGACAGGCGAAGGACGACGCGTATCCGAGGAGAGCCGACATGCTCAGCAGGGACTGCGAAACATCCGCCCTCGACAAGGTTCTCGGCGGCGCGACCGCCGGGATGGGCACCAGCCTGTTACTGGAAGGGGGCATCGGCACGGGCAAGTCGTCCTTGCTGCGCGGCGCCATGCGCACCGCGCGCTCCCGCGACTTCGGCGTCGTCGCCGTGCGGGGCAGGAAGGAGGAGCGCGGCATCCCGTACGCGGTGGCGCACCAGGCCCGTGACCAGCTCCTCCAGCAGCTCAAGCGCCCCTCCCCCGCAGACGCCGGTGCCGACGCGACCCGCACCGGCGCCAGCGCCAGCACCGCGTGGAGCCGGGACGAACCCGAGACCATGGCGCGGGAGCTGTACGGACTGCTGACCGAACTGACCGCCCGGCGCCCGGTGCTGATCGTCGTGGACGACGTGCAGTGGGTGGACACACCGTCCCTGTACTGGCTGGGACACGTCATGGCCCGCATCGAGGTGCTGCCCGTCGCGCTCCTCGCCTCCCTGGCACGCGGAGTGCCCCCTGCCGAGGGCCGGCAGGCCGAGAACGAGAGCGCGGCCGTCGGTCTGACGGGCGGCTTCCACCAGCAACTGGTGCTGCGCGGGCTGAACGTGGACAGCGTCGGCTATCTGCTCGGCTCGCTGGCGGGCGGGCCCGTGCGGCCCGAACTCACCCGCGTCTGCCACGAGGTGACGGGCGGCAACCCGCTGTGGATGCACGCGCTGCTGCGGGAGATCAGCCGCACCGGCACCGACCTGGCCCGCATGGACCCCGAGCGCATCCGGGACATGGGCGCCGTGGAGGTCGCTGAAACACTGGCGGCACGCTTCGGGCTCCGGTTCCCCGGCGCGTGCCGGGTCTTCGGCGGAGTTGCGGTGATGGGCTCGGTCGCGGGCCCCTGCACGGTGGCCGAACTCGCGGGCATGACACCGGAGTCGACGGCCGATCTGCTGCACGCGCTGGTGCACGGCGGCGTGCTGCGCGAGTCCGACGGGACCGTCAGCTTCCGCCACCCGCTCGTGCGCACCTCGTTCCTCGCCGCGCTCTCCCCCAGCGAACAGTCGTCGCTGCACGCCAGGGCGGCCGAGATGCTGCACCGCTCCGCCGCGCCGAGCGAGGAGGTCGTCGCACACCTGGTGCGGGCCGACCCGATGGACGAGCCATGGGCGCGCGAACTGCTCGCCGACGCCGCCGACAGCCATGTGCGCCGGGGCAGGCTGCGCGAGGCGGGCGCCTGCCTGCGGCAGGCACTGGCGGTGTGCGAGGAGGAGGACGAGCCACGGCTGCTGCACCGGCTCGGCCATGTGGAGCTGGTCACCGACCCGGCCGGGGCCGCCGACAAGTTCCGCCGGGTCCTCGAACTGGCGCCGCGCGGCGGCGACACCCGCGCGACGGCGCTCGTCGACTACGGCTGGGCCGAGGTGCTGAGCGGTCGCGCGTACGCCGGTCTGCGCACCGTCCAGGCCGAGGCGGCCGAGCCCGGCGGCGCAGACGAGGAGGTACGGCTCGGCATCCGGGCGCTGTCCGGGCTGCTGGCCTCCCTCAACGGCGGCGTCGCCCCGCCCGCACTCACCTCGCCACGCGCTGCCGAGGTGCGACGGCCCTGGGTGCGCCGCGTCGTCTCCGTCGCCGAGGCGCTGCACGCGCACTGGCGCGGCGAGGGGCGCGCCGAGGCCGTCGCCTTCGCCCGCCAAGGGCTGGCCGATCCGGGCGGCAGCGCCGCGGTCCTCCCCGCCGAGCGGCTGTCGCTGGCCACCGTCCTCTCCCGCGCGGGCGAGCACGCGGAGGCGCTGGCCGCGTGCCGCGCCGTGCTGGCCGAGGCACGCGCCTCGGGGCAGCGCGCCGCCGCGGAGTCCGCGCGGCACGTGCTCGGGCACTGCGCCCTGCGCGCGGGGAGCGCCGGCGAGGCGGAGCGGTCCCTTCTCCCGCCGCACCCCGAGGACACGGCCCCGGCCCCGGCCTCCGCCGCCACCTCCGGCGACTGGGAGGGCTCGGCGACGCACGGACGCCTGTGGGCGGCCGACACCCTGCTGGAGCTGGGCGAGAGCGAGGCGGCGCAGCGCACGGTGCTCGACGGCTTCGACGAGGAGAACGTGCCGAAGACCCTCAGCCACAAGCTGCTCTTCCAGCGCGGACGGCTGCACCTGGCCGCCGGCCGCACCGAGGCGGGGCTCGCCGACCTGTGGGAGTGCGGACGGCTGCTGACCGCGCGCGGCTGGCTCAACCCGGCCGTGTGCGCGTGGCGTTCGGAGGCGGCGCTCGCCCATCTCGCGCTGGGGCAACGCGCGGAGGCGGAGCGGCTCGCGCGCGACGAGGTGAACCTCGCCCGACGCTGGGGCGCCCCGCACGTGGTGGGCCGCGCGCTGCGGGCCGCGGCCCAGGTGGCGGGCGGCAGGCAGCGCACGGCGCTGCTGAACGAGGCGGTGGAACTGTTCCGGTCGGCCGGTACGGACTTCCAGGAGGCCCAGGTGCGCCGCGATCTGGGCAGCGATCTGCTACGCGCGGGCAAGCGCAGGGAGGCCCGCCTCCAGTTGCGCACGGCCGCCGGGCTGGCCGAACGCTCCGGCGCCGCACGGCTCGTCGCCGAACTGCGGCGCGATCTGGCGGACGCGGGTGCGAAGCCGCGACGGCACGCGGAGACCGGGCCCGAGTCGCTGACCCAGGCCGAGCGGCGCACGGCGCTGCTCGCGGCCGAGGGGCTGACGAACCAGGAGATCGCGGACCGGCTCTACGTCACCCGGCGCACCGTCGAGATGCATCTGAGCCGCGTCTACCGGAAGTTGTGCATCACCGACCGCTCGGCGCTGGCCGCCACCGTCGGCCATCCGTCGGCCGAGGGTGCCGCGCCACCGCCCTCCACGGCGCGCGCGACGCGCGGTCGGCCGCGGCCCGCGGCGTCCGACGGGACGGACGTGTCCGGCGGTGACCCGAACGTCGTGAGCCTGCTCGCCCGAACGGGCACCTGAGCGGGTCCCCTTCGCGGGGTGCGGAAGGGAATGGGGGGCTGCCCTGTTCGCCGGGGGTGTTGCGCGGGACGGTTCGCCGGTGTGGTGGGCGCCGTAGGGTCCCGCGCTGATTTTTGTGCCCCTCGTCGGCGGGGCGGCGGCGTCATGTGGCGGGGCGCCGTCGTTTTCCGGGTGCGGGTCGGTGGCTTCGGCGCGGCGTGTGGTGACGGTGCGACGCGGCTTGCGCCGCGTGATTCCGGGTTTCGACCGTGGATATGGGGTCGCTGTGTGGTGGGGGTCGGCGCCGCGCCGGGGTGTCTCCTCGGCGTGAAGGTCTCGCGTTCGGCTTTCGGCCGGTGACTTGCTCGTCCTGCGGGGACACCCCACCGCACCACCTCCCACCCGGTGGCCAACTCTCGGCCGGTGCCCCCTCCGCTTGTTCCCATGCTGTGGACCGGCGCCTCACCGGCACCGCTACACCACCGCCATGCGCCCGCCCCGGCACCGTGCAGGAGGGGCCCGGCCACCCTTGTTGTGGGCAGGCGTTCCGCTCGGCGAGGGGCACCTCCCAGCGGTAGCTGGGGGAGGGTGGGCACAAGCCCGCAGCACGCGAACGACCCCTCAAGGGGCAATTGGTGAGGCGCACCCCTGCGAAGGGGGGTGTTGCGCGGGACGGTCGGCCGGTGAAGTGGGGACCGCAGGTCCCGCGCTGGGGGCGTGCCGCCGCACGTCATGGAGTCGGCTCCTGCCGACCCGGAGTGGAGGTGGGCCACCGGCGGGACGGGGACGCGGTGGGGTGTCCCCGCAGGTCGAGAAAGTCACCGGCCGAGAGGCGACGACGAAAGCTTCACGCCGAGGAGACACCCCACCGCGGCACCGGACACCCCCCACCCACGCACCCACAACCCCAACAGGAACCCGGAATCACGCGGCGCAAGCCGCGACGCACCGCAACCACACGCCGCGCCGAAGCCACCCACCCGCACCCGGAAACGGCGAACCGCCCCGCGCAAGGGGCCCCGCCCAGGCGTGCTGCGGCACAAAAATCAGCGCGGGACCCTACGGCACCCACCACACCGGACAACCGTCCCGCGCAACACCCCCGACGAACAGGGCAACCCCCATTCCCTTCCGCACCCCGCGAAGGGGACCCGCTGCTCCATGAGCCGGGCCAAGAGGCGCAATAGCCGTTGTAAATATTGCCATGCTTGTTGTACTTTACCTGTGTCAGCTCAACCAGAGGACAAGGAAGCAGGACCCCCATGACCCGGATCGCCGTCATCGTCGGAAGCACCCGCCCCCAGCGCCGGACCCTGGTCGCCGCTCAGTGGGCCCTTGAGGCCGCCGGACGGCACAGCGCCGTCAAGAACGGTGAAGTGAGCGTCGAGCTCGTGGACGTGGCCGACTTCGGCCTCCCCCTGCTGGACGAGCAGTCCCCCGCGGCCTTCGGCGAGTACAGCAACGAGCACACCAAGCGCTGGGCGCAGGCCATCGGTTCCTTCGACGGCTTCATCTTCGTCACCCCGGAGTACAACCACTCCTACGCGGGTTCCCTGAAGAACGCCATCGACTACCTGCACGCGGAGTGGGGCCACAAGGCCGCCGGTTTCATCAGCCACGGTGTGCACGGCGGCACCCGCGCCGTCGAGCACCTGCGCGCCGTCATGGCCGAGCTGAAGGTCGCCACCGTCAGCAGCCAGGTGGCACTCAACGCCTTCACCGACTTCGCCATCACCGACCCCACCCTGCCGGGCGACATCACCCCCGGAGAGCACCAGGAGCCCACCCTCTTCGAGCTGCTGGACGACCTGATCCTCTGGTCCGGTGCGCTCAAGCAGGTCCGCGAGGCCCAGGCCGCCGCGAGCGCCTGACCCCCGGCTTCCCGGCACACCACGAGAGCGCCGTCGGCCCAGCCCCTTCACGGGGCGGGTCCGGCGGCGCCTTCGCGCGTGCGTGGACCGTGCGTGCGTGGACCGTCGTTCGCGTCCGTCAGCGCCTCGGTGACGTCGGGCTCGACGGAGGTCCCGCCGCCCTGGAGCGACGTGGGCCGCCGCGCGGACGGCGTCGTCCAGCCGACGAGACCCCCCGCTTCCGAGGGCTCGTTGGCCTCCGGACGGATCTGGGGCGTGTGGGCCATAAGCCAACGGCGCAATAGCGGGGTGAAGGCGGACATGTGTTCACCTGTGTCCACTGTGGGCACGAGGACGATGCCGACCACAACGCCTCGGCGGAGATCGAGGCCCGTGCCCGCCGGACCGGTGGCACGGTGACCAACAGCACGCGCAGCACCACTACGGTGCGAGTCCCGGCCACCGGCCGGAGGCGGATGCGTGAAGCCCCCGAGCCCGCTCACGCGAGCTGAAGGGAATCGTCCTCACTTATGCGGGCGAGAATGGTCAAGCCTTCGTGTAGGAGCGGAAGCGGAACGGGAGGTCCTGGTGGCTGTTGTGCGTGGCGAGGGTTCTGCTCTCGCCTTCACAGCGGGGCCTCTCGAAGACGTGGTACGAGTAGCGGCGGCCGTTGACGACGGCGACGAAGCCGGGGTCGCCGGACGGGAAGCTGTAGCAGGTGCCGCCCGAGTCGCTTTCCGGGGCGCGGAAGTCGAAGCGGTCCTCGTGGCCCGCGCTGCGGTAGGCGCACAGGAAGTATGAGCCGCACGCGGGTCCGTCCACGATCTCGGTGCCGGGCGTCGTCGTCTCGTAGTCGGTGAACGGGGCGTCGGGCGGGGACTTCGGGGGCGGTTCATCGTCGTCCGGTTGGCCGGGCCGCGCGGAGGACGGCGCCTCGTGCGGCGTCTCCCGTACGGGCGCGGAAGCGGGCGCCTCCGCCACGGCGGGCCCGCGCGGCGCCGACGAGGACGGGGCGACGCTCGGCGTGGCCGACGCGCTGGCGCGGCCCGGCGCCGCCGCCGGGACACGCTCACCGCCGCCACGGGCAGCGCCTTCGGGCGGCCAGAAGCGGTAGGCGGCGGCCCCGGCCGCGACGAGGATCGCCGCGACGACCGCGCCGAGGACCGCGAACAGCGCCTTCTGGCGGGCCCGGCGCCGAGGCGAGGACAGACGCGGCGGGGCCTCCTCACGGATGGTCACCCCGTCCGTCGTGCCCGTCATGATCACGTACTTCGCTTCCCCGCCCGTCATACGGTTGTCGGCCTGCGGAGATTTACCGGCCCCGGACGCCTTCGTTTCGTCCACCTGTTTCCGCTCCCCCGTCGTGCCTTGTCGTGCCCCGTCGCCGAATACCGGCCGGTCACGCTAACGCACCGGACGACCGCCCGTTCCGGCCCGCATTTCTCCGGGTAACAGGCGGCCACCTGGCCCTTTTCCAGAATTCCGCAATGGCGTTCGACGGCGGGGAGGAGGAAATTGAACGGAGTTGAGCGGACGCGTACGGGCGGGCGCACGGCCGGGCGCCCGTCTCAGGAGCCGGGAGACCGGCGGCGGTAGCCGTGCAGGAACGCGCGGACCCCGGCCACGATCACCCCGTGCGCCACGTCTCCCGCTCCCGGTCCCGCTCCCGCATCCGCGGCGTCCACCGTGCCCGTCGCGACGATCCCGTCAGGGCCCACGGAGGGCTCAGGGCGGTCGGGGAGGTCGGCCACCGTGGTCAGCAGCATCAGGTGGAACGCGGCGCCGGCGGGGTCGGGCACCCTCAACAGTCCGCGCTCGCCGAGCCGTTGGAGCCGCGCGCCCAGTTCGCGACGGACCCGCAGCGGCCCGGCCTCGCGCCACGCCTCCAGCGCCTCGCGCGGGATGTGCCCCGCCTCGGCGCTGACCTGACGCACCAGCCCCCGGTGCGGCGCACACGCGGAGGTCTCGGGTCCGGCGAAGGCGCGGCAGAAGGCCACGAGGTCGGCCTCCAGATCGGTCACCTTGCTCAGATAGCGGTCGATGACAGCGATCTGCGCCTCGGCCGCACGTCGTGCGCTCTCCTGAATGACCGCCTGGAAAAGCGCCCGCTTGTCCCGGAAGTGGTTGTAGACGGTGCGCGTGGACACACCGGCCTCCGCCGAAATGGCGTCGATACTCGCGCGGGTGTAGCCGTCCCGCGCGAACACGTTCTGCGCGCCGTCCAGAATCGCCCGGCGTTTGTCCGGCTGCCCGCTGTGCGCGGGAATTCCCCGCCCTGACGTCCCCCGTCCCGACGTCCCCGGTCCGGGCACCCCAGGTCTCTCGTTCGGCCTCGCGCGCCTGTCCATCGCCGCCCGTCCTCCCAGGTAAGGGAAACCCATCGTTTTACTTGCTGCCATACCTGTTGTACTTTACTGCTGACAGCATAGCCAGCAGTCGACGGAAGCAGGACCCCATGACCCGGATCGCCGTGATCGTCGGAAGCACCCGCCCCCAGCGCCGGACCCTGGTCGCCGCTCAGTGGGCCTTCGAGGCAGCGGGGCGGCACCCCGCCGTCAAGGACGGAGGCGTCACCCTCGAACTCCTGGACCTGGCCGACTTCGACCTCCCCGTGCTGGACGAAGCGGTGTCGGCCGCCTTCGGCCAGTACAGCCACGAGCACACCAAGCGCTGGTCGCGGGCCATCGACTCCTTCGACGGTTTCCTCTTCGTCACCCCGGAGTACAACCACTCCCTCCCCGGCTCCCTGAAGAACGCCCTCGACTACCTCTACGGCGAGTGGTTCCACAAGGCGGCCGGTTTTGTCAGCCACGGAGTGCACGGCGGCACCCGCGCCGTCGAGCACCTGCGCGCCGTCATGACGGAGTTGAAGGTCGCCACCGTCAGCAGCCAGGTGGCGCTCAACGCCTTCACCGACTTCGCCATCACCGACCCCACCCTCCCCGGTGAGATCACCCCCGGAGAGCACCAGGAGCCCACCCTCTTCGAGCTGCTGGACGACCTCATCGCCTGGTCGGCCGCGCTCAAGGGCGTACGTCAGCGGCTCGCCGAAGCCGAGACGGCCGGAGCCTGACCGCGCGCCCGGCCCGCCGCCGGGTCCGCGAGCGCACGGCCCCGTCCGCCATCGCGGGGCGCCCCACTCCCCCGAATCCCAGTGGAGGTCAGCATGGCCACGTCCGGGCACACCGAGCGCCCCGAGCAGCCCGAGCCCACGGACGGCACACCGGACAGCGCGCCAGAACGCGTGTCGGAAGGTGTGTCGGCAGGCGCGCTCAGGTACGACGCGTTCTACCGGGGCGAGTCACCCCTGCGCGAGATCGTCGGAGAGGCACTCACCCCCTGGGACATCGACGCGCCACAGCCCGAGGTGGTCGCGCTGGAGCGCTCCGGGCAGATCACGGGCAGCGTGCTGGACGCCGGGTTCGGCACCGGGGACAACGCGTTCTTCCTGCACCGCGCGGGCTACCGCGTCACCGGCTTCGACGGTTCGCCGCACGCCGTGGCACGGGCCGCCGAACGGGCCGCGGCCGAGGGCGCCGGCATCGAGTTCACCGTCGCCGACGCCACCGCGCTCAGCGGACCCGGCGACCCCCTCGCGGGGCGCGGCTTCGACACGGTGCTGGACAGCGCCCTGTACCACTGCCTCGACGCGGACCTGCGGCGCGGCTACGTCGAGGCACTGCACACCGTGTGCCGCCCCGGGGGCCGTCTGCATCTGCTGTGCTTCTCGGACGCGGCCGGGAAACCCAACGACGCAGTGCACTACATCGACGAGGACGAGCTGCGCGACGTCCTGAGCGCGGACGCGGGATGGCGCATCACCACACTGCGCCGCACGCGCTACCTCACCGCGTTCACGCACGCGCATGTGGAGCGCGGCGCCCGCGCGTTCGGCTACGACGCGCCCGACACATATCTGCGCTCGGAGTTCGACGGCGCCGACGAGCACGGGCGGCTGTACGCGCCCGCGTGGCTGGTGTCGGCCGAGCGCGTCTGAGCGCCCGCGCGGCTGCGTTACCCCCCCGACGGGCTCCGCGCCCCCGGGGGGCCCCCAAAG
>NZ_JBSHAO010000012.1:0-31445 GCF_053611545.1 Streptomyces sp. NPDC054796 | reverse complement strand
CGGCGGGGGGGGGGGGGCCGGGCCGCCCCGCCTCCGCCCCCGCCGGCCCCCCCTGCCCCCCCGCCCCCCCCCCCCCCGCCCCCGTGGGCCCCCGAACGGACACCGGAGCGGAAGAGGCGGCCCGCCTCACCCCGTCACCCCGCGCCGAGCCGTTCGCGGCCGTGCGGTGCCTCCCAGTCGGGCTCCATGGGGGCGACCTCGATGTGCCGTACGCCGTCCTCGCGCGAGGGCGGCGGGCTCATTCGATATGTGTCGAAGTCCGTGGTCTCCCGGAAGGCGGGCCGCTGGTACAGGTCCCGCGCGTACGCCCACAGGTGGGGGTAACCGGGCAGGCCTTCCTCGGTGACACCGCCGACCGGGTTGTAGGCGAGGTCGAAGCGGGCGAGGGTCGGCCAGAGCCGGATGTCGGCCTCGGTGATGCGGTCGCCGAACAGGAAGCGGCGCTCCGCGAGTCGGGCGTCGAGGGTGTCCAGCGCCGCGCACACCCGCCGCCGCCATGTCTCGTAGGCGTCCTGCGTGGTGGCGCCGTCGACCTGGTAGACACCGTCGTTCACGTTCTCGTGGACGAACGCGTTCAGTTCGTCGATCTCCGCGCGCAGCGGCTCGGGGTAGAGCTGGGTCTCCGGGTCGCCCCACTCCTCGAAGGCGGTTCCCAGGTCGATGGTGATGCACCGGAAGTCGTTGCTGACGATGCGTCCGGTGGCCCGGTCCCACAGCACCGGGGTGGAGATGTGGCCCGGGTAGCCGGGCTCGGTCGCCTCGTACGCCTCCAGCAGCAGCGTGAAGCCGTTCACGGGGTCGGCTCCGCGCCGCTCGCGGAACGCCCAGCCGCGGCCGTCGCGTTCGTCGTCGACGTGCGAGAGCGAGACGACGTCCGTGAGCCCCTTGAGCTTTCGCACCAGCGCGGTGCGGTGTGCCCAGGCGCAGCTCCACGCGATGTAGAGGTGGTAGCGGCCAGGTTCGGCGCGGAAGCCGCTGCTGCCGTCCGCCGTGACACGGTCCTGGAACGCGTAGCGTGGCCGCTTCCAGCCCGCTGACACGTCCACCCTGCCGGGTCCGTAGGGCCCGTAGGTGGCGAGGTCGACGGGGCTGGCGTACACCGGTCCGCCGGGCTCGGCGGTCCGGGGCGAGGGGGAAGAGGGGGTCACGAGGGCGCCTCCGAGGGGTCCGGGCCGCGGTGTCGTCCCGCGGGTACCGCGTCGCGCGGCAACCGGGGTACAGCCGCGAGCAGTTCGCGGGTGTAGGTGTGCCGAGGCGCCTCGAAGACCTCGGCCGCTTCCCCGGTCTCCACGACGGCCCCGTCCTTGAGGACGGCGACCCGGTCGCTGACCTGGCGCACGACGCCGAGGTCGTGGGAGATGAACAGGTAGGCGACGCCGAGTTCCGCCTGGAGCCCGGCGAGCAGGTCGAGCACCTGGGCCTGGACGGTCACGTCGAGCGCGGAGACGGGCTCGTCGCAGACGATCACGCGCGGCTCCGTGGCCAGCGCGCGGGCGATGGCCACGCGCTGGCGCTGCCCGCCGGACAGGCGCAGCGGGCGCCGCTCCAGCAGTGAGGCGTCGAGGCCGACCTGCCGCAGCAGCTCTCCCGCACGCTCGCGGCGGCGCGCTCGCGGCACACCTCCGGCGCCCAGTGCCTCCTCCAGCACCCGCCACACGCTGAAACGCGGGTCGAAGGAGCTGAGCGGGTCCTGGTAGACGACCTGGAGCCCGGGGCGTACGGCCCGGCGCTCGCCCGGGCTCAGCGCGGCCCAGGATCTGCCGCCGACGAGGACCTCGCCGTCGTCGGGGTCCGTCAGACCGAGCACGAGCCGCGCGAGGGTGGTCTTGCCCGAGCCGGACTCGCCCACGAGGCCGAGGGTCTCGCCCTGGCGCAGCGCGAAGGAGACGTCCTTGACGACGCGGCGGTCCTTGTAGGACTTGACCAGGCCGCGTGCCTCGATCAGTACCTCCCCCTCCGGGCCGCGCGCGTTCTCGGCGGGGCGCGCCTTGGGGCGGGCCTCCGGGCGGGCATGCCGCACGTCCTCGCGGCGTGCTGCCGGGACGGCCGCCAGCAGTTCCCTGGTGTACGGGTGTGCCGGCGCGGTCAGCACCTGTGCGGTGGGGCCCTCCTCCACCATCGCGCCGTCCTTCATCACCATCACCCGGTCGGCGAGCTGCGCGACGACGGCCAGGTCGTGGCTGATGAGCAGCAGCGCCGTGCCCGCCTCCTTGCGCTCGGCCAGCAGCCGCAGGATCTGCGCCTGGACGGTGACGTCGAGCGCGGTGGTGGGCTCGTCGGCGATGAGCAGGGCCGGTTCGCAGGCGATGGCCGAGGCGATCAGTGCGCGCTGGCGCAGCCCTCCCGACAGCTCGTGCGGGTACTGCTTCGCCCGTACCTTCGGCTCGGGCATGCCGACGCTGCGCAGCAGCTCGACGGCACGTTCGTGTGCCCGCGCTCGCGGCATGGCGCGGTGCAGCCGCAGGGCCTCGGCGATCTCCTGGCCGACGCGGCGCAGCGGGTCGAGCGAGACCAGCGCGTCCTGGAGCACGAGGCCGATGCGGTTGCCGCGCACGGTGCGCCACTGGCGGTCGCCGTAGACGGTGGCGTCCTTGCCCTCGATGCGCAGGGACTCGGCGCTGACGTCGGCGTCGGGCCCGGTGAGTCCGATCAGGGTGCGGGCCGTGACGCTCTTGCCCGAGCCGGACTCGCCCACGATGGCCAGGCACTCGCCCGCGTGCACGGCGAGCGAGACACCGCGTACGGCCTCGGTGCCGCCGAACGCGACGGTGAGGCCGCGTACTTCGGCTATCGGGTGCGCCGGACCGGCTGCCGTGTGTGCGGCGCCGGGTGCCGCACGCGTAGCGCCGTCCGCCGCGCGCGTGGCGTCGGCTGCCGGGTGCGCCGAGCGCGTCGAGTGTGCCGGGTGCGTCGGGTGCGTCATGCGGCCCTCCCTTCCATGCGCCGCTGGAGCCAGCGGCCCGTCACCGTGATCGAGAGGACGGTCAGCGTGATCGCGAGACCGGGGAAGACGGCGACCCACCAGGCGATGCCGAAGTAGTCGCGGCCCCCGGCGAGCATGGCGCCCCATTCGGGTGCCGGGGGCTGCGGTCCGAAGCCGAGGAAGCTCAGCGAGGAGGCGGCGACCAGCGCCGTGCCGACCTCGATGGTGGCGAGCACCAGCAGCGGTGCGAAGGCGTTGGGCAGGATGTGCCGGGCGATGACGTGTGTGTTGCCCAGGCCCAGTGACCTGGCCGCTTCCACGTATCCCGAGCGGCGGATCACCATGGTCTGCACGCGGATCAGCCGCGCGTACACGGGGATGGTGTAGAGCGCGATGGCGTAGAGCGTGCCGACGGCGCCGGGGCCCGTGACGCTGAGGATCAGCAGCGCGAGCAGCAGGCTGGGCAGGGACAGCACGACGTCGACGAGGCGCATGACGATCTCGTCGGCGATCCGTCCGCCGAGCGCCGCGAGCAGCCCGAGCAGGGTGCCGCAGACGACGGCGAGCGCGGTGGCGCCGAGCCCGGTCAGCAGCGAGGGGCGTGCGCCGTAGACGATGCGGGTGAAGATGTCGCGGCCGTTGGCGTCGGTGCCCAGGAGGTGTTCGGCGCCGGGCCCCTGGAGCGCGCTGAGCACGTCGGAGTCGGCGGGCGATCCTTCGGTGAGCAGGCCGGGGAAGAGCGCGGCGAGCACGATCAGCGCGAGGAAGAGCGTGGCGGCCCACAGCCCGGGGCGCAGCCGGGTGCGGGACGTCGTGGCGGAACGGGCGATCAGGGTCGTCGTCACCGGTCGCCGCCTCGGGTCGCACGGCGGAACTCGGGCATTACTGGGCACCTCGCAGTCGGGGGTCGATGACCCGGTAGAGCAGGTCGAGCACGGTGTTGATGACGACGTAGAGCAGCGCGGTGAGCAGGACGACGCCCATCACGACGGGGAGGTCCTTGTCCTGGACGGCGGAGAGGACGAGGCGGCCGATGCCCTGCCGGGAGAAGACCTGCTCGATCACGACCATGGCGCCGATGAGCATGCCGAGCATCCAGCCCGCGATGGTGGCCACGGGCAGCAGCGCGTGGCGCAGTGCGTGCCGCAGCCGTACCCCGAAGTCGGACATGCCGCGGGCCCTGGCCGTCAGCACGAAGGGTTCGTCCAGGGCCAGTTCGAGCCCTTCGCGCATCACCTGGGTGAGCAGCGCGGTCAGCGGGGTGGCGACGGCGACGGCCGGGAGGACGAGCCCCGCGAATCCGTCGCCGCCCGCCGCCGGGAACCAGCCCAGCTGGAAGGAGAAAAAGGTCAGCAGCAGGATGCCCACCCAGAAGGTGGGCACCGAGACGCCGACCAGTTCGATGCCGGAGGACAGCCCGCGCAGCCAGCGTGCCCTGCGTGCCGTGAGCAGGCCGAGCACGGTGGAGGCGACGAGGGCCAACGCCATGGCTGTCAGGCCCAGTTGGACGGAGGCGCCGAGCTGGGACCCGACGGCCGAGGCGACGGACTCGTGCAGTTGGTACGAGTGCCCGAGATCGCCGCTGAGCACCCGCCCGAGGTGGGCGAGGTACTGCGCGAACAGCGGCTGGTCGAGCCCGTACTCGGAGATGATCTGCGCACGGACCTGTGGGGTGACGGTGTCCGTGCCGATCAGCGCGTCCTCCACCTTTCCTGGGGTCAGGTGGAGGGCGCAGAAGGATACGGTGACCGCTCCCCAGAGGACGAGGAGCGAGGTGCCCAGCCGCAGGAGAACGGTGCGCAGCGTGCGGTTGTCCCGCCGCCGTGAGGTGGTCATTGATCGGTCACCCATGCGTCGTAGAAGGTCGGGTATGCCTGCGGGTCCCAGTCGATGCCCTGGGCGTTCTCGGAGGCGCCCATCAGATAGCTGACGACATAGACGGGGAAGGCCGCGGCCTCGTTGGTCACCTGGCGCTGGACCTTGGCGTACAGCGCGGCACGCTCCTTCGCGTCCGTGGTGGCCAGCGCGTCGCCGAGCCACTCGTCCACGCGCTCGTCGTCGAGACGTGAGGCGTTCTGGCCGAACTTCTCGGGCGTGGCGATGCTGTCGGAGGAGAAGAGGTTGCGCAGTGCGTCGCCGTCGGCGCGCTGCCAGCTCAGGTCCATCACGTCGTACTCGCCCTTGCCGTAGTCGGCGGCGAGTTCGTGCTGGGTGCCGGTGTCCAGGACCAGTTCAAAGCCCAGGTCCTTGGCCTCGGCCTGTATCTGCTCGGCCAGGGTGGAGCGCTGCTCCCTGTTCGCCGCCTTCACGAAGGGCCAGGTGACGGTGAGCCGCTTGCCGTCCTTGGTGCGGTATCCGCCGCTGTCGCGCCCGGTCCAGCCCGCCTCGTCCAGCAGTGCGGCGGCCTTCTTGGGGTTGTGCCGCCAGTGGGTGCCCGCGCGCTTGTCGTAGCCGGGGGTCGCGGGCGAGAGGGGGTTGGTGGCGTGTGCGAAGACACCGAAGTAGAGCTTCTCGACGACGGTCTCGAAGTCGATGCCGTCCCGGAACGCCTGCCGGACCCTGGCGTCCTTGAAGGGGCCCTTCTCGGTGTTGGGGTAGTAGGTGTACGCGCCGCCGGGCGCCTGCCGCTTCTCCATCCGCAGGTCGGGGCTGGCCTCCACCTGCTCGACGGCGGCGGGCGGTACGTTCGCGACCGCGTGCGCCTGACCACCCGTCAGCGCGCCGAGCCTGGCCGAGTCCTCGGTCAGTACGGTGAACTCCAGCTCCTTGAGGTGGGCCGGGCCCTTGTGCCGGGCACCCGCGGGGCCCCAGGCGTACTGGTCGTTGCGGGTGTAGGTGATGCCCTGGCGCGGGGTGAAGTCCTTCATCACGAAGGGGCCCGTGCCGACGAGCTTCTTGGCGAGCGCGTCGGCGCCCTTCTCCAGTTGCTCGGGCGACTGCATGCCGAAGTACGCGGTGGAGAGCGCGTTGAGGAACGGCGAGTGGGGGCGCGAGAAGGAGACCTCTAAGGTGCGTTCGCCGGTCACCTTCGTGCCCTCGTAGGGCTCGATGTAGCCGGCGGCCATCTCGGACTTGGTCTTCGGGTCGACGATGTGGTCGAGGTTCGCCTTGACGGCCTCCGCGTCGAAGGGGGTGCCGTCGGTGAAGCGGACGCCCTTGCGGAGCGTGAAGGAGTACGTCTTCTGGTCCTCCGAGATCTTCCAGGAGGAGGCCAGCCAGGGGCGGATGGTGCCCTTGGCGTCCATCGACACGAGCGAGTCCAGCACGGGCCGGGCGAAGAGCCCGGTCACATCCTGGGCGCTGGCGTGCGGGTCGAGGTTGACCGGCTCGGCGTTGACGGCGTACGTCAGTTTGCCGCCTTTGACGGGCTCTTCACTCTTCTGGTCGCTGCCCGATGCGCCGCTGCACGACGCGAGTGCCAGAGCGGAGACGGCGAGCAGCGTGACGGCCTTGGGCCGGTGGAGCGCCTTCATCGGGGGATGCCTCCTGGGAAATGTGCCACGCGGACTGTGCTGGGAGGTGTCGCACGGAGACGGGTGAGGGCGCAGCAGAGGTGTCGCGGTGCTGGGTTGCTCGCGGTGCTGGGTTGCGCCGTCGGTCCCGGCTCCGGTGGTGCGGACGGCGACCCCCGTGGTCCGTCGTAGGGCGGGGGCGCGCCGTGCCTCTTGGCGCCGGTGGTGCGGGCGGCCGTGCGGTACCGGCCCGGTCCTTCCCCGGGGGCGTCCCCCGGTGGCCGGTGCCGGTGCCGTACGGCGCGCCGTCAGTGCTTGGCGACCGCCTCGCGGACCGCCGGGACGATCTCGCGGGCCCAGCGGCCGAGGGAGACCTCGGTGGGTGCCGGGTCGGCGAAGTCGAAGTACACGAAGCCGTCCGCGCCGTGCTCGACCACGGCGGACGTCAGTTCCTCCACCCACTGGTCGACGGAGCCGCCGATCCAGCTCCCGTCGGCGTCGCGGGTGGCGTCAAGGGGGCGGTCGGTGATCTGCCCGGGGAGGTTGAAGATGGTGGAGATCTCCGAGGGATCGCGGCCCGCCGAGGCTGCGGCCTCCTCGACGCGCGGGCGCGACTCGCGGTAGAGCGTGCTCCGCCAGTCCGACGCGTGCCCGGGGAACCAGCCGTCGGCGACCCTGCCGGTGACGGCGAGGGACTTCGGCCCTACGGAACCCGTCCAGACGGGCGGCGCGGGCACGGGGGCCGGAGGCGCGTCGTACACCTGGTAGAACTCGCCCTCGAACGTGACGGGGCCGCCGCCTCCGGACAGCTTCCTGATGAGGACGATGGCTTCTTCCAGCGCCCGCACGGCGGCGCCCGGCGAGAGCCGGGTCACGCCCATGCGGACGATGTCGTCCCAGGAGCCGCCCGCGCCGAGGCCGAGCGCCACCCGGCCGCCGGAGAGCGCGGAGAGCGAAGTGACGGTGCGCGAGAGCAGGGGTGCGGGGCGGCTGGGCAGGTTGGTGACGTTCACGGCGCCCGTCAGCGACGAGGTGCTGCCGAGCACGACGCCGAGGATGGCGTACGCGTCGAGCTTGCCACCCGCGTAGGGGTGGTCGGAGATCGTGAACAGGTCGAGCCCGTCGCGGTCGGCCTGGGCCGCGTGGCGCAGCAGGCCGGACACGTCACCGACACCGGTCTCCCACGGCCCGAAGCCGAACATGATCTTCCGTTCAGGTGCCGACATGCGTACCTCTCTTTGGTGAGCTGGTGCTGCGCGCGTACGGACCGGCGAACCGGCCCGCCGGAGGCCCGCCCGCCTCCCCGCACGGAGGCGGGCGGGACGACCCACCGCAGGGCCACAGCCTTGTCCCGCGCGTTGCACCGATCAAGGGACGTTGTTTCAGGTTTTGGTCAGATACCAACAGACGTGTTGCAGCAATGTCAGAGGACGGTCAGACCCGCAGCGCACAGCCGCGTACGGGTCACGCGGAGGCACCAACTCCCCTGGTTCCGTGACGATATGACGTCGCGTCAGGATGCGGCATCGGCGGACTTTCCCGGCCCCTCGCCCGCGTTCCACGTCAGGTCGAAGGAGAAGGTGCGCAGCCGCCAGCCGTCCTTCGTGCGCACGGCTCCGGCCTCGTAGTGGCCGCCGATGCTGTAGTGCGTGCCCGGCTCCTCGCGCCGACGCACGTGCACCGCCATCAGATGGCCCCGCACCCGCGCGGTGTCGCCGTCGGCGTCCAGCTCGACGGCGTAGTTCGCGCTGAGGTGGTGGGTGCGCTCGAAGGTGGCTCCGGTCATCTTCTGGAAGCGCTCGAGGCCGTCGCGCCCTGCGAACTCGCCGAAGGGGAACGTCAGGACGGCGTCCTCGGTGAACACGTCGTCCAGCCAGTCGGTCCCGCCACGGTCGCGGTCCGTGTGGAGGACGTAGCGGTCGCACAGCGCGGCCACGTCGGCGCGGTCGCGCAGCGCCCGGACCTCGTCGCGCAGGATCGAGACCTCGTCGCGCAGGGCAACCTCGCCGGGGAAGGAGATCTCGTCGGGGAGAGCGGTCATATGGGTGTCCTGTCCGTGTACGGGGTGGGCGGGTGCGAGGTGGTGGGGCGCGCGACGACGGGGTGCGGGGCGGCCGCAAGCGTGGCCTGTGCCCTTCCGGGGTCCGCGAGTGCCGCGTACGGCACATGGCGCACGTGCGGCGGTGCGAGCGGCACATGGGTGCCGCCGAGCGCGACAGCCGCCGCGTAGCCGGGCACCGAGGGCGGCAGGGGTATGTCCCGTACCGCCCAGCCGCGCGGCAGGCGGGAGGTGTCGGCGCCGAGGTAGTCGAGCCGCGGAGGGCGGCACAGGCCGGTGCCGAGCCCCTTGAGATACGCCTCCTTGCGCGCCCAGATCCGCGCGAAGTGCTCGCCGCGCCGCTCATGGGGCGTACGGGCCAGCTCGGCGCGCTCGTCGGGGTGGAGGCGCCCGGCGCAGGCGTCGGCCGTGGCGGGCGCCGGTGCCCGCTGGACGTCGGCGCCCACGGTCTTGTCGGCCACGGCCACCAGGACCAGGCCGCCGCTGTGGGAGAGCGAGAAGTGCGGCGCGCCCGCCGCCGCGACACGCGGACGCCCGTGCCCACGACCGCAGTTGGGGCACGCGGCCCGCTCCAGGGGCACCTCGCGCGGGGTGACGCCTAGGCGGGCCGCGAGGAGGTGGCGCAGCAGCACGTGTGCGGCGAGGTAGCGGCGCGCGTCACGGGGCGCGGCGAAGGCGGCACCCCGCGCGCGCTCGGTCTCGTCCAGCACGGTCACGTCGAGCGGGGGCACGTCGAGCGGGGGCACGTCGAGCGGGGCCCGCGGCGGCCCGTCGGGCAGCCGCAGCAGCCACAGCTCCGGCTGCCAGGTGCCGTCGGGTGCGTCGTCCATGGCCCCTCCCTCGTCCTCTCCCGCCCGCCGCGCGGGCGCTCCGTGTGTCTGTGCCTGTGTCTGTGACTACGCGTCACATGGGGTTCGACGGCCGCGGACGGGTCGGGGGTCCCGCCCGCGGCCGGACCAGCCGGCGTCGGGGGTGCCGCCGGCGGCTTCAGGCCACCAGTGATCCACCGGTGGCGTCGACGGACGAGCCGGTGATCCAGCGCGCTTCGTCGGAGGCGAGGAACGTCACCACATCGGCGACATCCCCGGCTTCACCGACCCTCTTGAGGGCCGACATCTCGGTGATCTCCGCCACCAGCGCGGGCTCGTCCCAGAACGCGGCGCCTGTGCGGGTGGCGCCGGGCAGCACCGTGTTGATGGTGATGCCGCGCGGCCCGAGGAGCTTCGCGAGGTGCGGCGCCAACTGCTCCAGCGCGCCCTTCGTCATGGCGTACGTGACGGAGGAGGGATCGCCCAGGCGGGTCAGCCCCGAGGAGATGTTGATGACGCGTCCACCCTCGCTCAGATGCGGCAGCGCGCGCTGGATGAGAAAGAACGGCGCCTTGACGTTGACCGCGTAGAGGCGGTCGAAGTCCTCGGGGGTGGCGTCCTCGACGGGGCCCGCCACCTTCACCGCCGCGTTGTTGACGAGGATGCTCAGTCCGCTCGTCCCGGTGCGCTCGCGCAGGCCCTGCTCCAGCCCGCCGAACAGCTCGTCCACATCACCGGGCACACCCAGTTCGGCGCGGACGGCGAACGCGCTGCCGCCGTCCTTCTCGATGGTGGTGACGGTCTCGCGGGCGGCCTCCTCATTGCTCGTGTAGTGCACGGCGACCAGCGCGCCCTGCTCCGCCAGCCGCACGGCGACAGCCCGCCCGATGCCTCTGCTCGACCCGGTGACCAGCGCCGTCTTACCCGTAAGCCTGCCCATGTGCCGTACTCCTGCCGTTGCCTTCGGTCGGTGTCTCACGTGTCGTTCTCCGCTGCCTGGAGCGGAGAGGTGGCGGCCCGGTGTGTCATCGGGCCGCCGCGCCGGTGTGTCCCTGTGCGGCCCCGCCCGGCACTCCGCCCCTGCGGTGCCTGCCGTAGGGCGCGGCGCCCGTGCGCCGGTGCCTGCCGCGCCTGCGCACCAGCTGATGCACGGTCAGCGCGGCGAGGACACACGCCGCGGCGACCGCCCAGAGGACGATGTGCCACGCGTAGGTGTAGTGCGCGGCGAGGTCGGCCCGCGGCCCGCCGGAGAGGTCTCCGGCGGCGACCCGGCCCGCGAGCGCCCGCTCGCCCACCTTGGTCTGGATGAGGCTGACCAGCGAGGCGCCGAAGAGGGCGAGGGCCAGCGTGTTGGCCCCTCCGCGCACCGTGTTCAGCAGCCCGGAGGCCATGCCCACCCGGTCGGCGCCGACGAGGTTCATCGCCTGCGGGTCCACCAGTGCGGTGGCCATGCCGTTGCCCGCGCCGAGCAGCACCAGGGGGCCGATCAGCTCGCCGATCCCCGAACCGGGTTGCAGCACCGTCAGCCAGGCGTTGCCCCCGGCCATCAGGAGCATGGCCGTCACGATGAGCGTGCGCGGGGCGATGCCCATGTTGACGAGCTTGCCCGCGATCGGAGGGACGGTGAGCACCGGCACGGTCATGGCCAGCATGATCATCCCGGACTCGCCCGCGGTGAGGCCGCCCGCACCCTGGAGGTAGGTGGGCAGATAGACCAGCACACCCACGGTGCCGATGGACATGGTGAGGGCCGCCAGCAGCCAGCCCAGGAACGGCCGGTTGCGCACGAGTTCCAGGTCCAGCACCGGGAATTCGCTGCGCCGCTCCACCTGGAGGAAGACGGCCAGCACCACCAGTCCCACGGCGAGGAACCCCAGCACGCTCACGCTGCCCCAGCCCGCCTCCGCCGCCTGGTTGATGCCGTACATCAGGGCGACCATGCCGATGACGAAGGCGATGGTGCCGTACACGTCCACCTTCGGCCGCACGTCCGCCCTGGACTCCCGCATGAACGCGGTACCCAGCAGCACGAGCACACCGATGCCGGCGAAGACGAGGAACATCTCGCGCCAGCCGAACGCGCTGACCAGCCACCCCGCCACCGTGGGCCCGAACGCGAGGCCCACGCCCACCGTCGTGCCGACGGCGGCGAAGGCACGGGTGCGGGCCGCGCCCGAGAACGTGCTGCCCAGGACGGCGCCGCCGCCCGCCAGCACACAGGCCGAGCCCACTCCGGAGAGCGCACGCGCCACATCCAGCAGCAGGATGTCCGTCACCCCGGCGGCGGCGAAGGTGCAGCCGACGTAGACGATGGCGCCCAGCCGGAAGACGCGCCGCCTGCCGAAGATGTCGCCGAGCGAACCCGCGACGAGGGTCAGGCAGGACGCCGCCAGGAAGTAGCCGGTGACGACCCACTGGAGGGCCCCGCTGCCCGCGTCGAGGTCCTTCGCGATGCGCGGCAGGGCGACGCTCGTCCCCGACATGGCCATGGGCACCACCAGGAAGCCCAGCAGCACCGAAGCGAGCGTCAGCACCTGGCCTGCCCCCGTGCGCGACCCGGACTCCCCCGCGTCGGGCGCCGAAGCCCCCGACGCCGTTTCCGACTCCTCGACCAACTGTCCGCTCATAGGATTTACAGTAAAACATGTAAGGCAACGTGTAAAGCGATCGTTGTTCTTTTGCTCGGACGACCCCTCCCCGGCGCCGCTTCAGGCGGCACGGCGCCAGGTACGCGGGCCGTCGAAACCCGTCGCGCGCTCGGGCCTGCGCCAGGCGGCCACGGGGCGCCGCACCGACGCCGCCGAGGCATCCGCGCAGCTCGCGCCCGCCGCCGTACGGGCGAGCAACAGGACGGTGAGGACGGCCAGTTCCTCGGGCTCGGCGTGGCCGCGCTCGACCCTGAGCACATGGCTCCCGAAGGTCTCGTCCCTGTCCGTGCGCAGGTCCCTGTTCATGTCCAGGTCCTTGTCCGTGTCCATGGGGTTCTCCATAGGTGTCGGGCGGCCTCGGCGGGCCGATGGTGGGTGTCGTGGTGTCACTGGGGCGGGTTGCCGTGCTTGCGGCGCGGCAGGTCCGCGTCCTTGGAGCTGAGCATCGCCAGCGAACGGGCGAGCACGGAGCGGGTGTCGCGGGGGTCGATGACGTCGTCGACGAGGCCGCGCTCGGCCGCGTAGTACGGGTGCACCAGCTCCCGCCGGTACTCCTCGATCTTCTGCTGACGCATCGCCTCGGGATCCTCGGCCGCGGCGATCTCCCTGCGGAAGACCACGCTGGCAGCGCCGTCCGCGCCCATCACCGCGATCTCGTTGGTCGGCCAGGCCAGCGCGATGTCGGCGCCGATGGAACGCGAGTCCATGACGATGTAGGCGCCGCCGTACGCCTTGCGCAGGACCACCGAGATGCGGGGCACGGTGGCGTTGCAGTAGGCGTAGAGCAGCTTCGCGCCGCGCCGGATGATGCCGTCGTGCTCCTGGTCGACGCCCGGCAGGAAGCCCGGCACGTCGATCAGCGTGACGAGGGGGATGTTGAAGGCATCACACATCTGGACGAAGCGCGCGCCCTTCTCGGACGCCTCGATGTCCAGCACCCCCGCCATGGCGGCGGGCTGGTTGGCGACGATGCCCACCACATGGCCGTCGATCGAGGCGAGCGCGCAGACGATGTTGGGGGCCCAGGCCGCGTGCACCTCCATGTAGTCGCCGTCGTCCACGATCTCCTCGATGACGGCGTGGATGTCGTACGAGCGGTTGCCGTCGGCGGGAACCAGGTCCAGCAGCGCGTCCGAGCGGCGGTCGGCCGGGTCCTCGCTGTGGACGGTGGGCGGCAGTTCGCGGTTGTTCTGCGGCAGGAGCGAAAGGAGGTAGCGCACCTCGGCGAGGCACGTCTCCTCGTCGTCGTAGGCGAAGTGGGAGACGCCCGAGGTCCCGGCGTGCACATCGGCACCGCCGAGCCCGTTCTGCGTCACCTCCGCACCCGTGACCGCCTGCACCACATCAGGACCCGTGATGAACATCTGGGAGATGTCGCGGACCATGAAGACGAAGTCCGTCAGCGCGGGACTGTAGGCGGCGCCGCCCGCACACGGGCCCAGCATCACCGAGATCTGCGGGATCACACCCGACGCCCTCGTGTTGCGCTGGAAAATGCCCCCGTACCCCGCGAGCGCCGCCACACCCTCCTGGATACGCGCACCCGCACCGTCGTTCAGCGACACCAGCGGCGCACCCGCCGCGATCGCCATGTCCATGATCTTGTGGATCTTCGTCGCATGCGCCTCACCCAGCGCACCGCCGAAGATACGGAAGTCGTGCGCGTAGACGAACACCGTCCGCCCGTGCACCGTGCCCCACCCGGTGATCACACCATCCGTGTAAGGCTTCTTCGACTCCAGCCCGAACCCGGTCGCACGGTGCCGCCGCAGCTGCTCCACCTCCGTGAAGCTGCCCTTGTCCAGGAGGAGTTCGATGCGTTCGTGGGCGGTGAGCTTGCCCTTGGCGTGCTGCGCCTCGGTCGCCCGCTCGCTCGGGCCCAGGCGGGCCTGGTCCTTGAGCGCGTGGAGTTCGTCGAGGCGGCCGTGGACGGTGTCATCGGCGGGGCCCGGAGACGTCGTATTCGTGTTCGTGGTCGTGGTCGTGGTCGGCATGTTCTTCGCTCTTTCCTTGTGGGAGGCGGTCGGTGCCGCCGTCGTACGGGGAGGTCGCGCGTGCCCCGCGCGCCCTGAGCCGTTCGGCGGCCAGCGCGGCGAGCGCGGCGGCCAGTGAGGCGAGGCCGCCCAGGTAGAGCCCGGCGCGGACGCTGTGGTGCTCGGCGAGCCAGCCGACGAACAGGGCGCCGAGCGGCGAGGACCCCTGGAGGATCAGGGTGTAGAGCGCCATGACGCGCCCGGTGAAGCGCGGGTCGCTGCCGAGCTGGATGCGGTGGTTGGCGGCCTGCGCGAAGTACGTCATCGCGTAGCCGGTGAGGAAGAGCAGCACCAGCGCGGCCGGGAAGGTGGGTGCCCAGCCCGCCGCCGCCTCCAGCGCGCCGAAGGCGAGCGCCGCGACGAGCACCGTGCGGGCCGCTGGCCGCTCCCGTCGCGCGGTGGTGACCAGCGCAGCGAGCAGCGAGCCCGCGGCGAGTGCGGTGGTCAGCAGGCCGAAGGCGGAGGCGTCGGCGCCGAACACGGACTTGGCGGCGAGCGGCAGCGTGAGGTGGAAGTTGAAGCCGAACAGGCTGACGACCCCGACCAGCGCCAGCATCAGCCCCAGGTCGGCCCGCGAGGCGAGATAGCGCAGCCCGTCGGCGACCTTGGCGGGGCCCGCACCCACCACGCGGTCGCGCAGCTCGGAGGGCCGCATCATGCGCAGTCCCACCACCGTGGCGAGGTAGCTGGCGGCGTTGAGCAGCATGACGGGGCCCGTGCCCGCCGCGCTGATGACCAGACCGGCGACGGCGGGTCCCACCACGCGCGCCGTGTTGAAGTAGGCGGCGCTCAAGGCCGAGGCGTTGGGCAGCAGTTCGGGGCCGACCAGCTCGCGCACGAACGATATCCGCGCCGGTACCTCGAAGGCGTTGACGGTGCCCAGGCCGAGCGCGAAGAGGTAGACGTGCCACAACTGGGCCGTGCCGCTCAGCGCGAGGGCCGCGAGCAGCAGGGCCAGCACGCCGGAGACGAGGTTGGCCACCGTCAGCAGCAGCCGCTTGTCGTACCGGTCCGCCAGCCTGCCCCCGTACAGGGTCAGCAGCAGCATCGGGGTGAACTGAAGCGCGGTCACCGTGCCGAGGGCCGTCCCTGAGTCCCCGCTCAGGGAGAGCACCAGCCAGTCCTGGGCCACGACCATCATCCAGGTGCCCGCGACGGAGAGGATCTGGCCGGAGGCGAAGAGCCGGAAGTTGCGTACGGAGAGGGAGCGGAAGGTGCTTCCGAGGAGTCCGGGGCGCTTGGACATCGGTCGTCGTCAGCCTCGGGTCTCGTGGGAACGGCCGCTCCGGGACGCGCGGTCACCACGTGTGCGGTGGTCACGGTGCCTCGCGTGGTCGCGGCACGTCACGTGGTCACGGCACGTCACGTGGTCACGGCACCTCGCGTCGTCGCTGGGGCCGTCCGGGCCCGGGTGGCGCGGACGGCGGGGCCCGGTCAGCGCACCGCTCCCGCCGCTCCCGCCACCTCACGCGCGGCGAGGCACTCCTCCAGGAACGCGAGGGCCCGCAGGTGGTAGGTGCGGGCGGCCCAGCCGAGGCTGATGTTGTGGCCCGCGCCGGGCAGCCGCTCGACGAGCACACGCGGCGAACCGCTCAGCCGCCGCTTCAGATCGTCGACGGTGTCCTCGTCGTGGAGCCACCACGACTCGTGCTCGGCGAACGTCAGCCGCAACGGCACCCGCATACGCGGGGCCACGTCCTCGAAGAGGTGTGCCCAGCGCGCCGCCTCCGCGCGCTCGCGCGCGGGCATCGGGGCGACCACATCGGCGCTGGCCCGGAAGGTGTCGGGCGGATAGAGGCGCAGCACACCCCAGTTGCGGCTCCGGCTCCCGTGTCCCTCGGCCGTGGGCAGTTGCCCGGCTTCGACGGCGTAGCGGTGGCCGCAGCCGGAGATGTCGAGGCCGAGCAGCCGCCGGCGGGTGTCGTCGGCCGCTGCCGTCAGGGCCAGCTTGCCGCCGTAGGAGTGCGCGAGGAGCAGGACGCCCGCGCCTGTGTGCCGCTCGGCGGCGAAGGTGTCCAGGGCCGCGTGCAGGGTGGCGGACTGTTCGGCGAGGGTCTGCCCCTCGGGCAGGGTGCCCGCCGAAGCGCCGTAGCCGGGCCGGTCGACGGCGAGCACGGTGAAGCCCAGGCGCGCTCCCAGCGTCAGCAGCGAGACGCCGGGGTGTGCCTGCCCGTCGAAGTAGCCCGCCGTCATGCCGCCGCCGTGCAGGGCGACGACCGTGGCGCGCGGCGGCACGTCGGTGGGCTCGCTCAGCAGCGCTGAGAGGGTGATGCCGCCCGCGTCGAGGGAGATCGGGCGGACTCCGGGAGAGACGGCGGTTCTGGCGGCTCTCCACGCGGTCGTCGTCATGCTGCTCCTCTGTGGGTGGGACACACCGTCAGGGGCCATCAGGTTGCGTGGGTGGCGCGGCGGGCCGTGCGGCCCCGCCGCGCCGTACGCGCCGGGCAACACCCCCTAGGCCCGGCACGTGCCGCGCCACGGTTCCGTCAGGGGTCCCGTGGACGCGGACACCAGTGCCGCCGTCGCGCGTTACGCGGCGGACGTGAGGCGCACGGCGCCGGAGGTGAGGCAGGACAGCAGCGATCTGGCCTGCACATTGACGTAGTGTCCGTGCGCGGTCAGCGCGTTGAGCTGCTCCGGGGTGACCCAGCAGAAGCCCGGTGGTGCCTCGGTGGGTGCCTCGGACTCGTCGGCCTCGACGAAGAGGTAGCGGCTCTCGGCGTTGAGGAACCTGCCGCCCTCCTCCGAGTGCAGTGCTTCGTAGCGGATGCGTCCGGCTGCCGCGCCGAGCACGGTGTCGAGGAAGCGCGGCCGGTCGGCGCCCCGGAGGTGTGCCCAGTTGCTCTCGGTGGCCTGGACGGTGGGGCCGATCTCGGTCTTCTCCAGGAAGCCCGCCTCCACCCTGGCCGAGGCCAGCAGGTGCGGCACGCCGCCCAGGCTGCGGTACAGGAAGGCGGCCACGCCTGTGCCCGTCGGCTCGAACAGGGGCTGCGACCAGCCCTTCACCTCGCGGCTGGCCGCCTCCACGTCGACGCCGACGACGCGGAAGTAGCGCCCGTCGGGCCTGGCGATGGCGCTCTCGCCGCGCTCCCAGCCGCTGACCCGCGACAGGGGGACGCGTTCGATCTCGACGTCGTGCCGGGCGCGCTCCATGGTGAACCAGGACTGCAACTCCGCGTCGGTGTGCAGCGCGTCGCGCGTGGTGCCGCTCGCCGGGCCGTCGAGGGGGAAGCAGGCGATGACGGTGCGGGCGTCCATGTTGACGGTGTTGTCCAGCTTCAGCAGCTCGCCGATCTGACCGAGGGTCAGCCAGCAGAAGTCCTCGTGTTCGTCGACGTCGCCGACGGCCTCCACGAGCATGTTGCGGTTGGCCTTGCGGTAGAACCAGGAGCCGTGCTCCGACTGGAGGACGTCGGTGTGCACACGTCCCCTGGCAGGGCCGCTGAAGTGCTCCAGGTAGGTGACACCCGCGCCCTGGTGGACCTTGGAGTAGTTGCTGCGGGTGGCCTGAACCGTGGGCGAGAGCTGGAGCAGGTTGCGGTTGCCCGGCTCCATCTTCGCCTGCATCAGGAAGTGGAGCACCCCGTCGAACTCCTTGGCCAGCATGCCCAGGATGCCGGACTCGGGCTGCTGGATGATCGGCTGCTGCCACTGGCGGTACGGGCCCTCGTCCACGGTGACCGACAGCCCGGTGACGCTGAAGAACCGGCCGGTGCGGTGCACCAGGTCGCCCGTCTCCGGTGCGAACGACCAGCCGTCCAGCCTGTCGAGCGGTGCCCGCCGCACCGCGAAGCGGTGGGCGCGTGCGCGCGCTTCGAGCCAGGCGGGGAAGTCGGCCGTGCGCATGGCGTGGCCGCTGTCCTTCCTGGCCGCCGAGAGTGCGAGCCGCTCAGGGAGCGAGCGGTCGGTGCGGGGGCGCAGCCGGGCGGGTGTCGCGGTGGCGTCGGCTGTGGAAGCGGCAGTGGTGACGGGGGCGGCCGGGGTCATGTGAGGCCCCCCTCGCCGTCGGCCACGAAGGCGACGGTGGCGCGCAGCGCGTCCTCCAGCGGCGTGGCGGGTGCCCAGCCGGTGACGGCGCGGAACGCGGAGGAGTCGATGGTGACGCTGCGGAAGTCGCCCGCCTCGGCGTGCCCCGGCGGCTCGACGGAGACGACGGGCACCGGCTCCTTGTCCGTCGCCTCGGCGGCGAGCGCCGCGACGGTGCGGAAGACATCGCCCAGCGGGCTGCCCTCGCCCGTGCCCAACAGCCAGTGGCGGCCCGCGAGTTCACCGGTGTGTCCGACGGCCGCCGCCACGGCGCGGGCCACGTCCTCCACGTAGAGCAGGTCCCTGCGCACGGTGCCGTCGTGCCACATGGTGATGGGCTCTCCGGCCAGCGCCTTGCGGACCATCGTGGAGACCACGCCCTTGTCCCTGGCCGTGGAGCGGGGCCCGTAGCCGAAGACGGTGGGCAGCCGCAGGGAGGCACCGCGCAGGACACCTTCCTTGTTGGCGTCGAGGAGCACGCGTTCGGCGGCCAGCTTCTGCCGGTCGTACTCGCCCGCCGGACGGTCCTCCTCGCTGCCGTCGAGCACCTCCTTCTCCAGCGGCCCGACCTGCGAAGCGGCGCCCGTGAACAGCACACCAGGCGGCGGCCCGTCGCGTCGCGCGGCGCGCAGCGCCTCGACGAGGTCCCGCACGAGGCCGACGTTGACACGTTCGGCTGCCGTGTCCCCGTCGCTGACCCGCCAGGTGGCGGAGCCCGCGATGTAGGCGACGGTGTGGACGACGACGTCCGCGTCGGCGACGACGGAGGCCATCGCACCGGGCTCGGTCAGGTCCAGGGTGCGCACCTCGATGTCGGCGCGCGCGTCGCCCGGCACCTGGGCAGCGCCGCGTGCCACGGCCCGCAGCCGCACCGGCATCCTGGCCAGTTCGCGCAGCACGGCCGAGCCGACGAATCCGGTCGCGCCGAGCAGCACGACACGTGGGGGGTTCACGGCCACAGCCGGGCCTCCGCTTCCTTGCAGTCCTCGTACGCGGGCAGCAGCCCCTGCTTCTCCGCCTCGGCGAGGGTGGGTGCGGCCAGGTCGCGCTCGGACTGGAGGGGTTCGAACCCGGTGGGCACCGCCAGGCCGATGGCCGGGTCGAGCGGGTCGACGGCCAGTTCGTTCTTCGCGACGTACTCGCCGGAGAGCAGATAGGTGACCATCGAGCCCTCCTCCATCGCCATGAAGGCGTGGCCGACGCCGACGGGCACGTAGAAGGCGCCACAGTTGTCCTCGTCCAGCTCGGCCGTCTCCCAGGTGCCGAACGTCGGCGAGCCGACCCGCAGGTCGATCAGGAAGTCCTGGACCCGGCCCTTGGGGCAGTAGACGTACTTCGCTGTGCCCGGCGGGGTGGCGCTGTAGTGGATGCCGCGCAGCACACCGGGCGCCGAGAGGTTGTGGCTGACCTGCCGCACAGGGAAGAGCGGCTTGCCGAGCGCCGCCTCGAAGGCGTGGCCCTGGTAGGGGGACGAGAAGAGGCCCCTGCGGTCCTTGAAGACGGGCGGTGTGAACGCGAACGCGCCCTCGATCTTCAGCTCGCGTGTCTCCATGGTGTTCACTCGCTCCCGTTCTTCACGCCGACGAACAGTCCGTTGCCCTCGTACTCGCCCGCCACGTAGTGCACCGAGCAGCCGGCGCGGGTGAAGGCGGCCTCGTACTCCTCGCGGGTGAACAGGGCCATGACGTGCACGTCGGAGAAGTGCTGGATGCCGTCGGCGGGGTCGCCGACGGTGTAGTGGACCTCCATGCGGCTGTGTCCCTCGTCCTGGCGGACGGTGTGCGAGACACGGGCCACGGTCCTGCCGTCCACGGTCTGGACGCTGCCGCCCACGTAGTCGGGGAGGAAGTTCTCGGGGAACCACCAGGGTTCGACGACCACGACACCGCCGGGCACCAGGTGCTTCGCGAAGGTGTCCAGCGTCTCGTCGAGTTCGGCGGTGTCCGTCAGATTGCCGACGGCGCTGAAGAGGGAGACGACCGCGTCGAAGCGGCGCTCCAGCCGGAAGGAACGCATGTCGCCCTGGCGTACGGGGATGTCGGGCAGGTTCCTGCGGGACACCTCCAGCATGCCCTCCGCGAGGTCGATGCCCTCGGCGTGGGCGAACTCCTTGGCGAAGTAGGCGAGATGGCCGCCCGTGCCGGAGCCGACGTCGAGCAGTGTCGTCGCGTCGGGCTTGGCCGTGCGCACGTGGCGGGCGACGACGGCCGCCTCGCCGCCGTAGTCCTTGCCGCGTCCGCTGTAGATGGCGTCGTAGAGATCACCGAGGTCGTAGATACCGATGTCTTCCGGCATGCTGCCGCCTTCTCTCGGGCTGTGGTGGCCTGCGCGGCCCTGTCGTTCCTGCCGTCCTGCCGGTTCTGCCAGTGCTGCCGTTCCTGCCGTTGCCGCGGTCCTGCCGTCCTGGGAGGTGCCGCCTCACAGGGCCGCCAGCACCTCGCGCAGGGCGCTGACGGTCTTGTCCTGCACGTCCTCGGGCAGGGAGGGGTACATGGGGAGCGAGAAGATCTCCTTGGCCAGCTTCTCGGTGACGGGCAGCGAGCCCTCGGGGTAGCCGAGGTGGGCGAAGCCGCTCATGGTGTGCACGGGCCACGGGTAGCTGATGTTCAGCGAGATGCCGTACTCCTTCAGCGCCTCGATGATCTCGTCGCGACGGGGGTGGCGCACCACGTACACGTAGTAGACGTGGGTGTTGCCCGGGTTGGTGGCGGGCAGCAGCAGCCCGCCGGGCCCGGTGAGGTCCCCGAGCTGTTCCTCGTAGCGGCGGGCCACCCGGTTGCGGCCCTCGATGTAGGCGTCGAGCCGGGTGAGCTTGCCGCGCAGGATCTCGGCCTGCACCTCGTCCAGGCGGGAGTTGTGGCCCGGCGAGCGGACCACGTAGTACACCTTCTCCATGCCGTAGTAGCGGAGCTGCCGCATGTTGCCGTGCGTGGTCTCATCGGCGGTGATGACCGCGCCGCCGTCGCCGTAGGCGCCCAGCACCTTGGTGGGGTAGAAGGAGAACGCCGCGGCGTCCCCCATCGTCCCGGCCTTCCTGCCGTGGTGGACGGCGCCGTGCGACTGGGCGCAGTCCTCCAGGATCTTCAGCCCGTGCTCGGCGGCGATCCGCTCCAGCGGTGCCATGTCGACGCACTGGCCGTAGAGGTGGACGGGCAGCAGCGCCTTGGTGCGCGGGGTGATGGCGGCCTCGACCTGCTCGGTGTCCATCAGGAAGTCGTCCTCGCGGACGTCCACGAAGACGGGGGTTGCCCCGGTCCCCGCGATGGCGACCACGGTGGGCGCCGCCGTGTTGGACACGGTGATGACCTCGTCGCCCGGACCGATGTCCAGGGCCTCCAGGCCCAGCTTGAGCGCGTTGGTGCCGTTGTCCACGCCGGTGCAGTACGGCACGCCGTGGTAGCCCGCGAACTCGTCCTCGAAGCCGCTCACGCTCTCGCCGAGCACGAGCTGTCCCGAGCCGAAGACCTTCTCGACGGCGCCGAGGATCTCGCTCTTCTCCTGCTCGTACTCCGGCAGGTAGTCCCATACACGAGTCGTCATTCGCTGTGTCTCCTGGTACGCATCGGTGGTGTCGCACCTCGTCGGTGCTCGTCGGTCCTCGACGGTGCTCGTCGGTCCTCGACGGTGCTGGTCGGGCCTTGACGGTGCTCGTCGGCGCTCGTCGGGCCTCGTCGGTACGGGCCTCGTCCGTACGGGCGTGGTCAGGCCCCGTACGTGCCGGGCGAGCCGAACCAGCGCCGCAGCGCGTCCGTCAGCTCGCCGGTGCCCTCGCCCGTCTCGCGGCGGGTGCCGCGCTCGGCCCAGACGACGTAGCCGTCGGGGCGTACGAGCAGGGCCGCCGTGTCCGCGAGGGGACCGGCACCGGCCCCGGGCTCCGGCTCGGCGGAGACGGCGGTGACCCGGTCCTTCCACCCCGCGACGGCCTCCGTCAGCGCCGGGCGCCCCGCGAGGTCGAGCAGCACGCCCTGGCCCGCGTGCAGCAGCTCGGCCGTGGTGACCGCGCCCGCCGGGGTGCGCAGGGTGCGCGGTGGCAGACGCCGACCGAGCAGCGGGTGGTCGCCGGGGCCGACCTCGTAGCGCACGTCGACGTGGCTGACGCGGCCCGCGAGGTGGCGCTTGACGTCGTCGTAGGCGAGCAGTTCGGTGAGCAGCTCGCGCAGCGGGTCGGCCTCCTCGCCGCCGAGGAAGGACATGCCCTGGACGCGGGTGTTGGCCAGCAGCCGCTGCCCTGCCGGGTGGCGCTCGCCGTGGTAGGTGTCGAGCAGCCTGGCGGGTGCCCAGCCCGCGATCTCGGCGGCCAGCTTCCAGCCGAGGTTGGCGGAGTCCTGGACGCCGAAACTGAGGCCCTGTCCCCCCGCGGGTAGGTGGATGTGCGCGGCGTCACCGGCGAGCAGCACGCGGCCCGCGCGGTACGCGGTGGCCTGCCGGGTGGCGTCGGTGAAGGAACTGACCCAGGTGGCGGTGGCGCCGCTGATGTCCTCCCCGGTGATGCGCCGCCAGGCGTCGGCGACCTCGGCGAAGGCGATGGCCTCGCCACGCTCTCGGGGTGCGGTGTCGTGCGGGCAGACGATGATGCGGTGGGTGCCACCGCCGAGCGGCGCCGCCATGACCATGCCCGCGGGCATCCGCTCGCCGAGGAAGCGGGGGGCCAGGTCGATGCCCTCGATGTCGGCGAGGTACATGTCGCGGGTGGCGGGTGTGCCGGAGAAGCCGATGCCGGCCGCCTTGCGCACGGCGCTCTGGCCGCCGTCGCAGCCGACCACGTAGGCGGCCGTCAGCCGCTGCTCGCTGCCGTCGGCGAGCGCGGTGACCTCCACCCGGTCGCCGTGATCCGTCAGCGATCTGAACTCCCAGCCGCGCCGGATGTCGGCGCCCAGTTCCGTGGCCCAGTCCTCCAGGACGGCCTCGGTCTTCGACTGCGGGATGCCACGTGCGCCGAAGTGGGCGCCCTCCAGCACCGTGTAGTCGAACTGGACCCCACCGAAGTGGCCCATCGGGCTGGTCTCCAGGGCGCCGAAGCGCGGCAGCAGCCCGCGCTGGTCGAACGTCTCCATGGCGCGCGCGGTGAAGCCCAGTCCGCGCGACTGCCCCGTGGGGTGCGCCAGCTTCTCGGCGACGACGACCCGTGCCCCGCCCAGCCGGAGTTCACCGGCGAGCATCAGCCCGGCCGGGCCCGCGCCGACGATGACGACATCCGCGTCCATCACTCTCTCCCTCGTCCCTTGTCCCTCGTCCATGTCTCGGTCGGTCCATGGCCGGTCCGGTTCGGTTCGGTTCGGTCCCGGCCATGTCCGCTGTGCGCGCCGTGGTGTGCCGCGGAGCCCGCTCCGTCAGACGGCGGGCGCGGGACGTGCCTCCGGCACCTCCGGCACCTCGGGTGCCTCGCGTGTCTCGGGATGCTTGGACGGCTTCCACCAGCCGGGGTTGTCGCGGTACCACTCGACGGTCGTGCGCAGCCCCTCCTCGAAGGGGGTGCGGGGCGCGTAGCCAAGCTCCTCGCGGATCTTGCGGTCGTCGAGGGAGTAGCGCAGGTCGTGGCCCTTGCGGTCGGTCACGTAGCGGATCATCGAGGTGTCGGCACCGCACAGTTCCAGCAGTTGCCCGACCAGCTCGATGTTGGGCATCTCGTTGCCGCTGCCCACGTTGTAGACCTCGCCCGCGCGCCCCTTGGTGAGCACCAGGTGGAGGGCGCGGCAGTGGTCGTCGACGTGCAGCCACTCGCGCATGTTGAGCCCGCGCCCGTAGACCGGCACGGGGGTGCCCTCCAGCAGGTTGGTCACGAAGCGCGGGATGAGCTTCTCGGGGTGCTGGTAGGGGCCGTAGTTGTTGGAGCACCGTGTGATCGACACATCGAGGCCGTGGGTGCGCCAGTACGAGCGCGCGATGAGGTCGGACGACGCCTTCGACGCGGCGTACGGGGAGTTGGGCAGCAGCGGCCACTCCTCGGTCCAGGCACCCTCCTCGATGGAGCCGTACACCTCGTCCGTGGACACGTGCACCAGGCGCTCCACCCCGGTGCGCAGCGCGGCCTCCAGCAGGGTCTGGGTGCCGAGCGCGTTCGTACGGACGAAGTCGGCGCCCGAGTCCACCGAGCGGTCCACGTGCGACTCGGCGGCGAAGTGGACCACCGCGTCGTGTCCCGGCAGCACCTCCAGGAGCAGCGGCAGGTCGCAGACGTCGCCGCGCACAAAGGTGAGGCGGTCGTGGTCCATGGGGAGGCTGGCGGTGTTGCCCGCGTAGGTGAGTTTGTCGAGGACGGTGACGTCCGCGTGCTCCGAGCCCGCGTAGGCGCCCGCCAGCAGGGAGCGCGTGTAGTGGGAGCCGATGAAACCCGCGCCTCCGGTGACCAGGACCCTCATGCCGACACCTCGCCGCACAGTCGCGTCAGCGCGTCCACCGCGCCGCCCGGCGTGGGCATCTCCCGCATCTCCACGGCCACTTCCTCACTCGCCTTCCGGTACTCGGGCTCGTCCAGCAGCTTTCCGACACGCTCGGCGACCGCGTCCGCCGTCACCTCGGCGAGGTCCAGGCGCAGCCCGGCGCCGCGTGCGACGGGCACCGCGGCGTTGGGTCCCGCGTCGGTGCCTGGCGCGGGGACGGCGAGCTGGGGCACACCCGCGTGGAAGGCGGCGTACATGGTGCCCAGGCCGCCGTGGTGGACGAGCGCGTCGCAGCTCCCGAGCAGCGCGCGCAGCGGCACCCAGTCCACGAGCGTGACGTGCGGGGGCAACGGGTCGGGCAGCGCGGGCAGTTCGGCGCCCCCGGTGGCCACGACCAGATCGACGCCGAGTTCCGCCGTGCCCAGCACCACGTCCCGCAACTGGGTGCCCTCGCCGTAGGTGGCGGGCAGCGAGCCGAGGGTCACGGCGACGCGGGGGCGGCTGCCGCGCCGCAGCAGCGCGAGGGGCAGTTCGCCGCCACCGTTGTAGGGGCTGTAGTTCATGGCGACGGTGTGCGGGACGGTGTTGTGCTGTACGGGCCCCTGGACGAAGTTCTCCAGGGACGGCGCGCTCAGGTCCACCTGGATGTCCGCTTCCCGCGCGCCCTCGATGCCGCGCCGCTCGGCCGCCTCGGCCATGGCGGCCACCGCAGGGCCGAAGGTGGGGCGCCGGATGCCGAGGTTGTGCAGCACGGCGGGGACGCCCGCGGCCCGTGCGGCGAGCAGCCCGGCGGGGTGCGGTGGCGGGTAGACGACGGCGTCGGCGCGCCAGTCGGCCGCCGCCTCGACGAGCCCGTCCAGCATCAGTTCGCCGATCCGCGCGAACACGGAGCCGAAGTAGGTGACGAGTTCCGAGTCGGGAAGGTCCTTGCCCTTGCTGGTGCCGCCCATGACACGCCCCAGCTCCTCGTACGGGCCGGCCGAGCGGCCGTCGTCCGTGGGCACGGCGTGCAGCCCGGCCGAGGCGGCGACGCGCAGTGCGGGCCCGCTGCTCGCCACGAGCACCTCGTGGCCTGCGGCGAGCGCGGCGTGGGCGAGCGGGACCAGGGGCAGCATGTGCGAGGTGCCGGGGATGGTGGTGAACAGATAGCGCATTCTGGACTGACCCTCGTCTTGATTCGTCGTGCGGCTGCGGCTCTTTGCGTGTCTCTCTGTTTTTCTTCGTGTCTCTTCCCACCGTTCCGGTGGTTCCGCTTTCCTGCCGTCCGGAGGCTTTGGCGCATGCGTGAGGCGTACGGAATTCCGGTGCGGAAGGAGGGTTCGCGGCGGGCTCGGCCCTGCCGCGGGAAGCCGAATACCAGGGTTGTCGCCAGGCGGGGCGAACTCAAGCGTTCCCGGGTCAGACCTTTGTCAATTTCCTGCGGGAGAAAGAAGAAAAGGAGGAGAAGGGGGAAGGGAGAAAGAAGGAAAGCGAGTTTCCTCCTCTCCCCTCCCCCCTCCCCCCAGGCGCCGGGCCCGGACGGGACTTCGGCGACACCCCCTAGCTGTCGCCGGTCGTCTAACCCTCGCCGGCCGTGCGGCTGTGCGCCACCCGGAACGTGTTGGCCCAGCGCGAGGTGGCCAGGGACCTGGCGCGGGTGCGCGTGCGGCGCACGTAGTCGGGGCGCTCCTCCTCGGGCAGCGTGTGGAACGCGTCGTACAGCTCCTTGCTGTCCCACTGCGCGTAGTTGACCAGGAAGGAGCCGTTGATGCCGCGCATGATGGTGTGCGAGCGGTATCCGGGCACGTCGAGCAGCCACTCGTCGGGCTGCGCCATGGTGTCGACCAGGTCCTTCTGGTTCTCCGGCTCCGACTCCAGGACGATCAGCACGGTGTAGTCGTCCCGCTCGGGTGAGACCTCCACCGGGGACGGCGTCTTGGGGTGGACCTGCGAGAAGACGACCTCGGCCTGGAGCAACTGCACCCGGGTGGCGAGCGCGTTGAACTCGGGCACCGTGCGGTGCTGGAACGCCTCACCGGCGTAGCGGGCCTCCAGTTGCTCGCGGGACTCCCACTGGACGATGTTGGCGACGCCGAACCGGTCCATTCCGCGGTGCGCGGTGGAGGAGACCCACCCCGGATAATCGGCGTTGTCGATGATGTCCTTCATCGCCGCCAGCAGCCCGTCCTGCTTCTCCTGGCTGTCGGCGTCGAAGATGTTGAAGACCCGCAGATATCCGTCGTCGGTCGAGAGGAAGGGCACGTTGCTTCCATTCCGGGACCCGTACCGACGGATCCCCTTCGGTGGATACGTGAACAGCATGCGGCGCGCACGGAGTGCGCCCTGTGCCGGCGTTCCGTTTTCCGTCACCGGGAACGCGGCTCCCATGAGAATCTTCGGCGCGGCTTCCGGATTCAAGGCGGCCCGTGTCAGACCTTCGTCAAGTTATCGCAGGGCGACGGGAATGACGCGTTCGCGGGCCGTCGGCTCAGGGGCGGGCCGCGCCCTCCAGGTCGCGGGCGCCCGCGGCGACCTCCATCACGTACTGGCCGTAGGGCGACTTGGAGAGCCTGCTGCCGAGCCGGTAGCACGCGTCCCGGTCGATGTACCCCATCCGCCAGGCGATCTCCTCGATGCAGGCAATGCGCACACCCTGCCGGTGCTCCAGGATCTGCACATACTGGCCCGCCTCCGTCAGCGCGTCGTGCGTGCCGGTGTCCAGCCACACGAAGCCACGGCCCAGTTCGACGAGCCGGGCCTTGCCGCGCTCCAGGTAGATGCGGTTGATGTCGGTGATCTCCAGCTCGCCGCGCGGCCCCGGCTGGAGGTCGCGGGCGAGCTGGATCACGTCGTTGTCGTAGAAGTAGAGCCCGGTGATGGCCAGGTTGGAGCGCGGCTGCGCCGGCTTCTCCGCCAGGGAGAGCAGGTTGCCCCGCCCGTCCGTCTCCCCCACCCCATAGCGCTCCGGATCGCTCACCGGGTAGCCGAACAGCACACACCCGTCCACGTCGCGGGCGCTCTCCTGGAGGACGCTGCTGAAGCCGGGGCCGTGGAAGAGGTTGTCGCCGAGGATCAGCGCGGCCGAGTCGTCGCCGACGTGGTCGGCGGAGATCCGGAACGCGTCCGCGAGGCCACGGGGCTTGTCCTGCTCCGCGTAGCTGAGGGTCAGCCCGAGGTCGGAGCCGTCGCCCAGCAGTCTGCGGAAGCCGCCCAGGTCCTCGCGCGAGGAGATGATCTGGATGTCGGTGACACCCGCGAGCATCAGCGTCGAGAGCGGATAGTAGATCATCGGTTTGTCGTGCACGGACAGCAACTGCTTCGAGATGCCGAGAGTGATCGGATGCAGCCGGGTGCCGTGGCCTCCGGCGAGGATGATTCCCTTCACAGCTCTCTCCAGTGGGACGTCACGAGGGTGGGGCGGCGGCGGAACGCGCGCCGTCCTGGGGCGAGTTGGGCGGGCCGGAGTCGGGTTGGCCCGCGCCGGGCGGGCCGAACCAGTACCTCAGCGCCTCCGTCAGCGCACCGGTCTCCTCGCCGGTCCCGGCCCAGGCGACGTGGCCGTCCGGGCGCAGGAGCACGGCCTCGCCGCTGTCGATGCGCGGCTCGGGGTAGCCGGGGCACGCGCTGTCGGACGCGGACACGGGGGCGGCGGCTCCGGAGGCGAACCCGGAGCCGGCCCCGGCCCCGGACGCGTCCGGCGAGGCGGGCCCGGACACGGGCGCCAGCGCGGCCCTGACATGGCTGACCCGCCCCGCCCAGGGCGCGACCGCCGCCGCCAGGCGCGCGGAGCCGCCGCGCTCGGCGGCACCGCCCAGCGAGAGCAGCACGGGGCGCCCCTCGCGCAGCAGCGCGGCGCTGGTGGTGTGCGCACCGTCGGCCACCACGTTCAGATGGGGCAGCGGCACACCGAGCAGCGGATGCCCGTCCTCGCCCGTGCCGTAGGCGACACCGAGTCCGGACACCATCCCGGCCAGCCTGCGGCGCACGGCGGGCTCGTAGGCGATCAGTTCCGTCATGACGGCGCGCGGCCCGTCGGCCTCCCGGCCGCCGAGCAGCAGCAGCGCCTGGGTCTGGATGTTCGCCAGGATGCGCGCTCCGGCGGTGTGCCGTTCGGTGTGGTACGTGTCGAGCAGGGTGCCGGGCGCGGTGCCGAGCACGGTCCTGGCCAGCTTCCAGCCCAGGTTGACGGCGTCCTGGAGGCCGAGGTTGAGGGCCTGTCCGCCGGCGGGCAACTGCTGGTGCGCGGCGTCGCCCGCCAGCAGGACGCGGCCCCTGCGGTAGTCGGTGGCCTGGAGGCACACATCGCCGAAGGCGTTCGACCACACCGGGGTGCCGTGCGAGATGTCCTCGCCTGTGACGGTGTGCCACACCTCGGCCACCTCGGTGAAGTCGGGTGCCTTGCCGCCGCGGTCGCGCGGCGGGCGCCCGTAGGCGTGCGCCATCACCCGGGTGAGGCCGCCCGGACCGCGCGAGGCGATGGCGAGCCCGTGCTCCAGCCGCTCGAACCGGCGGTCGCGGATGTCGATGTCCGCCACGTCGGCCCGCACCAGCTCGCGCCCCGCCTCGGTGCCGCGCAGCCCGATACCGGCCAGCCGCCGCACGTCACCGCGCTCCCCGTCGCACCCCACGAGATACGCGGCACGCAACCGCAGCGGCCCCTCGGGGCCCTCCACGTCGGCCACCACGTGGTCGCCGTTGTCGGTGAGCCCGCGCAGGGTGTGGCCCCGGCGCACGTCGGCGCCCAGGGAGAGCGCCCAGTCCTGGAGCAGCCGCTCGGTGGTGGGCTGGGGCACCTTCCACTGGCCGGGGTACGGGCCGGGCAGCGTCAGGTCCATGGGGATGCCGCCGAAGTGGCCCCGAGGCTCGTTCGGGAGGTCGCCGAAGCGCGCCAGCAGTCCCCGGCTGTCGAGGATCTCCATGGTGCGGGCGTGCAGCGTGGAGGCGCGGGACTCCTCCACGGGTGCCGCGCGCTGTTCCAGTACGACCACGTCGGCGCCGCCGAGACGCAGTTCCCCGGCGAGCATCAGCCCGACGGGGCCCGCGCCGACGACAAGCACCTGGGTGTCCCACGTGCCCGGCTCCGTGCCCGGCTGGGTGCCCGGCTGTGCGTCCGGCTGCGTGCCCGGCGGTGTGGCGGTTTCGGGTGCCATGGTCAGCGCTTCTTCTCCGCGTAGTCCTTGGCGTGGCCCAGCGTGGCGCGGCTGTTGTTGCTGAGCGCGGTGTGCACGTACTCGCGCGCGTCGGCGACGGTGGCCTCGGGCCCGAGGATCTTCGCGATGTTGTCCGTGTTGAGGACGACGGTGTGCTGCGAGGACGCGGTCACACCGTCGTCGGTCTCGGTGAAGGTCCAGTAGCCGGTGTGCAGGGTCATCAGCGCGGGCAGGGTGACCTGCTTGTAGGCGATCTTCTGGTGCGGGAAGCACACGCGGTACGACTTCGTGGTGTGGGTGGAGCCGTCCTTGGCGCGGGTGTCCATCTCCAGCGTCTGGAGCCCGGGGGTCTCCTCCTCCAGCCGTACGGTCGCCACGTGCGGCAGCCGCTCGGCCCACTGGTCGGCCTCGTTGACGAAGTCGTAGACGTCCTTGGCCGAGCCGTCCACCTCCACGCTGTCCTCGAAGGAGAAGGTCAAGTCCTCGGAGGCGTGCGCGAGTTCGACGTTCGTCTTCAGCGCCGCCAGCTCGGAGCGTGAGTTGCGGTCGACGGCCTCGTCGATCCACTTCAGGCCGGCGGGATCGTCGTCCACCGCGCGGTAGTCGTGCAGCAGCCTGATCCGCGACGCGTTCTCCGAGAGCGGCTCGATGATCCAGGCACCACCCATGGCGGCCACCGGCGGTGTGGACACCTCCTGACGGAATCCGATGCGCAGGCCCTCGGGGTCGAGGGTGCGGCGCGACGTCCAGTTCTTCGGCTCGCCGTTGGCCGTCGCCCAGATGCGGATGCGCTCCTCGCGCTCGCCGCGCTCCAGGTGGTCGACGTAGATGGTCGGCGGGAAGATCCGCGGCCAGTTGTGCACCTCGGCGATCAGCCGGTAGACGGCTGCCGCCGGTGCCTCGACCGTGATCTCGTGCTCCACCTCGCGCGTTTCCTGCTGCGACATGCTCTGTCTCCTTGGGTTCCGGGGCTGGGGACGGTGGGCGGGCGGGGTGAGGGCGGGTCAGAAGTTGCCGAGGCCGCCGCAGACGTTGAGGGCCTGCGAGGTGATGGAGGCGGCGCTGTCGGAGGCGAGGTAGCCGACGAGGCCCGCGACCTCCTCCGGGGTGGAGTAGCGGCCGAGGGGGATCTTGGCCTGGAACTTCTCCAGGATGGCGTCCTCGGTGCTGTCGTAGGCCGCCGCGTAGCCCTGCCGGACGCGCTGCGCCATGGGCGTCTCGACGTAGCCGGGGCACACCGCGTTGACGGTGATGCCGGTCGGGGCCAGCTCGTTGCCGAGCGCCTTGGTGAAGCCGACGACGCCGTGCTTGGAGGCGGAGTAGGGCGCGCCGAGGACGACACCCTGCTTGCCCGCCGTGGAGGCGATGTTGATGATGCGCCCGCGGCTCTTGTGGCGCATGCCGCCCGCGTTCAGCACCTCGCGGCTGAGCCGGAAGACGCTGTTGAGGTTGGTGTCGATGACGTCGTGCCACAGCTCGTCGGCGATGTCGGCGGTGACACCGCCGCCGCTGCGTCCGGCGTTGTTGACGAGCACGTCGATGGTGCCGAAGGTGTCGACGGCGGCCCGTACGAAGTCCTTCACGTCCTCGTCGGAGCGCACATCCACGGCTGCGCCCTCGGCCTCGAAGCCCTCCTCGCGGAGCTGCTTGACGGTGGAGGTCACGCTCTCCGCCGTGCGCGCGCCGATGAAGACGCGGTGGTTCTGCTCGGCCAGGAGGCGGGCCGTGGCGAGCCCGATCCCGCTGGTGGCACCGGTGATGAGCGCGGTCGGCTTCTCCTGCTGCGTCTGCTGCGGCATGTGTGCTCCTCTTTCGTACGGGGTGGTGACGGTGGGGGTGTGCGGGTGCGTGATGGTGCGATGCGCGGGGGTGCGAGGGTGCGGGGGGGGTGGGGGGCCGCCGGGGGGGGCGGGGGCCCCCCCGGCCCCCCCCCGGCAGCGGCGGGCGCCGCCCCCGGCCGGTCCGCGTTGAACGCCGCGAAGTGGG
>NZ_JBSHAO010000011.1:155911-194188 GCF_053611545.1 Streptomyces sp. NPDC054796 | reverse complement strand
GGCCGCACGAACCGGATGGCCTCTCACGAAGCCGCGAACCGGTAGACCGGGCCCGGCCCGCCCCGCCCCCCCGGCGGGGGCCGCCCCCCCCCCCCACGGGTGGCAGACCAGCACGATGTTGCAGTTGTGCGCTCCGGAGCCGGTATCCCGGTGGTTCCTTCTCTGGTGGCCTATTCCGAGATGGAGCCGCGCCAGGAGGCTCCGCACTGGTCGGTCTGCTTGTGGATGACATCTTGTTCGGGCGGGTGCGGCCACGCGATCAGGCGGTAGTTCTCAACCGCCTCCTCGACGAAACCGTCTGGCTCGGTGTCACGGCCTCGCGCGTGGACTCTGATGCGGTAGTGGCCTGCTCCGTAGGGCGTGAGGAGGGGCAAGCCAGTAGGGCCGTGCTCCATGTGGTTGACTCCGACCTGCCCGTTCGGTGCGTAGAGACTGTGGTCGAGGACTTCGTCCCATGCCTGAGTGTCCACATACTGCGGCGCGTGGGAGCGGGCCTCGACCTCAACCTGGACGGGGCCGGCCTGTACTCCTGTCATCACCACGGCGATTCCGTCCACCGAGAAGATGAGGCCGTTGGCGGGGCGGATTTCCGTGGGAGGAAGGGTGTCGTTGTCGCAGAGGTAGAACATGCCGTAGTCGGCATCTACGTGTTCGCTGCCGGTGCCAGGCGTTTCGCTCATGGTTTCCACGGTATGGGACGGTCAGTTGGCGACCGAGACGAAGAAGTTGTCCTTCTCGATGACTCGGTTCTCGCGGTAGAAGTTCTGGAGGGCGGCCCCGCCGCCGCTGTTCTGCGTCTTGTCGATCATGCAGGCTGACCAGCCTTGGGGGCCGGTCTCAGGGTGCAACGTCGGGATCTGGCAGAAGCTGAATGTTCGGCCAGGCGCTGGAGTGTTGGGGGACTGGGTGTAGGCGCCTTGCCAGGTCGAGCGGAAGGGGTACTCGTCGCAGCTATAGCCCGTCGGCCGCGGGTAACCCCCGTTGGATGCCTGCGGACAAGCCCGGTCGCCGTTCTTCTTGGACAGTGCCTTGTCCGTCAATCGGGTCAGAGGCTTGCCGTTCGGATAGGCCCCGGGGAGACCGGACTTCAGGGCGAGGCGCAGATGACGTGCGAACTGCGGGTTGTTCCCGGACAGGCTCGTTTGGAAGATGGGTCTGTAGTCAGGCACGACGCATCCTGTCTTCTGCATGCCGGGGGTGGCATTATCGCAGCGTATGTCACCTCCGGGTTCCGAGAGCATCAGGTTGCTGGGTTTGGCCCCCGGCTTGAGGAACTGAAAGACGATGCCAGATTTCCCCGTTCCTACGGCGCCGGAAGCAGTGGCTGTGCTCTCCGGTATGGCTTGCCCGTAGGCGTACCCACTCGGCTTTACGGGCTGCATGGGGAAGTCCACGTTGCCGCTCGGCAGAGTGCAGGCGCCTGTGCAGCGTCCTTGACCCTGCAACTGGATGCCGGTGATATCCCCGGACGCTGACCCTTCAAGCACGTCGATCGCCAGTTGATGGCCCCAGGCGCTCTCGTCGTACTTGGTGTAGATGAACTCTTCCCGTATATATTCCAGCCTGCCGAGCTGTTGTCCCGAGTTCTGATCCAGGATTCTCAGTTCCCAGACGCTGACGGCACATGCTTCGTGCCGGTAGAAGAGCCAGTTGCCGGAGCCGTCGGCGTAGTCGTAGCACCAGTCGGGCACTGGCACGCGAGCACGGTCGGCTGCTGCGCGGTTCGGGGTCTTGAGCTGTTCGTGGGCCTCGCCGGGACGCGCTGAGGCGTGAGGCTGAGGGCTGATCTCAGCGTTGCGGATGCGCTCGACACACAGGGCGGTGCCGCTGGTTTGTGATTCGTGTGATCTGAGGCGCTCCTGCGACTGGCCGCAGCTTTCCGGGGCCGGGCTGGCGTGCTTCACGCTTGGCGGCGGAGTTGATCCGGGGCTTTCGGAGTCGGCCCGGAGAGACCGGAGTGGAGCTTCGGTACTGCCGGATGGCTGTGCGGCAACGGCTTGAAGCGGCAAGAGCGCGAGCGCTATGCCGATGAGAGAAGTGCGTAAGGCAGTTCTCACAGAAATCCCTTCACCTGGCCTCCGAGGGTGGCGCCAGAAGAAGCACGTCGAATGACAGCCGTGCAGGTTCCCGAGCACAATCACCCCCTTGATCTGCAGAACATGTGTAGCGGTCACGAAAGTTATGTGGATCTTGCTGGTATTGGAAGCGGTAAATCAGCCACAAGTCAGGTGTTCTATGGGCTTGACATGTAAGGCGGTACATGCCCGATACCGTTGGTTTGTTCTCCAGCGGGTGTGCAGTGAGCGCCACGAGCGCTCACTGCACGTCGTGACCGCGAAACGCAACAGGACCAAGCCGGGCAAGCAGCTCACAACGTGAAAGAGAGGCAAGCGTGGATGTGTCCCGCCGGTATCTGACGGACTGGGCGGGACGCGATGGAGTCCTGGCCGCTACCGTCGAGGAGCAACGGCCGCGCCTGTCACGGGGAACCCTCACGGGAACGGCGGGCGGCATGGCCTTGCCGCGGCTGGTGCTGTCACGGCTGCGTACCGAAGCTCCCGGTCCCGCTCGCGGATCTACCGCGGATGGCATCCTCGGTGTACAGGAACGGGGGAAAGGGGCGCAGGGGGCTGTGGGTGTGAGGGGCGGTCGCCAGCGTTGCCGGTGGCGGTGGATGCTGGCCCGGCTGCTGTGGGCGCCGGTAGGGGCCGTGGTGGCGGGCGGTATCGCCTGGACGGTTGCGCGGGTCGGACTGGAGACGGCGGACCAGCTCTCCAGCGTGATCGGCGGGTGCGTCGGCCTGGCCGGTTTCGCCGTCTCCCTGTTCGCCCTGCGCTCTCCCGTTTCCGCCACTGCCCCCGCGGGCGGCGGCGGGGCGGATGGGCGGTGGGTGCGGGGGGCCGCCGCTGATGCCTCCTACCGTGCTCCCGCCCTCCAGGCCCCCGTGCGAGGCCGGGAGGGCCAGCTTGCCGATCTCCAGCGTCTGGTGGCCGGCAAGGACGGCGGGCTCGTCGTGGTCTGCGGGACGGGCGGGCTGGGCAAGACCACCCTCGCCGCCCAGGCCGCCCGGCAGGCCGAGGAGCGGGGGCGGGCGGTGTTCTGGGTGCGCTGGCAGAACGATGCTGCCCGCCTCGCCCACGATCTGACCCGCATCGCCCAGGAACTGGGCCTGCCCGAGGCCCGTGTCGATGACGCCCGGAGCGGCCGGGCCGCACTCGTCGACGTGGTGTGGGAGCACCTGGCGGCGGTGCGGGGATGGGTGATCGTGCTCGACAACGTCGACACCCCCCGCCGCCTCGGCCCCGGCAGCGAGCCACCGGGCTCCTACCGGGGCTGGGTGCGCCCTGATGGGGCCGGGCTCCTGATGGTCACCACCCGCGATGCCGCGCGCGAAACCTGGGGCCCCCGAGCCCGCCTCCTCCCGCTCGAACCCCTGGCCGCCGACGCCTCGGGCACCGTGCTGCGCGACGCCGCACCCACCGCCGGCACCGCGCAGGAGGCCGCCGCACTCGGGGAACGGCTCGGCGGACTCCCCCTCGCCCTGAAGACCGCGGGCCGCTACCTGGCCAACCCCACCAGCCGCTACCGCACCTTCACCGCCTACCAGCACGCCCTCGCGTCCGAGTTCGGCGACCTCATCGGCGCCGCACACCCCCGGGCCGACGACCCGGAAATCGCCCGCCGGGTGGTGCGGCACACCTTCGACCTCTCCCTCACCCAACTCCACACCGACGGCTACCCCCTCGCCCGCCCCGCCCTCTACCTCCTCGCCCTCCTCGAAGCCGCACCCGTCCCCCGCACTCTTCTCACCCCCGACCTCCTCACCGACGCCACCGGACAGACCGCCACGGCGGCCGACCTCGACGCCGCCCTCGCCGCGCTCCACCAGTACGGCCTCATCAACACCCCAGCAGCGCCGACCGGCAGCGACGGCACAGACGTCCTCACGGCCGGGCAGATCGTGCTGCACCCCCTGGTACACGACGTCATCGCCCTCACCCCGCCCCCCGGCACCGACCGCACCATCTGCCGCACCGCCCTCGACACCCATCTCGCCCAGGCCGTTCGCGACACCACCGGCGCGGGCCGCCCCGGCTGGCCCGCCGCACGCCTCCTCGCCGCACACCTCCCACCCCTCCTCCACCGCACACCCGACACCGACCTCACCACCGCCCGCTACCTGCTCGACGACCTCGCCGCCACCCTCCGGGACGCGGGCGCCACGGCTGAGGAACACCTCCTGCGCCAGCGCCTCCTCGACGCCGCAACCCACCACCTCGGACCCGATCACCGCGACACTCTCGTCAGCCGCAACAACCTCGCCACCGCCCTGGACTCGCTCGGCCGTTATCAGGAGGCCGTCGACCTCCACCAGCAGACCCTCACCGACCGTGAACGCGTCCTCGGCCCGGACCACCGCGACACCCTCACCAGCCGCAACAACCTCGCCGACACCCTGCGCGCGCTCGGCCGTTATCAGGAGGCCGCCGACCTCCACCAGCAGACCCTCACCGACCGTGAACGCGTCCTCGGCCCGGACCACCGCGACACCCTCACCAGCCGCAACAACCTCGCCAGGGCCTTGCACGCGCTCGGCCGTTATCAGGAGGCGGCTGACCTCCTCCGGCAGACCCTCACGGAGCGTGAACGCGTCCTCGGACCCGATCACCGCGACACCCTCGTCAGCCGCGGCAACCTCGCCTATGCCTTGGCTGAGGTCGGCCTTCATGAGGAGGCCGTCGACCCCCTCCGGCAGACCCTCACGGAGCGCGAACGCGTCCTGGGAGCGGAGCACCCCGATACCCTCTCCAGCCGCAACAACCTCGCCAATGCCTTGGCCAAGGTTGGCCTTCATGAGGAGGCGGCTGACCTCCTCCAGCAGACCCTCACCGACCGTGAACGCGTCCTCGGACCCGATCACCGCGACACCCTCGTCAGCCGCGGCAACCTCGCCCGCGCCCTGGACTCACTCGGCCACCATCAGGAGGCCGCCGACCTCCTCCAGCAGACTCTCAGCGACTTCGAACGCGTCCTCGGACCGGACCACCACGACACCCTCACCAGCCGCAACTACCTCGCGGCGGCACGGGCTGCGACCGTGCGTACTCAACGGCGTCGATGGCCGTGGCAGCGCACCCAGCCCTGACCGGACCGCAGACCACGCCCGAGCGCGGACCCGACGGCGACGCCACGCCCGGCAAGAAGCCCGTGACCGCCACGTTCGAGGTTGAAGAACACTTCGTCAGCGATACCAACGACACCATGTATCCAGACGCGGGGCGAGGATGCGCATCGCCTGAGTCGCCTGCTGGGGTACGACGCCGTTGCCCAGCGCGGTGAGCTGGGCGGGGCGTCCGAGTCCGGGGTGGCGGTGACCCAGCCGTCGTCCAGGCCCTGCATCCACTCCACGAACCGTGGCGAGAGGCGGCCTGCGTCGTCGGTCGGCGCGGGTGCCGGGCGGGTGAGCCTCTCCCATCGGGCGATGGCTCGCTGTAGCGCCCCCACCCCGGGAGCCTTCTTGGTCAGTGCTGCTGCGTCGAAGAGGGCACGAGCCGGGTGCGCTGGAACCCAGGCCGTGGTTGTTCGGCTGCTCAGTTGAGCCGCAGCCGAGGGAAGCGTCAGGTCGCCGTTGCCGTGGCGCTGGTGGGGCGAGCCCTTGGCGACGTCGGATGCCTTCGGAGGGGGAGCCACTCGACCCCGTCGGCAAGGTTCGGGCCGTGCCCACCTTGCTTCCGCTTGGCCGGGTGCTGGCTGCCGCCGTTGGAGGCGAGGCTGCTGGTCGGCGTCTTCAGCAGCGGCATCTCGTCGCCAGGCGGTGAGGAAGAGCCGCTCCCGTCGGTGCGGGGCGCCGACGTCGGAGGCGCGTAGCACGCACCAGTGTGCATCGCGCCCGAGGTCGGCCAGGGAGCCGAGTACGGCACCGAGCGCTCGCACAGCAGGCTGGTCTGCGGGAGTGGAGGGCACGGTGATGCCCGCGCGGAGCCGGTCCATCCTGTCAGCCGCGCGGGAGCCGGGCCTGCGCGGAGTCGGTGCGATCGGCGGCGTCTGTTACGGGGAACTCCTTCGGGAACGGTGGGCAGCGGCGGCGGGAGGGGGTGTGGCCGCGTTCGCAGGCGCCGTGTTCTTGGTGCGGGGGCCGGTGCTGCGGGCTTGTGCGGCGGCGGCACGGGCCGGGGGAGGAAGCCCCGACGGACTCGTCGCTGCCTGCTCCTGCTCGGTGCCGGCATCGGCGGCATTCCGGCCTCGGCGGACCTGGTCGAGTGGGGTGAGGGCGTGCAGGGCGTGGCTGATGAGCTGGCCGGGCGCGAGCGTGTCGTCCTCCGCCAGGGCGCGGATGCGCTGCGCGGCGGTGGTGGCGGTGCGCAGGAGGGAGGCGTCGAGGAGCTGTTCGCCGAAGTATCCGGCCGAGCCTGCGACGGGAGTGGTGCAGATGCGGCGTACGCGCTCGGCATCGAGCACGCCGTTGGCGAGGGCGCCGCGGCGCTGGCACTCCCACAGCACGGTCAGTTCGTCGACCGGTTCGCCCCGGTGTTCCAGTGCGACGAGTGCCTGGTAGATCTGCTGGTGTCCGGGGTCGGCGAAGTCCTCGGGGTGTAGCCGGTCGGCCGTCGGGGAGATCTGGCCGGGGTGGGTGGTGAGCGTGGCCAGGAGGAACTCCTCGTCGGCCAGCATCCGCTCCGGTGTGGTGTCCGGGGAGCGGTGCGGGTCGGGCGTTGTGCTCGGCGTCGCGGGGCGGGGTTCGGTGCCCCAGCGGCGGGCGAGGTCGTCGAGGACCTCGTGCAGGACCTGGGTGTGGTGCAGGGTCTGCTCGACGCCGTTGCCGCGGGTGGTATCCGCGTGGGCGGCCTGGTGCAGGCGGGTGGCGTGCTGGGTGACGCTGCGGTGGATGGCGCCCTCCAGCACCATCCGCCCGTAGACCGGTGCGTGCGCCGGGCGCGGACAGGTGTTGACCAGCGAGTGCACGTATCCGGCCGTGACACCACGTGTGTGCGTGCCTGCCTTCTCGCGCGCGTCGTTGATCCAGGAGATGGGGACGGGCGCATCGGGCGCGAGCTTCGTCGCCGGATGGCCGTCCTGACGCAGGTCGAGCATTGCGGCATACAGGGCGGAGTGGGCGGGGCGGGAGAAGTGTTCGGGGCGCAGCCAGCCGGTCAGGCGGCCGAGCTGGCGCGGCTCCAGCAGCACCGCGCCCAGGACGGCCTGCTCGGCCTGCACCAGCGGTGTCTCCATCAGCCGTGTTCCAGGGCGGCGACGACGCGGTCGGCTGCCGCGAGGTCAGCGACGTGGCGCTCCAGGGCGCGGGTGAGGGCGGCATCGGCGGGGACGGCGCCGCTGGGAGCGGTGAGCCACCAGCGGCCGTCCCAGCGTATGGCGGGGGTGTCGGCCAGTTGCTCAGAAGGACGGATGGTGTCCCAGGAGGGTTCGGTCATCGGGCACCTCGATGGGAGTGGAGAACGGGCGGTAGGGCGTGGTGGTGAAGCCCGTTCGTCTCGTCGGGGTGCTGCTGCCGGGCGCGGCGGTCATGCGGCCGGTCCGTACGGGGCGCGGCCGGGCCGGTCCTTGGCCAGGGCACGTGCGGTGATGGCGACGGTGGCCTTCTTCGAGGCGGCGCCGAGGCGGTCGGCGTCCGGCTGCCGGTACCAGGGCTTGAGATCCAGCAGGGCGGGGCGGATGCCGGTCGCCAGCAAGAGCGCGCTGCCCTTGGGCAGGGCCCGGATCGCGTCGGGCGGGAGGATGCGTTCCTGCCGCATGGAGACGGAGGAGGACTTGCCGGATTCGCTGCTGGAGACCGAGAGGGTCTGCACGTCGTGGTCCCCGGCCAGGCGGGAGAGTTTGTCGGCGAAGTCGGCGTCGTCGATGCCGGAGCCGATGAGCTTGATCGTTGCCGCGCTCCACAGGGCGTCCATGCCGGTCTCGCCCCACACGCGCTGGCCTTGGCGGTAGGACTGGAGGATCGTGATGGGGATGACTCCACGGCTCCCGAGGTGGGAGTAGAGGTCGGGGAGGTCCTGGATTTTGCAGACGTTCGCGGCCTCGTCCAGGATCGCCAGCAGCGGTGGGTCGAGGCGTCCGCCGTCGCGCTCGGCTTGGACGACAGCGGCGCGCATGACCGCGTCCGCTGCGGCGGCGATGATCGCCGACGCGCTGCCGCCGCCGTCCTTGGAGAGCAGGTAGAGCGTGTCCGTACTGGTGGAGAATTCCTCCGGCTTGAACTCCCGCAGTTTCGACGTGCGGTGGGGTGGGGTGACCCAGGCGGCGATGCGCGGATCCAGCAGGCAGGCCGCGTACTGCCGGGCGTTCTCGTAGATCCCGTCCCTGGTTTCGACGGCTCCGGCGACGGTGCCCTGGAGCTGGGCGGCGACCGCGTGCAGTCCGGCGTCGGTGAGCAGGTCGATGGGGGTGCGGTCGGCGGGGGAGGCGAGCCAGGCGGTGACCTCGGTGACCGGCCGACCGCCCCGGGCCGCCGCGAGGAACAGCGCGGTCAACGTGTTGGCGGCGGCGGTGGACCAGAAGTCCCCCGCGCTCGACTCGTCGACCGAGGCGGTGACGAAGTGCTGGGCCAGGCGCCGCGCGCCGGTCAGATCGTGGGCATCGGAGAGGATGTCCCACCACATGTCCTGTTCGGCGTGTGCGATCTGCTGCGGGTCCAGCGTCCACACCGTCCCCACCCGGGCACGCTCGTCGACCGTCGCGGTGAACGCGTCGGTCGCCGCTTTGTTGGAGGTCAGCAGCACTGCGCCGGGTGCGCGGAGGATCGCGGGGATCGCCAGGCCGCTCGTCTTGCCGGAGCGGGGGGCCATGATGGCCAGGAGGACGTCCTCCCAGGAAGAACGCACCTCCGCCGATCCGGGCTTCAGCGAGCCGAGCAGCACCCCGCGGTCATCGGGAGCGACGTCCCCGGGTTTGGTGTGTTTCAGGCTGGGGCGCAGGCCGGTGGCCTTGGCGGCGGCCTTCTTCGGCAGCAGGTCCCCCAGGTCGCGAGGGTCGGCCAGGCCCTGCCGCTTGGTGCGCAGGCGCAGCCACAGCTTCGCGCCGGTGAACGCGGCGGCGGCCAGGAGCGCGGCGGGGAGGGCGTAGGCGCCGGTGAGCAGGGCGGGCCGGGACAGGTGCGGCCACATCTGTTCGGGGTGGAAGAGGGCCTGGAGGGGTTCGAGTGGTGCCCATGGGCCGGAGCCGACGATGGTGTTGGTGAGGTTGCCGGACAGCCAGGCCAGGGTGCCGCCGCCGATACCGAGGGCGGCGAGGCCGAGCAGGAGGGAGAGCAGGACGTCCGTACCGGTGGTGGTCGAGGGCGTCCGCGTGCGCGCATCAGACAAGAGCGGGTCCCAGAACGTGCGGGAGCGGTGGGGAAGGAGCGGAGGGGGGAGAAGGCTCTGAAGGCGGCCATGGTTTCGGGCTCCTAGCGGCGGTGGTGGGGTTGCGGGGTGTGCTCGGGTCGCGCCTGCGTAGCGGGCGGTGCGGGTGCGGCGGAGTCCGGGCTCGCGAAGCCGGGGCGTTGTGGGGCGGTGGCGTAGTAGTGGGCGATCTGGGCCTGCCAGTGCGCCTCCTCCGGGGGTGGTCCGAGGGCCCGCATCTGGTCGCCGACACCGTGCAGCTCGTCGCTGAGGTCGGTGAGTGTGGCGGCGGCGTCCTCGAACCGGCAGGCCAGCTCGAAGCCCTCATCGGTCACGGCGGCCCGAGCTTGTTCGGCGGCGGCCTCGAAGAACTGGCCGAGCCTGGCGAGCACGCCGTCGGCTTCGTCCAGCACGTGCTCGGCCGCCTCGGCGGCCTCCTCGTACGTCTCGGCGCCGTTGAGCTGGTCGGTGAGGTGGAGGATCTGGTGCCCGTAGGTGCGCGTGCCCTCCGGATCGGTGGGCGTGCGCGTCGGGCGGGGATCGAGTGGCACGGGTGGTCTCCCGGGGTCAGAAGTGGGGGTTCTCGCTGGGGCGGTCGGCCTCGCTCGCGGCCTGGAGCAGCTCGGGCAGGTCCGCGGGGTCGGCCTCGCGGTTGTCGATCCACCACCCGGCCCGGGTCAGCGGCCGTACGGCTTTCTCGATGGCCTCCCACTCGCTTTCGCTCGTCGCGCCTTCGGTGACGAGGGTGGTGTAGGCGGCGGTCACGAGCTGGTGGCGGCAGCGGGCGGCCCAGCCGACGGCGCGCTCGCTGCCCTCCAGTGGCGGCATCCGGTACCGCTCGGCCCACTCCTCGGCTTCGGCGGCCTCCTGGGCGCGCTTGTCCGCCAGCCACTCCGCCTTCGACTCGGAGTCCTGCTCCTTCGAGGCGCGCCAGCACGCGGAGCAGTCCCGGGCGGCGAGCCAGCGCGCGTACCCGGCGCGCTGGTCGGCGGGACGGGCGGACAGATCGGTCTCAGCGGTGTGGCCGCAGGCGTGGTCGATGGACCAGATCGTCTTCACGGGCATTCAGCGGGCTCCTTACAGATCAGCGGGGGAGGGGCGGTCAGCGGGTGGGGCGGTGGCCGGGCGGCGGCTGGGCCGCAGGAGGCGAGGGCGGGAGTGCCGCCTGCGGTGTGGGTCCGGGGCGGTGGGGCGAGGCGGCCGTGGCGGCGCGGGAGCGGGAGGTGTGGCGCTCCGGGAGCCCGTCGTGCTGCTCGTGAAGCGGCATGTCGGCGCGGGCGGGGGCGTCTGTGGGAAGCCCTCGGCTCATGTCCTCCAGCTTCATCAACGCGCTCATGACGTGGTCGTTGACGGCGGTGACCCGGTGCTTCGTGTGGCGCAGGTGCTGGGCCATCTCCCGGCCCTCGTCGGAGTCGAGGCGCTCGCACCAGGTGGTGGCGGTCTCCATCAGCTCGTGCAGCTCTTCGAGCGGGCCGAGCCCCTCGTCCAGCGCACTGCGGATGACGGCGGCGGCCCCGGCGGCCTCGCGCAGATCGGGCGCGTCCTCGGGCAGCGCGTTCGGGGGCTGGCCGGGAGCAGCGGTCGGTTCGCCGCCGTCGGATGGGATGACAGTGCGGGGGTCGACGGCGACCGAGTGGCCCGCTTTCTGGAACTGCCGGGTGGCGGCGGCCACGGCCTTCACCGCGCTGTCGTGGCCGGTCTCGGGCGGCAGCAGGTAGACGTCGCGGTCGGGGCTGTAGGTGAAGCCGTGCTGGCCCAGCGCCTCGTGGAGGAAGCGCGAGCGGGTATCGGTGACGGCGGCGGCGACACCCACGTCGGGGATGACGCCGAAGGCGACATCAGGTGGGAGAGAGGGGGACACAGGAACGTTTCTCCTAGCGGTGGTGCGCGGGCTGCCGGGCCAGAGCCGGGCTGGGGCGGTACGTGCTCTCGATGAGGGGGCCGGGCTGCCGGGGTGCGGTGGCGGCGGGGGAGACGGATGTCGCCGCCTGGGCCCGCCGCTGCTGGGCGGACGTCGCGGCGAGGGGCGGCTCTGTCGGTGGTCCGCCGGGCAGCGGGAGTGGCTCGCCGGGGTGGAGGTCCAAGGCGGCATCCGCGGCGATGTCCTGGCGTGCGGCCCGGAGCGACTGGACCGCGAGCTGGGCACGGCGTACCGGATCACGGTCCGGTTCGGTCAGTGCGTAGAGGCGGCTGTCGCCGAGGCGCTCGAAGCCGACCCGGCGCAGCAGATGATCGGTGACGTGGTGGTCGTGGGAGGGGGCGGCCACGGGCCCGGCATCCGGGTGGTGGCCGATGGTGATGTGCGCAGCTTCCGGCACGAGAACCTCACTCGGGTTGCTGATGTGCAGGTCGACGAGGATGGACGGTGAGGGAGGATTTGGCGGTGCCGGAGATTGGCGCTAGGCCGTCTCGGTTGGCGCGAGGGCCGGAGGGCAGCGTGGGAAGGGCGGTCCCGGGCGAATGCTGTGTTTCCCGCTGGTGCCGTAGGCGCTGGCTGAGATCTGGTGCCCACATCGCAGGACCCTCTGCTCCTTCTGGAGGGTGTGGTGGCCCAGTGCCCGGGGCCTGCGACCAGGCCGGGTACGGAAGCAGTCCCGGTCGGGGGAAGACCGGTGCAGACTCTCCGGCCGGAGCGAGGGCATATGCGCCCCTCGGGGGGCGCATAGTCGGAGGTGGCGCTACGGCTGTCCCCTTGGGGGCCGCATGGCGCGCGCGGCCCGCCGCCGCGCTCATCGGCGGCGGGCCCCTGTACAGCCTGGGGCACGGGGAAAGGCTTCCCTCCCCTGGCTCCAGGCTGCGTGTCCCTCAGCGGCCGGATGCAAGGCAGGCACCGGGCGGGATGGTGAGGGACAGCCCGGCTCCGTCCGTCGCTGCGGCAAGGGGACGGAGCCGCGCAGCGGCACGACACGGTGCGCACGGGATGGGCCATGCCGGAGTGTGGACCGGCCCGGACACGACAGTAGGCCGACGATCTTGCGCGGGCAACGGCGCTTTCCGGCAATCCGGCGGCATCCCGCATCGCTCCGGACAACGGGGCGCCGCCCCCGCTCACCAAGTGGTCTGCTGATACCCGGCGGACGCCAGCGCACCGAACCTCGTGAGCATGGCGGCCGTTGCTAGTGGTTCCTCGAACTGCTCCAGCGCCCAGCAGGTGGCTCGATGAGTGCCGGCGGAGCTGTGATTCATCTGGTCTGCACGATGCTCCACACGAAACTTCCTACCGCAGCCGCGGAGCCCTTCCGGGAACGCACGACTGAGTGGCCGACGGCTCAGCGTCGGGGGGTGACGGGCTGGGGGCGGCTGTGGTGGTGGAGCGGGCGCGGGCGGCTTCGGCCTGGGCCGTGCGAGGGCGACCGACGCCCGTACGAGCCCGGGTTGCTTGGTCGATCTCGACCAGGACATCGGCGTTCTCGGCGAAGGCGATGGCGTAGTCCCACACCTCAGCGTTGCGCAGGACCTCCGCCCGGCGCCGGAACTCGGGGCTCTCGGGGGGGTCGGGGAGGATCATCGTGTCCGCGTGCTTCCAGACAGCACGCTCCTCCCGGCCCCCTTCGACTGCCTCGCGCAGAGCGCTGAGCTGCGACCGGCGGCGTGCGATCGTCTCGAAGTCCGGGTTGGCCTCGTCCTGGTGGAGGGCGAGGAAGTCCTCTTCGGCCTGGTCGAGCAGCTCAAGTCCGTGGTCGAGGAAGGGCTCGAAAGCATCCCAGGCTTCGGCGTCACGTTGGCTTTGGCCGACGTCGTACCGCTCGTCCAGCGGCTGATTGTTCTCATCGCACAGGCCGTCGCAGACACCGTCCCAGTCTTCCCGCACCGTGCGCCGCCCGCGCGCGGCGGCCTCGGGGATCGCGGCGAGCAGGGCCTCGCGGACGGTCGGGTCGAGAGGCATCGTGGGCTCCTTCGCAGGGCGGGTGGGGATGAGTTCCTTGGCCGCGTCGCGGAGCGATTCCGACGTACGTCGCAGGTAGGCGCGGGCCGTGGCATGGTCGACGACCATACGGTTCTCCAAGTAGCGCCGATCGTCTGGACGGGCGGAGTGGGCCAGCCTGAGACCAGCCTCTGCGGTCTCCGCGAGGTGCGAGGCCGCGTGGCCCGACATGGTGCTCGCCCTCGCGAAGTGGTCCAAGGCGGTGTCGTTCGTGCCGTGGGGGCTCGCGGCGAAGTCGCCCGTGAGCCGGAAGACGTCTCGGGAGAGATCCTGGGCGTGGGCGGCTTGCTGGAACAGCTCGCTGAAGGAGGGTGCGGCCGGCACACGGCCGCTCTCATCCAGCAACTGCCATCGCTGGGCGAGGCCGGCGAACTTGTCCTTCATTTCGGTGAGCGTGCTGATGAAGCGGAGAGACTCGTCGTTCGGCGACGGGTCGTGCTGTAGATCGGGGTTCATGAGTCTTTGCCCTGGTCGTAGGCGTGCATCCGGGCGTCGGTGTCGAACAGTTCGCGTTCGCGGGGGTGGAGGAGGTGCTGGGTGATGAAGGAGTTGCCTGCGACCTTCCACAGGCCGCGTCCCTTGGTGAGGGCGGCCACGGCCTGGGTCTCGACGCCGGTCAGGCCGAGCAGGGAGGCGGCGGAGGTGAGCTGGTCGGTTTCCTGGCGGTAGATGATGCGGGTGGAGCAGTCGGTGAGCAGGCCCTCGGCCAGGGCCCGGCCGCGTGATCCGGCGTCGCCTGCGGTGAGCAGGTCGGACAGCCGGTGGATGATCATCATGTTGGCGATGCCCAGGCCCCGGCTCAGCTTCCACTGGGACTGCATGCGCTCCAGCAGGGCGGCGTGGCGCATGACGCGCCAGGCTTCGTCGTAGATTACCCACCGCCGGCCCGCCTCCGGGTCGGCGAGCGCGGATTCCATCCATGCCGAGGCGCAGGTCATCGCCAGCACGAGGGCGGTGTCGTCGCCCGCGCTGCCCAGGCGGGAGAGGTCGATGGACAGCATCGGCGCGCTCGGGTCGAAGGCGACGGTGGAGGGGGCGTCGAAGAGTCCTTCGAGGTCGCCGTGGACCATGCGGCGCAGGGCGTGGGCGAGGTCCTCGGCCGCGTTCCCGAGACGTGCGGAGGGCTCGCCGAGGGCGGCGTCGAGCTGGTCCGGGGAGCCGAGGAGATGCGCGATCTGCCCCAGCAGCGGCGTGCTCCCCTCGGCCTCGGCGCGGGCGACGACCTGGTCGAGGGCGACATCGAGCGCGGTGTGCTCCATCGGGTGCAGCTCCCTGCGCAGCACCGTCTTCGCCAACGAACCGAGCAAGAGCAGGCGGCGCTTGCGGACTTCGGTGCGCCAGTCCTCCTCGCTGATCTCGCTCGGCCGGGCCGGGGCATCGAGGGGGTTCAACCGTCCGGGCAGGCCGGGGCCCAGCGCGATGGTCTGCCCGCCCAGCTCCCGGGCTACGACGGACCATTCGCCCTTGGGGTCGCAGGGCACGTAGATCTTGTAGCCGAAGGCGACGGCGCGCACCGCGAGGGACTTGGCGAGGGCGGACTTGCCCATGCCGATCACCCCGGCGAGCAGGATGTTCGGGTTGGTGAACCCCTCCAGACGCCCGTAGAGGGAGAAGGGGTCGTAGCAGAACGCCGCCTCCGCATGGACATCGCGGCCGATGTAGATGCCCTGCGCGCCGAGCCCGCCCTCGGCCAGGAACGGATACGCCCCGGAGGCCGTGGCGGTCGTCATCCGGTGCGCGGGCAGTTTGAGCGTGCCGCCGCGGGCAGAGGCCGGGCCGGGACGACCGGCTGCCGGGTAGGTGGCCCGCAGCTCGGGATCGAGCCCGGGGGAGGCCGTGCGGGTTTCGGGGCGGGAGGCGTGGCGGGCCTGGTCGCGCGCGGTGGCCAGGCGGGCCCGCGCGGCACGCGCGGTGCGGCGGTCGCGCTGGGCCGGAACGAACAGCGGGCTGGCACTGGCGCGAGTGCGTATAGAGGGGGTCATGCGGGGTGGTACTCCTGGTCGGTCAGTGGCGGGTGAAGCCGGTGACGGGGCCGTGCAGATCGGCCGGGGTGTGATCGCGGCGCACCCGAACAGAGGTGGCCAGGTGGCGCTGGCACACGGTGTGCTCGGGTGCGCCCTCGGGGAGCCGGGCCCGGCACGCCTCCCGGCCAGGGAGGCGGCCGTCAGAGCGGGGCGTGGTGTGGAAGGCGGCGTGGAGGTGGTCGGCGGCCTGCCACAGCCGGATCCGGCACGCCCGCAGATGGTCGCCCTCGGCCGGGGCGACCGGTGTGGTGCGGGTGGTGTGCGCGTCGAGGAGGCCGTAGAGAGCGACCAGGTGCGCGTGCAGGGAGTCCAGTTCGGGGCGGGAGGCGGCGGCGGGTGCGTCGGGGAGGTTGATGGCCCGGTGGAAGTCGAGTGCGGCGGTGGCGAACGGAACGAAGTCCGACGCCATGGGGTCGGACTCGGGCGGCGGGTCGGTCGGCATAGGGGAGGGGCCTTCGGTCGAACGCGGAACGAGCGGGTCGGCGGGGTTGGTTATGCGGTGAGGGCGAGGGGGAGGGCGGCGCGGGTGAAGGCTTCGGCCTGCTGCCAGGTCAGCCGCCGCAGGTCGGTCATGGACGCCACGGCGGCGGTCTCGATCGCGGCGCAGGCGGAGTTCAGCTCTTCGTCGGTTTCGGCGGAGACGGTGAGCAGCCCGGTGAGGGCGACGTCGGCGTGTCCGGCGATGAGCTGGCGTTCGCGTTCCTTGACGTCGGCGTATTCCACGGCGTCCTCTTCGGAGTCGACCTGGCCCTTGCGCTGGCGTTCGGCGGCGTCCGCGATCACGCTGGCCTTCTTGCGCTGCACGTCCTTGAGCGCGGACTCCAGACCCTTGGGCGTGTAGGTGAGGGAGAGGGTGCGGCGTACGCCGGAGGTGAACAGGAGCTGGTGCAGGAAGCCGGGGCTGGTTTCGGTGCGGGGCCAGTTCTTGATCCAGAAGGTGGCGTGGTGGGCGGTGTCGGTCTGGATGCGGTCGCTCTTCTCGACCACGACGACCGGGCCTGCGGCGGCGGGGTCGGCTTGCGCGCGCCCGGTGGCGGACCACTGGGCGAGTGCGGCGGAGGAGGCGGGGTCGTAGGCGGTGCGGATGACGGCGGCGACCTCGTGTGCGGAGAGCCAGTCGCTGGGGGCGAGGCCGACGTTGCGGGCGGCCTGGTCGAAGGTGGAGGTGAGCTGGGCCAGCACGGTGAAAGCCCCGGTCAGGCCCCCTCCGGCCTGGTTGATCAGGCGGCGGGCGGCCCTCATGTCCAGGGCGAGCGCGAGATAGGTCTCGTGGGGTGCGGCGGCCGGTCCGGCGGCCTCGATCAGGTCGCGGTAGACCGGTCCGGCCAGCGGCGCCTGGGCGTCGCCGTGCTCGCCCCAGTACCGGTTGAGCGCGTCACCGGAGTCGGGGACGGTGCGCTCCAGGACCTGGAGGCGGGCGAGGTGTCCGGTGCGGGCGAGGGCGGCCAGGGTGCGCCCCCAGCCGGTCACGTTCGCCGTTTGCGCCGCGGCGTCCAGCAGGGCGAAGGCGCGGGCGGAGACGCGGACCACGGCGGTCAGGGTGCCCGTGTGCGGGTCGTGGACGGCGCCGAAGCGGCTGTCGGGGGCGGTGGTGACGCGGAGCGAGGCGGCGGTCCCGGGCAGGTGCAGCAGCCCCTCCCGGCGGGGCCGGGTGGCGGGCCGGGCCAGCCACACCAACTGCCCCCTCGCACGGCGCAGCGCGTAGCGCCCGGCGATGGGGGCCCAGTCGGCCAGCGACCGGCCCCGGTGCCGCACAAAGACGCCCGCCAGCAGCAGCACCCACAGCGGCAGGAGCTTCAGCGCGCCGAGAACGCCGGAGGTGAGCAGGACCGCGAGCAGCAGCAGACCGGCGGTTGCGACGCCGAGCACCTGTGGGGCGGAGAGGCCCATCAGCACGCCCCGGCGGGTGCGGTGGGGGAACTTCACGGTGGCCGGACCACCGGAAGAACCGGAAGAAGAGGTCTCGGAGAGCATGAGCAGAGCCGTCCTTGAAAACAGAGGAGAAGGAGAAGGGGGACGGGGGCGGGCGGCCGGGCGCGGTCTGAGCCCGCCCCCGTCAGGTGAGGGCGTTAGGAGCCGGAATCCTTCGGCGGGTTGGGGTAGACCCACCGCTGCGGCGTCGCACCGCCCTGTGGAGAAGGCCCGCTCGCAGGCGGTGGAGCGCTCGTTGAGGACGGCCGGTGCATCGTCCCCGCAGACCGGTCAGAGGTGCCCTGGCCAGCTCCGCTGGAGCGTGCACCGGATTCCTGGCCCGGGCGCTGGATGAGGGGCTGGCCCCGGTCGCCGTCGGTCGGGGGACGGCGGATGAGGGCGCGGCCCTTGTCACCGGAGGCGTGGGGGTTCTCGCCGAAGCGGAAGTGGGTCTGCTTCGGCTTGCTCTGTCCGCCGCTCCCGGAGGAGCCACCGGCCGGGTCGATAGTAGGGATCACACCGCCCGTGCCCTGGCCGGGCACCTTGGCGGGGCCCTGGGGGGCGATGCCGCCCGCCTTGGCCTGCATCGCCAACTGGCCTGCGGCCTTCGCCGACCCGACCGCGGTCCCCATCCCGGCGACCCCGCTGCGGTGCAGGTCATCGTGCCCGCCGCCATCCGAGGCCCAGTGCACGAACTTGTAGGTCGCATACGGGCACAGCAGCACCAGGACCATGACCACGATGCCGGCCATCGCGTCCGAGAGCGCGCCGATCCCGCCGTCGGCATCGGATTTGCCCATCGCGGAGACGCCGAGGAGGAAGACGATCGTCATCAGCAGCTTGGAGACGATGAGGGTGGCGGTGGCCTCGATCCACCCCCTGCGCCACCGTTTGGCGACCTCCCAGCCGCCGCCCGCGCCCGCGAAGACCGCGAGCGTGACCAGGACGAGGATGCCGACCTTGCGGGCGACCATCACCGCCCAGTACAAGAACGCGCCGACCGCGCACCCGAGGGCGACGATGGCGGGCACGCCCCAGCCCAGGCCGTACAGCGCCCCCAACTGGTTGACCTTGATCAGGCGTCGGATCGCGTCGTCGACCGAGGTGTTCGCCGCCTGGAACAGCCCCGCGGACAGGGCGTCGACCACGGTCAGGGCGACGCTGGTGCAGGCGATCGCGGCGAACGCGAAGAAGATGCCGGTCATGGTTCCGAACGCCGCCTGGGCCAGGGCGCGCTCGTCGCGGCGCCAGGCGGCGCGGGTGAGCTGGAGACAGAAGGTGCCCACGGTCAGGATCAGCCCGATGGGGAGGATCAGCTCGTAGTTGTGCCGGAACCACTCGGCGTTCAGGTCGATGGCGGTGGTCTTGTCCGCCGCGCGGGAGGCCAGGTCGGTGGCGGACTGGGCGACCTCGCTCATGCTCTTGGCCATCCAGGCGCCGATGCCGTCGGTGATGGCCGAGCCGGTCGCCCCGGCCACCCCGTCCACCGCCCCGCACACCTGGTTCATCAGGGGAAGATCACAGGCACCCACGGCGCACCTCCCTCGTCATTGCTGTTGTGGCGCGGGTCATGGGGCGACCTCCGGCAGGACGCCGGAGAGCGCACATGCGTGGTCGGGGCGGCACTGGACGGCGAGCGTGATCTGGCGCGGCTCGGCGCCGGAGCCGCCGTCCTTCCAGGCCAGGGACTGCGTGCCGGACACCGTGACCGCATAGACGTACGCCTCGGTGACCGCTCCGGGGTCCTGGGAGAGGGCGGACTTGAACGCCTCGGGGAAGTGCCCCTCCTCCACCGACGCTGTGGCGTACTGACGGTTGTCGCGCAGCCGCTCCCACAGCTTCTTGCCGGGCACCTCGCCGGTCACGGACTTCCACTCGCGGTACTTCTCCTCGCCGGTCATCCACCGCTTGAGCCCGGACAGGTGCTCGGCACGGGAGACATGCCGGGTGTCATAGCTCCACAGCGCCCTGGACGCCGCCTTCGCGAACGTCACCGGACTGGTGGTGCGCGGCGGTGCGGCAACAGCCTCCTCCGCACTCGGACGCGGCGCCGGAGAGTGCGGAGAAGCCGAGGACTTCGGATGGGCCCCCGGCTGTGGTTGCGGTGCTTCGGCCCGGGTCAGGTAGGCGAGGAGACCGGCGACGGCCAGCAGCACCGCCAGGATGATGCCGACCATCACCGAGCGCCGCAGCACCGACGACGTGGCGGAGGAGGGCTCCTGCGGAGAGGCCGATCGTTTCTTCAGCGTGGGCATCAGTGGACCTGTGTCCCCATCGCGGAGAAGAAGGCCACGATCCCGTTCGCCGCGCCGAGCAGTAGAGCGACGCCTGCAGCGATCGTGGTGCCCTTCTTGCCGTTCTGCTCGGCCTGGTGGCCGCCGCTGTGGTGGCCCCAGGCCCAGATCACCGCCGAGAGAGCGAGGGCGCCGACCGTGGCGATGATCCCGAAGAGGTTGATCGAGCTGATCACCTTCTTCAGCACATCGAGACCGGGCAGGCCGCCGCCCTTGGGGGAAACCCCGGGGTCGTAGGCCAAGTGCTGGAGATGCTGCGCGAACTTCAAGACAACTCCTGTTCACGCCGGGCATGCGAAATGCCCGGACGTCATGCGAGAGAAATGAGAAGGAAGAGAGAGAAGGGGCGGAAGGGAGAGGGAGCGGTCAGGTGATGCGGCGGGCGGCGAGGATGTCCGGGCGCCACTCGGCGAGCCGGGAGATCTTCACGACGTCACCGGTGCGCGGGGCCTGGAGGATCAGACCGTGCCCGAGGTACATCCCCACGTGCTCCGGACGGGCGGCGCTGCCGCGGGTGAAGAGCAGATCCCCCGCCTCCAGCCGCTTCGGGCTGACCGCCGTGCCCTCCTTGACCTGCGTATACGTGGTCCGCGACAGCGTGACGCCACCGGCCTTGTAAGACGCCTGCATCAAGCTGGAGCAGTCGCACCGGCCCATCGGATCGGCGCCGTGCGCATCCGCGCACGAACCACCCCACTGATACGGGGTGCCGAGCTGCCCCAGCCCCCACCGGATCGCCGCACGCACCGACTTCGGCGCCGACGCCGGGATCCTGTAGCCCTTGGGGACCTTGCCCTTCGGAATCGGACCGAAGGACGTCCCGTCCTCGTCACCGCACTCGCCTCCGAGGGATGCATCGGTCTTGTCGCCCTTGGAGGTGTCCTTGCCGGAGCCTCCGCCGTCCTTGAGGGAGATGGCGAGGGCCTTCTGCAAGGCGGTGGCCAGCGGCTCCCACTTCGCATACGCGCCGGGAAACCCGCTCGCCTGCACCGCCTGGGCGGCCTGGGCGACAGTCATCGACTGCCACCCCGGCACCTTCTTCAAGTGCGTGTAGAAGGAGGTCGCCGCGTGCACCGGATCACGGACCTGCGCCGGGGTGCCCCAGCCCTGGCTCGGCCGCTGCTGGAACAGCCCGAGACTGTCCCGGTCCCCGTAGGACAGGTTCCGCAGGCCCGACTCCTGCAACGCGGTGGCCAGCGCGACCACCTGCCCCCGGGCCGGAACCTTCAGCGCGACACCGGTGGCCTGGATCTTCCGCGCGTTCGGGACCTGCTCCTTCGGAGCATCGAGCCCGGAGACGTGGACCGGATCGGTCGTGCCGCCGTCGAGGATCGAGCGCACCTGCTGGGCGACCGCCGCCGCGTCAACGTTGCCCTCCGCGTCGTCTTTTACAGGCCGCGTCGGCGCCGTGCGCACCGGCCACCGCCACCGCCAGCGGAGCGATCAGCAGCATCGGCGCGGCCACCACCGCACCGACGCTCAACAGCGTCTTGTTCACGGGCGCGAGGCGGACGCGGGGCGAAGGCCGCATCGACCGCCCGACGGTGGCACCGGGTGGCCCAGGTTGCGTGGCATTGACGACTCCTTGTGCGTAGGCGGCGCGGTGCGGGCGCTCTCGTCGAAAAGGCCACCCACACCACACCGGTCAGAATCCGAAAACCCCATTTCAGGGGCGGCGGACCCGGCGGCCGGGATGTGCTCGTCCCGGCCACCGGTCCGCTTCAGCGAAGAGCGGCAGCAAGCCGCGCTGGTAATCTCACGCGCCACATTCCACAGACGCCTTTCTCCACTTCGGAGACGTTCGGGAACATGCCGAAGCGACGCACCCATTGGACGGTGCGACACGCATCAGCACAGCTCAACAGGGGCGGTGCGGGCTCCTTCCCGATGAGCGTGCCGCGACTGTAGGAACGAATTCCGGCCGCACCAAACGCGCCGACCCCGGCCCCGCAGGAGGCCCGCTTCTGGCTTGGTGCGGCCGGAATCCCGCACTACTCTTCAGCGCGCACCGGCCCCCGCCCCGAAACCCGCGGGGCAATTCGCCGGGCATTCCCCCGCCACGCACCCCTCCCTCGGGCGGGGTCAAGCGTGCTGCACCGCTTCCTGAAAGAGAACCCCGTGATGCCCTACACCCTCCACCGAGGCGACGCACTGAGCGTGCTGTCCGGCCTCCCCGACAACAGCGTCGACGCCCTGATCACCGACCCGCCCTACAACTCCGGCGGACGCACCAGCTCCGAGCGCACCGGACGCACCGCGCGGGCGAAGTACACCGCTGCGGACGCCGAGCACCAGCTCGCCAACTTTCCCGGCGAGAACCGCGACCAGCGCTCCTACGGGTACTGGCTGTCGCTGCTGCTGACCGAGTCCTACCGCGCCACCGTGGAGTCGGGCACCGCGCTGGTCTTCACCGACTGGCGTCAACTGCCGACCACGACGGATGCGTTGCAGGCGGCGGGGTGGACGTGGCGGGGGGTCGCCTCGTGGCACAAGCCGGTCTCCCGCCCGCAGAAGGGGCGGCTCAAGCAGTCCTGCGAGTACATCGTCTGGGGCACCAAGGGCCCCGTCGACGTGCACCGCAACCCCGTCTACCTCCCCGGCCTCTACACCGCCAGCCAGCCCCGCAAGGACCGCGTCCACATCACCCAGAAGCCCGTCGAGGTGATGCAGGAACTGGTCAAGATCTGCCCACCGGCCGGCACCGTCCTCGACCCCTTCGCCGGATCCGGCTCCACCGGAGTCGCCGCCCTGCGCGAGGGACGCCAGTTCATCGGCGTCGAGCTGTCCGACCACTACGCCGACATCGCCGAACAGCGCATGGAGAACGAACTGACCCAGGACGATTTCGACCTCGCCGGACCCGAGCAGTGACCCCGGTACGGAAGACCGAGGAGGAGGGCAGAACGCGCGAAGGGGCGGTCGCCCACCCGAATTGGGTAGGAGGCCGCCCCTTCGTCGATCGTGGTCAGGAAGCCGCGATGCTGCGCAGGATCAAGTCCTCGGCCCGCTCCAGGTCGGCCTGCGAGCGCAGGCTCACCTCGACCCCGGAGATCCCGTGGCAGCCGATCTTCGTCACGTCCCGGGTGAAGCCCTCCTCCAGCTCCACCGTCGCCGGATCCAGCTTCAAGTTCACCGCCACCACCTCCTTGCGCGGCAGCACCCGCACCGAGGCGAAATTCTGCATCCGCCGGTAGACGAAGTAGAGCTGCTGCGGCTCCACCCGCGCCCCCTCCGGCAGCAGCAGCCGCTCATCGACCGCGCCGAACAACTCCTTGATCTTCGCCGGTGCCCTGTCCAGTCGCTGCTGCACGCCCGCCATAGGCGCAGCCTCCGAGGAATGCGATCTCCGCGAGACCGCCCCAAGATTCGTGGCGTTGCTCGTCCCGGCGACGGAGACAACGAGTTGCAGCGTGAGGACATCGTCGAAGATTCGGTAGGAGACCAGGTCGATCCGACGGCCGATCTCCTCCACCGCCACCGTGTCGTGGTAGGTGAACTCCCCGGCCACACACACCACCCGCGGATTGCTCCAGTCCACCGCCCCGGCCGCCTCCGGTCCGAGCCGGTCGGCGACCAGCCGCTCGAACTCATGATGGTGGTCCCGCAGCCACACCAGGTATGACAGCGCCTGGTTTATCACGTTCTGGTCCCGCGAACGTTTGTACTCGATGACCACCGGGGTGCCGCTCTCGTCCAGCCCGAGCGAATCCACCCGCCCCCGGTGACGTCGGCCGGTCCGGTACTCCGAGGCCAGGAACCGGATCCCGAGCATGGTCTCCATGTTGGCCTCGATCAGCGACTGCAACTCCCGCTCCACCGCCACCGGTGCACCCGGTATCTCCGTCATCCGGCCATTTCTAACTCGGAAGACTTTCAGATCCCCCATGAACTCCTCCCTGCTCTGGCACGAGCACTGCCAGGTAGGAATCAAACGTACTGCGGGTTTATTCCTGACTGACTCGAATATCCAGCGCGTACTGCGGGAGGTGGACGGCAGGGGGCGGGTTCACCGATTGCCCTGCGGGCCTCGCCCCACCATCTGCCATATCCGCGTGTATGTCGGAGTCTTGTATTTATTGGGCAGAACGACATGCTGGTACCCCTTTCAGAGCCGATGAGGACCATCGCCGAGGCCGCGGTGACCCTGTACCCCACAGTGTTGTGACCCCTGCCAGGGGCGATGAGGACCCGTCTCCGTCGCGCACGCTCCCAGGTTCACCATGCGTTGTGACCCCTGCCAGGGGCGATGAGGACGCCAGGACGTGTACACCCACCAGCTCTCGTCCGTAGCGTTGTGACCCCTGCCAGGGGCGATGAGGACCTGGCTGAGGATGGCGGCGATCACGTCCGCGTCCATGTTGTGACCCCTGCCAGGGGCGATGAGGACTCCTCGGTGCTGTGGGCGCCTGCGGTGCACCATGCGGGTTGCTACCCCTCTCAGGGGCGATGAGGACGGTGGATCTACACCCGGGCGCACCAGGGCCTCACCACGTTGCTACCCCTCTCAGTGGGCGGTTCGTGAGTTGATGTCCGTTTCTGGTTGAGGTTGCAGCGAGGTCGCTGGTGGGGGTTCCGTCGGCTCTATTGCTTCCTGGCGAAGTTGCCGGTGTCGGCCTCGGTGAGGATCCCAAGTTTGACCAGGCGTTTCAGCTTGGCGCGGGCGCCTTCGACGTTCTTCGGCAGCAGTTCGTGGCCGAGGACTTCGCAGATGTCCTTGGCCCGTAGCGGTCCGGTCGTCTGGTTGAAGGCGTCGAGGATGCGGGGGGTAGTCCGGGTGCTCGGGCAGGTCCGGTGCGACGTTCGGGAGCCGGTCGGCGAGGCCGGTGACAGTCGTGCGGGTGATCGCGAGGTGTTCGAGGTGGGTCTCGGCCTCCCGCAGCCGGGTCTGCAGGTCGTCGATCTGTGCGCGGAGGTCGTCGGCCAGGGCCCGGGCGGCGTCTTCCTGGAGTTCCAGGGCGTCGAGCAGGGGCTGGAGGTTCACGCTGACACCGTCTGCGTCTCGCGCCAGGTGGGTGCGTTCGCGCCGGTGAGGCGTCGGGTCATGACGTGGGTCATCGCCCAGTAGACGCGGAAGGCGGATGAGGAGGGGTGGTACTCGTAGTCGCGGGCCAGGCGGCGGTGCAGTATCAGGATTCCGTAGGTCTGCTCGACCCTCCACCGCTTCGGCTGCGGCACGAATCCCTTGTCCTGTGGGTTGCGTGCGACGATCTCGACGTCGATGCCCAGGCCGGCGCCGTGCGCGACGACCTGGTTCTTGAAGCCCTGGTCGGCCAGGGCTTTGCGGACGGTGCCGCCGGTGTGCTCGGCGACCTGGTCCAGCAGGACGACGCCGGCGGCGTTGTCGTGGGTGTTCGCGGCGAGGACGACGACCGCGATGACCAGGCCGAGGACGTCCACGGCCAGGCCGCGCTTGCGGCCGGGCACCCGCTTGGCAGGATCGTGACCGGTCGTGGCGGCAGGGACCCCGGCGGCCACGTGGACACTCTGGGTGTCCAGGACCACAAGGGTCGGGTCCTCTAATCGGCGGGCGCGTTCGCGGACCTGGCAGCGCAGGAGTTCATGGATGACCTGGTCGGTGCCGTCGTCCCGCCAGGCGGCGAAGTAGTAGTAGGTCGCGCTCTTGGGCGGCAGGTCGTGCGGGAGGTAGGCCCACTGGCAGCCGGTCCGCCCCTGGTAGAGGATCGCGTTCACGATCTCCCGCATGTCGTAGGCGCCCTGGTGGCCGCTGACCGAGCGGTGCCGGTCCTTCCACGCGGCGATCACCGGCTCGATCAACGACCACTGCTCGTCCGATAAGTCACTCGGGTACGGCTTGCGTTCACTCACCCGGTCACATCACCAGATCAGCACCCGTGAACCGGCGGATTCCGCCCAGCCGCCACACCATCAGGCGACAGCAGAACCACTCAAAGACTCACGAACCGCCCACTCAGGGGCGATGAGGACCGCCGCCCACCGTCGCACCGTTCACACCCGCTCCGAGTTGCTACCCCCTCTCAGGGGCGATGAGGACCCGGCGCCACGGTAGTCGTGCGGGTTGCGCTCGCCGTGTTGCTACCCCTCTCAGGGGCGATGAGGACAGGTGTGGGCAGAGCTGAAGGTGAGCGCGTGATGGCGTTGCTACCCCTCTCAGGGGCGATGAGGACACGGCCTCGAGGCCGGGGACCAGCTCCAGGTCCGCTAGTTGCTACCCCTCTCAGGGGCGATGAGGACTCCGCTGACCGGCCTCCTCGGCCGTGACGGCTACACGTTGCTACCCCTCTCAGGGGCGATGAGGACGCCTCATCCGCTCCGCCTATCTGATCGTCCGCCTCTTGTTGCTACCCCTCTCAGGGGCGATGAGGACGCGGGGCCTGGGCTGGCTGGACATGGACGGCATCGCGTTGCTACCCCTCTCAGGGGCGATGAGGACCCTGCGTGAGGGCGCGGCCATCGCCAACCGCATGGCGTTGCTACCCCTCTCAGGGGCGATGAGGACCAGCTTCGCCCCCGGCCAGGTAGTGGCGATCGTGGAGTTGCTACCCCTCTCAGGGGCGATGAGGACCGCGCGCCTGGACATGCCCGCCGCCACGCTCGGCACGTTGCTACCCCTCTCAGGGGCGATGAGGACGCGCCACACCCCACACGAACAGTGCCACCGCGGCGGGTTGCTACCCCTCTCAGGGGCGATGAGGACGCGTCCGCGACCTTCCGCAGGGAGACGGCCGCATCGAGTTGCTACCCCTCTCAGGGGCGATGAGGACCGGCGCCCGAGCGTTCGGGCTTGAGGTCGCCCTTCGGTTGCTACCCCTCTCAGGGGCGATGAGGACGGGAATGAGGAGCGGGCCTCCAACCGCCTGGAACAGGGTTGCTACCCCTCTCAGGGGCGATGAGGACCACCCTCACCGCACCCCGCCCCCTCGGCCTCTTCCTGTTGCTACCCCTCTCAGGGGCGATGAGGACCGGCCTGCGCGGTCGGGATGAGCATGCGGCACGAGTGTTGCTACCCCTTGCAGGGGCGATGAGGACCCTCCTCGGCGTCACCTTCTGGACCGTCCTGGAGGAGTTGCTACCCCTCTCAGGGGCGATGAGGACGGCCCACCACCAAGGGGGCGGCGGCGTGAAGAGCATGTTGCTACCCCTCTCAGGGGCGATGAGGACTGCTCCTTTGGGTATTCGGCTGCGGCACCGCTCCTGCGTTGCTACCCCTCTCAGGGGCGATGAGGACCCCAAGGGGCTGAAGGTCACTACCCCGCTCAGTACCCAGTTGCTACCCCTCTCAGGGGCGATGAGGACGCGCCGCCCTCGTCGCCAACACCGACACCGGCAGCAGGTTGCTACCCCTCTCAGGGGCGATGAGGACGGAATCGACCCGGCTCCGCTCCTGGCACTTCACCCTGTTGCTACCCCTCTCAGGGGCGATGAGGACGCGAGGCGTTCCGGCGATGCGGCCATCGCTGCGATGCGGAGGACGTGTGTGATGTCGGCCTGGGCCTGGTCGGCTGCTCCGGTGGTGTAGGGGTGGCGTTGGGTGCGACGGGTCTTGGGGTAGTGGAGGATCGCGCCTTGGGCCTCGATGCCGAGTTGGTGGAGCCGGTAGCAGTAGTGGAGACCTTGGGCGGCATCGGCTTTGGTGGGTTTGCCGGAGGATTTGACTTCGTGGACCCACTGCTGGCCGTCGAGGAAGTCGAGACGGGCGGCGCCGAGGTCGACGGGGGAGCGGCGGGTGTAGCTGGTGTCGTGGACGGCTTCGCCGTGCTGGACGGTGCTGCTGAGGTGTTCGGGGCGGATGCCGCGCAGGTAGAGCCATAGCTGGCGGGGGCAGTGGTGGAGGTATTTGATGTGGACGCCGCCGACGTCAGCGTGTGTGATCACAGGACTTCTCCGGGGCGGTAGCTGTCGGCGTTGGGGCCGTGGATGGCGGTGAGGCCGTCGCGGCTGTTGTATTCGCCGTTGATGACACGGACTTTGAGCCGCGGGTCGTAGTCGGTGAGGTGTCCGGCCCAGTGGGGGAGGGGGAGGAGGAGGTCGTCGGCTAGGAGCCGCCCGCTGGCGTCAGGGGCTTCGGCGAGGGCTTTTTCGTAGTCGCCCAGGTCCGTGGCGAGGACGGCTTCGGTGCCGTTGAACATGGCGTCGAAGCTGTCGGCGAGGGTGCTGCGGTCCTCGAAGGGACGGGCGAAGGCGAGGAAGGCGCTCTCGAAGCGGCTGCGGTGGTCGAGAACCTCTTGGCGCCACTGGGTGCCCCAGTCGTTGTCGTAGATCTGGTCGAGCCAGGTGTTGGCGTCGTCGTCGTTGACGGGCTGGCCGGTGTGGGCGAGGAGGAGGTTCCAGCCGGCCTCGACGGGGGTGCGGGGGTAGATGCCGTCGGCGAAGTCGCCGGGCTCGCGGCGGCGGGTGGTCCAGGCGGGCTGGTGGACGATGACGTCGGCGGGGGGCCGGTGACCGGCGCGGTTGACGCGGCCGAAGCGCTGGAGGAGGGCTTCGAGCGGGGCGGCGGCGGTGAACAGGACGTCCAGGTCGATGTCGAGGCTGACCTCGACGGTCTGGGTGGCGACCAGCAGTCCGGGCCGGCGTTCGGGCCGGGCGCCGAACCGGGTGTCGATGGCTTTCTCGATGGCGGAGCGGTCGCCGCGTGTGAAGCGGGAGTGCAGGAGGAGCGCGGCGTCTGCGCCGTGCCGGGCTTCGACCTCGGGGGCGAGGGCGGTGAACAGCTCACGGGCGTGGGCGACGTTGTTGGCGACGACGAGGACGGACTCGTCACCGGCGAGGCGGGTTCGGATCTCTGCCAGGGCGGCGGGGTCGGTCAGGTGATGAGGCCGGGTGCGCAGCACGTGCCGGGGCGGTCCGGCAGGCGCGTCGATGCGAGTGACCTCCTCTTCGAGGGATGCGGTGAACAGGTCGCGGAGGGCGGTGGGGAGGGTGGCGGACAGGACGGCGATCCGGCCACCGAGGCGCTTCCACAGGCGTGCGCTGGCCAGGAGGTAGCCCAGGCGCTGGGGGTCGTAGGCGTGGAGTTCGTCGAGGACGAAGACGGAGTTGGCGGCGTCCGCGAGGATGCCGGAGTGCGCGGGCCCGGCCAGGGCGCCACGCAGCAACTGGTAAGGGGTGGCCACGCGGACGCTTTCATGGAAGAGGCGGGTGGCGGCGGCGCGGGAGAGGGCCTTGGCCGCGGCATCGGCCCGGCACGGCGTGTGGTCGGTGTCCTCCTCGGGGTCGCCGTCTTCGGGGGCGATGGCGCGGGCGAGGTGGTAGGAGGCGGCGCGGGAGTGTGCGATGCCGATGCTGCCGGGGGCGTGCAGGTCTCTTTCGAGGCGGGTGGCCATGGCGTTGATGGAGGCCAGGTAGGGGAGGGTGAAGAACACCCGGGGGGTGCCGTGTCCGCCTGCGGTGAGGGCGGCGACCTGGCGGGCGGCCCACAGCAGGGCCGCTTCGGTCTTGCCGCTGCCGGTGGGCGCGCGCAGCAGCAGGTGCCCGTCGGTGAGGGCGGCCTCGTGCTGGTGGGGGCGCAGGCGCTTGCCCTTGGCGGTGAAGTCCTTGTGCAGCAGGGCGGGGAAGGTGTGGTCGAGGGGCTGGTGGAAGGAGAGGGTGCCGTGGGCGGAGGAGAGATGGTCGGCGAGGGTGACCACGCCCTGGAGGAGGACGGCGGCCAGCCCTGTGTCGGCGTCGACCTCAAGCGTCCACCGCTGCTGGAGCTGGTCGAGTTCGGTTTGCGCGTCCTCCAGGAGCCGGGCAGGGGCGATTGGGTGTGGGGTGCGGACGACGGGGAGTCCGGCGGCGCGGGCGGTGTGGTGCAGCCAGCCGGTCAGCGTGGTGACGGTATCGGCGGGGATAGCGCCGAACTCGGCCGCGAAGTCGTCCGGTTCGAGTCCGTCGTAGAGGGTTTCCAGGTCGTGGATGCCGGTGCTGGTGAGAGCGCGGTGGTGGGTGGCGATCCCGGCGGCGACCCAGGCGCGCAGGCCCGGATCCTCGATCAGTGGCGGGAGGAAGCCGAGGGAGACGACCTCGTGCCGCTGCCCCCAGCTCTTGCGCCGGCCGTGCACCATGTCCTGGAAGCCCTCGGGAATCTTGCCCGCATCGTGGTTCAGCCCGGCGAGGTGCGCGGCGGGCCAAAAGAGCCCCTTCAAGACCTGTTCGGCGATCTCCACCCGTCCCAGGCGGCGCTCCAGGGCGCGGGAGGCGGTCAGAGTGTCACCGAGGTGGGCGGTGAGCAGCTCGGCGGGGCGCCCGCGCTGCGGGCTCTTCGCCCGCAGCCGCGTCAGAGGGTCATGGTTCATGGGGGTGGGCGGCAGCTTTCTGCGGGGGCGGACAGGGGGAGAGGGCAGTGTCGGGGTGGAGAGGAGGCAGGAGCGCGACGGCCTGCCCCGTGGGGGTGGAGCAGGAGCCGTCGACCGGGTCGGGACAGCTTCCGGCGGCATCAAAGCGGTAGCTGTCCCAGCGCGTGCGCTCCCGCCCGGCGCTCACTGCGGTCGGCAGCCGCAGCAGCAGCCCCGACCCTCCCGTCTCCCCGGGGACGAGGGCGCCGCGCTGTGCGCCCGGCTCCGGAGCGAGGACGGTCTCGGTGACGCGCACTCCGACCAGGTCCTGGCTGCGGCCCAGCCGCAGCGGCCACACCGGCCGCCGCAGTCGCGCCTTCCAGGTCTCCAGGTCCTCGGTGAGCCAGACGGTCAGCTCGGCCCGGGCCAGGAACTGGCGGTTGCGCGGCGCCGGGGAGGTCTGCTTCCCGGCGCCGTCGAGCGGATGGTAGGTCTCCAGGTCCACGCCCTCCCCGGCGGCGTGAAAGGCGTAGGCGATGCGCAGGCCGGGGCCGACGTGCTGCCAGCCGCCGGCCGCAGCGGCCAGCAGCCCGCCCACCGTGGAGGGCGGTGGGCACGGCAGCGTCACCTGCACCCCGGCATAGAGGCGGTCCCGGAAGGAGACCACCGGAGCGGTCACCGTGACCTCCAGCGCCCGCAGTCCGGCGCCGCTCATGCGGCCGGGTCCTGGAACCAGTCCGCGTGCTCGCCCGCCTCGATACGGCCGGCCAGCTTGTGCAGCAGCGTCCGCGGGTGGCCGAACTGGACCGTACCGGCGTCGATGAGGTCCTTGAGCTGCCGCTCCACCTGCGCGCGCTGCTCGTCGAGGAAGCCGGGCGCCCAGCCCAGCAGCAGCGGCCCGTCAAGTTCGTCCGACCAGGCGGCCAGTTCCTCGCGCAGCACCGGCACCCGGAACTCCGGCTTCCCATCCCGTGCCCCCAGCACCCGGGTGAAGGGATTGACCCCGCCCTTGACGGGAGCGAGCAGCACCAGCGCCGGAGTCCGGTCGCCGTAGTGCTGGGCCTGCTTGGCGCCCCCGCGCACCTGCGCCAGCGTCCGCAGCAGCACACCCACCCGGCGCTGACGTTCCGCCAGTGGCAGTGCCACCGCGGCTGTCCCGCGCAGCACCGCCTTCTCCACACTGCCGGAGGCGACCGCCTGCTCGGCCACATCCGTGCTCAGCGAGACCCGCAGCCCGCTGCCATCGGTCTCGAACACCCCGGCCCGCGGCAGATCCAGCAGAACATCCCCGCCCAGCACGGCCGAGTACAGCTCATGCTGGTGCAGCACCGGGTCAGCGCCGGTGGGAAAGTCCCGGCTCATGGTGCCGAAGTCGGCGGTCGGACGGGTCGCGGTCACTGCCACCAGGGTGCCGGTGGCCAGCACCGTCTCCCGCTGATAGCTCTCCTTCTTCACCGCCACCATGTAGCCGAACAGATCATCATCCAGGTGCAGATCAGGCCGTCCCTGCGTGTATGCCTGCTGCTTCTTCCCCGCACCGGAGCGGGTCACCGGCGAGCGCGATTCCCCGGCGGGCAGCGAATCACGCAGCCAGCGGCGGAACGCCTGCGCCGACACGTAGGGGAAGACCTCGCGGCCCACCCGCATCTGCTTGACCTTGCCGAGGATGTCCTCGCTCTCCCCGTTGTTAGGGGCGCCCGCCACCACGTCCAGGGCGATCTTTCCTACCAGGAAGCTCACTGTTCGTCCTCATCCGTCTCGGTGTTGCTGATGTAGTTCTCGTCCAGGGCGTCGCGGTCCTCGGCCACCTCGTCCTCGCCCTCGTCCGTCTCTCCGGGCTTGCGCCGGGGCTTCCAGCCGAGCCGGTTCAGCTCCTCCAGGACGTGGATCAGCAGCAGATCCCGGTGGAGCCAGGCCGGATTGTCCGCGCCCGGGTCAAAGAGCAGCACGTGCGCTCGCTCGCTCAGCAGCGGCCCGGTGTGCCCCTCCGGCGGGGTCAGCGCCCACGTCACGGCCTCGGCGGTGAGCCAGTTGCGCAGGGGCTTCGACGAGCCCTTCAGGTGGTTACGCAGCATCCGCAGCTTTCCCGGCGTGGTCTCCTGATGGAGGATGACCGCGATGCGGCGGGCCACCCCCCGCAGTTCGGCAAGATCGTTCTCGTGCATGCGCACCACCTTGGTCGTGTACGAATTGAGCAGCCCGACCAGCGCTCCGGCCTCGTCGGGATCAGGAGCCGGACCGGTCATCCGGCCCAGCAGATAGCGCTGCCCCGCAGACAGGACCGACTGCGGATTGCGGAACGCGCTGCGCGCAAGCCCCACCACCCCCGGCGTCCCCGGCCGCACGTGCGCACGCACCAGGGCCCCGAAGCCACGCCGGTCTCGGCCCCGGATCGTGCTGCGCAGCCACTCCGCCAGCGGCTCCTCCAGGCCGTAGCGCTCCAGTTGCTGGCTCTTGTTGTTGTTGCTGAACACCAGCAGCTCCACACCGGCCACCAGGCGCCGCGGATGCGCGCGCAGCGCATCGAGCGCCACCACCTCCCGCGCGGCCGGACGACGCTCCGGCGCGACGCCGGAGGCGGCGATCCGACGGTTGCGCTCCACCTGGCGCGCAACCGTAAGAGACAGCAGCGCCTCGTCCCAGCTATGCACCGCGATCGAACTCCCGCCGGTCAGCACACACCCGTAGGGAAGGGCGTGGAAGCTGCTCAGACAGGGGAAGCACAGCGCCATCCCGGCATGCCCACGCGGCGTGGAGTTCACATACGACGCGCTCTCCGCCAACGGCACATCCCGCTTGCCGAAGAACCCCACCGCCTCGCGCCCGCACAACGCGCACGGCACCCGCGGCCACGACGAGGGATCCGGCCGCTCCAGCCAGGCCCGCACCCCCTGCCGCAACACGTCGTCGGCGAGTTGGGCGTTGCGTGGGTGGTTCATCGCCGAGTTCGGGAAGAGGGAGTGACTCGCCTTCAGCCAGAACCCGTTCGCCGCCTTCGAATCCCGCACCACGGCAGCCAACTGCGCATCGGCGATCACCTGCTCCACCGCCGCGACGAACCCCGCACCCTCCAGAGCCGCGGGCCCCTCGGCCCGAACCAGCGCGGCCAGCGCGTGCGCCCCCACCCGTTGCAGTGGATGCGGCGTCAGCACCAGGCGGGACTGATCCCCGACGGCCTCCCTCTCCCCGCTCATGCGCGCACCCACCCGAAACCGGCCGCGTTCGCCTGCCCCAGCCCCCACGACCACACCGCCCGCAACACCTCCGGAGACCCCGCGAGTTCGACCTCCACCTCCGCCCCCGGCTTCAGCCCGCCACCGACCGCGAACGACCGCTTCGGCCCCACCCAGGTGACCGCCTCCAGACTCACCTCCGGATCCAGCCCCAGGGTCTGCGCCTTCCGCAGCAAATTGCCTTGCGTGTACGCGGGCCACTCCGGCTCCATGGGCAGGACCCAGCCCTCCCGCGAACATCCCTCTCCACCGCGCGCGGAGGATTTCATCACCACCGGCGTCCCAGTACGAAGAAGCGCCCGCCCCCGAGCGAAGTCCGGCGGCGGCACGGCCGTCACACCGGTGATCCGCAGAGCGACCCCGCCCCAATCCAGCAACTCCCGCTCCGCCAGCCCCCTCGCCAACGCCTCCGCGACCTCCGGCACCGGGCTGCCGAACTCCACCACGCCCGGCCCGCCAGCCGCATACCGGCCCCGCCGCCGCCGGGCAGCCGGAAACACCGGCGCACCGTGGCCGAACGGCACCATCCCATGCGGGCCCATGCCGCCCGCGTGCAGTCGCTGCCCCCACTCGGGCGCTGCCCGGCCCAAAAGGTCGTAGACCAGACCCCTCCCCGGAGCCAGCACCTTGCCCCAGGGCACCTCCTCGGCGGCAGTGGTCACAGCCACCTGAACCCTCATCTGTCCTCCGTCCGTACGACACCGGTCGGCATCACCGACCAAGGCGAGCTGCACACGCTAGGCGGCACCACTGACAACAGGGCCTTTACGCAGGTCAGTTGATGTTCAGGTCCTCTTGTGGACATGCGAGAGCTTGACTCCGCAGAGGCGAGCCGGAGCTGCCCCACCCCTGTCGCCTGGCGACGCCAGACAGCGCTGAAGGTCGAATCGTGTGGCTCAGCCAGCCAGCGGCCCGACACCATCTTCAGCGGCATCCGGTACGACTTCCGCACTGACTCCGCGGGGCCTGGCCCGGCTTGCCCCCATCCAGCCGGAAGAGGAAGCCGCCACGGCGTAACGCCTTCCTGTGCGGTGAAGTGCTCAAGTCACGTAGGCGAAGAGTCGACTCGTCACCCTCGTTTGTGTACCCCCGACAAGATGTGCGGAAGGCTGGCGAGTCGAGCACGATCCGGGGTTCAGGAGCGACCCTCCGCTCATGGGGGAGCGCAAGGGGAGCGCGGATGCCTTTGGACAGTGCAACACGGCTCACGAACAGCAGGACCGCGATGAGTGCTCTGATCTGGGAAAACGGCACCATGGATCACCCGGCAACACGGCGCAGCATAGGCCCTAACGTGCTCGTAATGCGTAGGTCGAGGGTTCGAACCCGCGAAGGTGACGCGGAATTACCCCGGGACTCACTTGTCGTGACCTGGGTTTTTCATGCCGGGATGCGGCGGGGGCGAAATTCGATGATCTTCACAGTGCCCTGCGTGTCCGTTGCATGCCCATCGTGCTCACGAGCTGCTTCGGTCGGCCCGGAAAGCTGTGCGAGTGCCATCTGCGTGAGGTCCTTCGACCGAGCGGCCGTTTCGCTCGGCGGCCTCGGCGATCTGCGCGACGAGGTGATCGAGTGTCAACTCTGCAGCCTGCTCGACGTGAGGCTCGAGAGCTCGACGAGGCGCTCGAAATGGTCGGTCGGCCATCCGGGGTGGATGAACGACCCGTCGTGCATGGTGAACATGCTGCCCGAACCGACCCACGCCTCGCCGTAGGCGACGCGCTTCAAAGGACACCCAATATCCGGGATCTGCCTGAAAGTCTTGCTTGTATCGAATGGGGCACCGTCATGTCTGACGGTGCCCGTAAGCCGCTGTGTCAACTCGCCCATGCGGGCATGGGATAGGAGCCGACCCGTCTTCGGGGTCCTCGTGATCGTGATCGCACTGGCATCCTCCTCGGATGGCCTCGGGGGTGCTCTCCGTGCTCGTCGCGGGGCTCACCGTGCTTGCGCTGTGCTGGCTCGCCCGTGGCCCCATCCGGGCGCGGACCTGACGCAAGTGCGCCCTGCCACGGGGGGCGGGGCGCATGAATGAGCGGGGGGTTCCGGGCATGCCAGGGGAGCGACGAACATAAGATCGCGAAACGGTAACGGTGCAAGTGGGGTGAGGCTACGCCACGTGCAACCGCCGCTCGGCCTCGGGTTGCGCCGGCCTTGCGGCGCTCAGCTTGTGCAGCGCGTCGACGAATGGTCTCGGGAGGGGCGCATCTGGATGTGAGTACGGATGCCGGAACGCGTTGAGTACGCACTCCATGGAGGCGGCCAACTCGGAGTTGGTGCCGATTGCAGAGAGGTCGACGGTGACGAGCCCCGGCTGGTAGACGGCAAAGGACCACCACTCGTCAGGCCAGATGGGGCGCTTCGGGTAGCAGCTCATGCCTCGTCGGCGCAGCAACTGATAGACCCGTTGCAATCTCTCCATCCTGAGTCGGTCCCGTCCTTCAAGTCTCTTGATCCTTGAGTTCCTGATCAACGCGACACCGCCCTTTTCGTCTACGGCGCGCATGATCGCGTCGATCGTGCTTGGGCATACGTGAATCGCCACAGTGCCTCTCCTATGCGGATGTAGCTGGAGGCACTTTGTCGTTCCGCGGGTCTCTCGGTGACTGAAACGGCCGTTCCTAGGGCCTGTAGTCGGGCCGTGTGCTATACGGAGCCAGGACATGCGACGACCCTGCCTGTCGAGCGGCACGGGCGCCGTGCAGCCGACCCGGGCGAGTGGTGTAACCGCCGTTTCCTGGCATGCCGGGGCGGCACCCCTCACGGTAGGTTCACGAACACGTAACGGCGTAAGCGCTTCTGTCTGGCGCATAGTTCGTCAGTGTCAGGCTGTCAGGACGCTTCGCTTCACGATTACCAATGGCTGCTGCTGCCAAGTACGTCCAGCCATCTGCGGAGCCGCAGGCAGGACCAGAGGTCAGGGAACTTTGCCCTGACTTGTGGCCTTGCCTGGATACACGCGCTGCGTCCGTGGTTGGGCGCAGTTCGAGACCTGGCGTAGTGCGGGAATACGCGGCAGGCGGTCTCGGCATCGACTACTAGTCATGTGGTCGGGCCGAGGCTGCTTGTTTTCGGTCCGATCATCACGTGTGAAAGGTGACCGGGTCCGTGGAGACTGTTGGCTGGGCTACCGCCGTGGTAGCTGCCCTTGGTGGTTGTTTCCTGATTCTGGGCTATGTCCTCGACCAGATCCCTGCGCTGTCCGACAAGGCGGTGCGCGCCATCGCGGCCGTTCGTCGGCTCCGCGATGAATGGCAGAAATGAGGGGACCGGGGGGCTTCACTCCGGGCCATGTCTCACACGGCGACGCGTTGTTCTACCGCTGTCAGGGCACCGACGAGGCCGACGAGATCGGCCCACCCCCACATGCGCCGCCCGCAGTCGTCGAGCGGCACGGACGTGGTGCGCTGGTCGAGGCCGAGGGTTCGCAGCAGTCGACGCTCGGCGAGGCGCGCGGTACGTCGTGCCTCGTGCAGCAGACGCGGGGGCAGGGGAGCGAACGGCGGCGCAGCGAGGCGCCGTCGAGCTGTTGCCTGGTAGCGGTGTCCTCGCCGGTATCCGCTCTGGCACGGCTGGTCGAGCTGTGCGTAGCAGCGCGGGCAGCGGACGCCGAGTGGGTCGGGGATGCCCTCGGCGACGATTGCCTCGCAGTGGGCCCGGGCCAGTCGGTAAGGGGCGAGGTTGCCCGCGACGTGCTTGGGTATGTAGCGGAGCGGACCGTTGCCGACTCCCGGCATGAGGGCGGCGAGATGTTTCTGCCCTGCCGAGTTGATCTCGGCGCGGTACTGCGTCGGCGAGGATGCGCAACCCGAGGACCCCCTTGAGGTCGTGTTTCCCTCCGGTGGGGAAGAGTCTCCAGGCATTCAGATTGGCGAGGCCATCGGCGTCGGAATCGGCTGCGAACCGCACCCCCTCCCCAGTGCCCCGGGGGATAATCCGCTCGATGCGCAAGGGCCGTGTGGTGTACGTCGTCGGATACTCCAGCGGCGCCCACAGCAGCTCGCTCTCCAGGAACGCCCGGTCGCCCAGGGCCGTGGGGATGGGCGGACTGCCTTCGAGGAGTCCTTGGACGCGTTCCTTGGCACCTACCCAGGTCTCCCCGGTGTACCGGCGGCGCAGGGAAACAGCCTCGTTTGGACGCATGGCGAACTCCTTCGGATCCCGCTGCCGGATCTCAGCGTGAAGAAGGAGCTGTATGCGGACGCTCGTGTGAGTGAAGGCGGGAAGTGCGAGGGGACACCACTGGGCTTCCCACACGCTGCGCCAATGATCCGGGATGCACGACGAGGGTTCCCTCGACCCGGAGGGGAAGTTAGCCGTCAGCAATCACCGATGCACGGACCCTGCTCCCTTCGCGTGAATCACGTGATGCATGGCAGTTGCCGCAGAGTGGGCGAGCGCCGAGCCGTATCTCGCCTGCACCGGAACGACACCTTGCAGGTGCGGCAGCCTCAGCCTGTACCTCTTGCATGGGAGCCAGGGCCTACTCTCCTGGGGCGTCGCCCAGGGCGATAGGATCATTAGATCCATGGTTGACGTTAGGGGGTTACATGCCGTCGCACATCGTCTCTTACGCTCTCGATGAGCAGACCACGGTCGGCTTCGAGATTGAGGCCGATGACGGATTTCACCCTGTTGGTACGGACACTGCCATCGCCCGGATCCGTGAAGCTGTCCAGCCCGCAGTGGATGGGGCGCGGGCTGTACTCGGCCAGGTCGCAACGATGAATCCGGGTGAGGTCCAGCTCAAGTTCGGCATCAAGGTCAACGGCACGGCGAACTGGCTGATTGCCAAGGCTGCGACTGAGGCTAACTTCGAAGTCACACTCACCTGGCACCACGGCACGACAGTCGGCGGGCAAGCGGAGCCGCAGTAGTAGCGGGGAGGTCGGCTCGGTGGTACGGGAGGGCCAGTCGTGGACAATCAACCGAACAGACCCATGAATGACTTCTGGGCCGCCGCCGTTCACCGCGCCGAAGCGGATGAGATCTCGCTCGGGTCCGCCTTTGTTCTGGACGTTCACCGGGTCCTCAGCTGCGCCCATGTGGTGCGGGCTGCCGTCGACTCTGGGGCAGAACTCTGGGTCGCCTTCCCCAAAGTGGAGGACGGCGAGACGGCACGCATCCCGGTGAGGGAGGTCGTTCTGCCTCCTACCGGGCTTCAGAGTACTCAGGATGTGGCGATCCTCCGACTTGCCAAGCCTGTCCCATCGACGTGGGGGCCGCGGCGGGGGGGGGGCCGGACAACACCACAGGGGGGGCCGCGCAGGTGGGGGGGTTGGTTTTAAAGGGGGGGATATATTGGGACAAAATAAGCCGGCCA
>NZ_JBSHAO010000011.1:0-155901 GCF_053611545.1 Streptomyces sp. NPDC054796 | reverse complement strand
CTCTCTTGCGTGTGTGGGTGTTCTTTCTCCCTCCGTCGGGGTTTTAGATTAACCTGTTTGGTGCTATCCGCCTTTTGCCCCCGGTCGTCCCATGCTGGTTCACCGCGGGGTGGGTGTCCCCACTTCCAGCAGACGTGGTCGGCCGAGACTGGTGGGCCTTTGGCTTTCCAGGGGGCGAATTGCTCGGCAATTCTGCCGCCGGAATCATCGGCGAAGCCCTTGGCTACGGCTGGGTGCGGCTCGATACTCATTCCCGATACACTGTTAGATCGGGTTTCAGTGGATCGGCGATATGGTCGCCCGAATACGACGCGATCATCGGTATGGTCGGTCAGGCAAGTGGGGACGGTGACGCGCGTGCCCTGTCACTTCGACAGATCGACCGTATCTTCCCTGGGGAAGGCATCGCAGACCTCGCCTCGTGGAGGGTAGAAGCGGCTGGTGAGTCGGCCCTTGCCTCTTGGGGGTGGTGTCTGCGGAGCGATCCCGAAGCCGGCCGCCACTGGCGCCCCCGCGCTCGTGGCGTCAGCATCGATACCGAGAGAGGGTTTCGCTTCCGTGGACGGACCACCGCCCTCAGCGCTATCGCCGATTGGATCAGTGCGCCTCCGGCGCGGAAGGCACTCGTTGTAACCGGGTCGCCTGGTGTGGGAAAGTCTGCCGTTCTGGGCCGGATCGTCACTACGGCGGACCGGGAGATCGCGGCTTTGCTGCCGAATGACGACATCGCTGTGCGAGCGCCGATCGGGTCCATCGCTTGTGCGGTACACGCCAAGGGCAAGACAGCGCTAGATGTTGCCATCGAGATCGCCGCAGCAGCCTCGGCTGCGCTCCCCAGCGACATCGAGTATCTGCCGGAGTACCTACGCGAGGCTCTTAAGGGCTCGTCTCCGGTCGAGCGGGGGCATTTCGGAAGGGGGAGCAGTAGCCCTCTCCCTGATTTCACAGTGGTCATCGACGCACTGGACGAGGCAACTTCACCTCAGCAGGTGCGGCTGATCATCCGGCGAATCATCACCCCGCTGGTGGAGACCTGTGCCGACCTGAACATCCGAGTGATCGTGGGCAGCAGGCGCCGGGACGACTCCGGTGACCTCCTCGCCTCGTTCGGTAAGGCACTGTCATTGGTCGATCTCGACGAGCCACGCTTCTTCGAGTACGACGACCTTGAGTCGTATACCCTCGCCACCCTCCAAATGTTCGGCGACGAACGACAGGATAACCCGTACACCGACAACGCCACCGCAGAGCCGGTTGCGAGCCGCATCGCCACCATGGCCGACCGTAACTTTCTGGTGGCTGGACTGGTGGCGCGGGCGCACGGACTGCATGACTGGGAGGCCGTCCGGCCGGAGGAGATCGCTTTCACTCCCACTGTGGACGGCGCTCTGCGGGACTATCTCGACCGCATTCAGCCGGTGCACGACTACTCGGCCGGATCGATCCTCACGGCCCTCGCCTTCGCTGAAGCCTCGGGCTTCTCACTCGCCCTTTGGCAAGTGGCGATCAGTGCGCTCGGCGGCCCATCTGTGCCCGAGGCCACCCTCGCGGCCTTCGCCCGCTCCTCGGCTGCGAACTTCCTTGTTGAGTCGGGCTGCGAAAGGCGCGATACCATTTACCGCCTCTTTCATCAAGCGCTTAACGACACTCTGCTTAGCTCCCGAGCCGAACTGCACACACGCCACGAGGATGAACGGGCACTTACCCGTGCCATGATCGCCGAAGGCGAGCGTGTCGGCTGGACGGATGCTGATCCGTATCTCAAGCGTTCGCTACCTGGCCATGCCGAAGCTGGTGACGTACTGGACGAGCTGCTTTCCAAGGATGTGTATCTGCTCCACGCCGATCTGCGTCGGCTGCTCCCGGTGGCTGACCGTGGTAATTCCGACCTCGCCCGCGCCAGAACAAAACTCATCCGGCGTACTCCCCAAGCATTCAATGCCGATTCTACTCGGCGAGTTGCCTTGTACAGCCTGACGGAGGCTCAGCAGCATCTCGGGAAGATCTACCGTGAGTTGCCTCTACCTGCGCCGTACCGCGCCCGCTGGTCCACCGTGGTGCCTGGCCGGGAGGAGGCCGTGCTAGACGGCCATACGCGCTGGTCGTACGTCCTGTGCGCATTCACTGCGGGAGGCCAGGAGCTGTTGGCTAGTGCAGGTGGTGACCGCACCGTACGGGTCTGGGACCCGTTACTCGGCGAAGTCCTGCATGTAATGGAAGGACACACTGACGAGGTCCGCTCCATCGTATGCGTGCGGCTTGAGATGGTGGATTCCCTCGCCTCCGCCGGACGTGACGGAGTGATCCGGTTCTGGGATCCCCTCACGGGGGAGGCTTTGCATCACATCAACGGGCATCCAGGCGGATACTCGGCCCTTTGCTCCCTCACGCAGGGCGGCCGAACAGTTCTCGCTGTGGCACACGCGACGGACGCCACTATTCGGATACTCGACCCCGCCACGGGTGAACAAATCATCCAACTTGACGGACATGACGATTGGATCACTGACCTCTGCGAGGTCACCGTGGACGACGTCACCCTTCTCGCCTCGTGCAGTGAAGACGGAACTGTACGTTTGTGGGATCCAGGCACGGGGGCCATCCGCTGGACTGCAGTGCTTCAGGGAACGTGGAACGAATGGAACCGGGCACTGTGTACGGTCCAGGTCCAGGGGCGCACACTGCTGGCTGGCGCGGGGTACGACTCCGCGATCCGTCTTTGGGATCCGCGTGACGGGAGCGAGGCCGGATGGCTGACCGGGCACGAGGGTCCGGTGCTCGCCATCTGCGCTGCGGTCCTTGACGGGGAGGCCGTTCTGTTCAGTGCGGGGGACGACGAGACCCTGCGGCTCTGGGACCCGGGAACTGGGCGTCAGCTTGAGATGTGGCATGGCCATACAGGCTCGATCTATGCAGTTTGCTCAATTCGTACCGGAGTCAAAGTCTGGTTGGCCAGTAGCGGCGACGACCACGCCATCCATATCTGGGATCGGGATACCGGCGGACAGAACACGCTGGTGCAAAGCAGTGAGGCACACCTCTTCGACGCCGCCTGTGTGGTCCGGCTGGGCTCCAGGTTGGCCATGGCAACAGCGCAAGTCGGTGAAGATGGGGTTGACATTAGGGACCCGATATCTTGGGCTACGGCCCGTAGACTGCCCACGTTTGAAGTCAACGCGCTATGTACGCTACCGCTCGGAGGGCAGCCTCATCTCGCTGTCGCCGGGACAGGAATCCAGATCTGGGATCCGCAGACCGGGGATCTGGTCCGGGTAATCAAACATCCACGCTTCCACTACACGGCCATCCTCTCGATTTGCGCGATTAAGATCGATTCAACTCCAGTTCTAGTGGGGTCCTTGGGAAACTCCCTACATTTCTGGGATGTTACACAGGGGTGTCTCGTTCACGAATTTGATATAGGTGCGGTGGGAGCGCGGGACATCTGCCCTGTGCAAGTGCGCGGGCAACTCGCCATTGCAGGGATAACCTTCGATGGGCGTATAGAAGTCTGGAACCCCAACTCAGGTAAGAAACTGTCCCAGTTGAACATTGGCCGAGGAGCGCTAACCGCACAGTGCGCCGTTCGAGTTGGGAGGGAAGTACTCCTCGCTACCGGCAATGAGTTTGGCGTGGTCCAGTTTTGGGATGTGGCGACCCGGCAACCGGTCGCCTCCCTTGAAGGACATTCAGCCAGAGTGCGGCAGCTTTGGGTGTCAGTCGTCAATGGTCGCACGATTCTGGTGAGCGCCGGTGACGACCGGGCACTGAGAGTCTGGGACCCTGCCACCGCCCAACCGATAGTGCAAATCCCTGTCCATCACAGGATCGTCTGGGCGGCCCAAGCTGCCTCCGATATCACGGTGAGTTTGGACGCAGGGATGCTTGGAATCCGGCTCGACCTCACTGCGACGGATCTCGCCTCGACTGGCCTTCGTGCGCAGGGGGTTCCGGTGCAACGCGATTCCTACCGAGGGTTCTCCGAATAGAGACCCTTTGTCCTGCCCAGTGCTGCGTTCCCCTGGGGGAAGCCAATACTCTTCTGAACTGTTCGCACGGCCTAACAGTCACAGCCCGACCCGGCGGGCGAGGTGAGGCTCTAGCGCTCAAGTAAGAACGAGGGCGCCCGCATTGCGCACCCTTTGCGCACCGCCCTGTCTCCCGGAAAGCGTAAGTACACGTCAGAAGGATCACCTGGCTCTACTTCGACGTCTACTGACCTTGAACGTGTGCTGTCGTCATGGGTGGGTCGCGCTGGAGGCCCGGTGCTGGTGAGGCAGCCTTCGAGGACATCGGCGCGGTACCGGAGCCGGGTAGGCCCCGGCGGACAGCGACGGTCAAGTCGTCAGGGTCGGTGAAGGTCCGGTTGGCCAAGACGGTGCGCCGCAGTACGGACGAGATGCCCTCGGCGGGTTGAGATAGGGCGCGTAGAGCAGAAGCTGGAAGATGCTGAGCCAGTCACGGTCCGCGATGTATTTGACGCATTCCCGCGGTGAGGTGGGTACTGAGATTATCCCAGACCAGCATGATAGGACCGCCGAGTTGCTGGTGGGCGGCCTGGATTAGGGCGCGGTAGTCCTTCCAGGAGAAGCCCTTGCGCCCGTCGGGACGTGCGTCGGGGCAGGTCCGGTAGATCAGATGGAAGCGTTCGCCCGGCTTGTAGCAGACCAGTGCGACGATCGATAAGCGGCGGGGGCGCCCCTGGACGATGAAGCATGATCACGCATCCGCGCTGAATCGGCCCCCGCGATCAGCGCTTCGGTGTCCACGCTGCAGCGCAGTCGAGTGTGGTCGAGCGCGAGCTTCTGGCCGGTCTCAGGCGGTAGGAACAAGGGGGCATGTCCTATCGCGCGACCGGGCGCTCACGGGCCCAGCTCGATTCAGCGTCGGACACGGCTCTTGGATAAGCGCCCCGCGCCCTCGGCGTGGCGGAGGCCCCGGTGTGGGCTGCCCCGTCGGGCGCGAGACGCTCTTGGGTCAGGTCATTCACTGGTCCGTCAGGGGAACCCCCAGGGACTTTTCAGGGACTTTCAGCTCTGTCGCAGGGACTTCTGAGGGACATTCGGCCGTACAGAAGGGTAAGCCCGTGACAGAGCTGAAAGACGCGAATCGCCTGGTCAGGGCCTACGCGCTCAGCACTCGATGACGTTGACCGCGAGCCCGCCGCGCGCGGTCTCCTTGTACTTCGTCTTCATGTCGATGAGCTGATGATTCGGCGCCCAACGTATTCGGCATGTCACCTTTCGTTCGTGGTTTTTGCTCATTGGCTCCTGATGTTTTCCGCAATGAGACGCGCGTTTGGGTGGGCCGGATTTTGGTCGTACTGTGCAGTCATTACTGGTTCGTGGGCATGTGGTATGGCACTTCAAAGACTTGATGTGCTAAAAGATTGGGGTGCTGGTATGGCTGACGCGCGAGCCTCCGGGCGGCGAAAGGGGCCCTCGACGGCACGACTGCAATGTCGTAGCTCTGACTGTGCTCCACAGGATCCTGCGCCACTGGCTACGGAAAGGAGTCCTCGTGAAGATGAGTGGTTGACCCGCTTCCTGGCTCGTAGTCCAGAAGTCAGTTCCGTTGAAGGGGAGAGGCTTCGGAATTTGCTGTCATACATCGGAAAATGAGTGGAGCCCGGCTGTGACAGTCGGGCTCCACTTCTATCTAAATCTCTTCGGGACTCTTCCAGAGTGGTTCGAGACGCTCCTTCACCAGAGCGCTCCGGTTGAACCCCTTGGGTTCGGGGGCCCGGTGAACGGTGATGCCGTGGAGATAGCGCTTGAGGATGGCGCGCCGTTGTCGCAGGCTTCCTGAACGCCAATTGGTGAGCAGCTGCTCGGCTGAGATGGAGGGAACAGCCTTTCCCTCCAAAGTTTCGATCGAATCGCGGTAGTTGGATATCTTTCGGTTGAGTCCGGAGAGCATACTGAAATAGTCCTCTTCGGTCAGTCCGGCCTCGTTGAGAGTGCCTTCCGACCACCGGTTGATGAGGTCGCGTTTGCGGGCCTGCTCTTGGTCCAAGCGAGCTTGAAGCGCCGTTACCGTTTCGGAGTCCGTCGTCGCAGCAGCACTCTGTGGGCCTTGGAGGAGGCGCAGCAAGAAGGCGTCCAGAGCCTCTTCGACGGCCGCTTCAACAGTGTCCGCAGCGATGTAGGTGCCCGGGCATCCGGTGGGGATGTTCTTGGGGCAGATGTAGGAGCGGACCTTGAGGCCGTCCTTGCGCTTCCGGCCCCAGTGGCCGACCAGGCCGCGTCCGCACTTGCCGCACTTGAGAATGCCGGACAGAAGATGCCTGATCGCGGCAGCGCCCCGCAGGCGACCGGGCTGGACGCCTGCCTGCTGGCGGCGGTGCTGCAACTCGAACTGCGCCCGGGACCACAGTTTCGGGGTGACGAGGGGTTCCCAGGAGCCCAGCAGTGGTCGGCCCTCGTCGTCGAAGAGGACCAGGGACCAGCCGTCCCAGGCTTTCGCGGCGTCGATGCGGTGTCGGCCGCTGTAGGAGACCATGCCCGCGTAGCGCGGGTTGCGCAGCATCTTGGTGATCATCGTGGAGGACCACGCTTTGGCTGCCGGAGGCTGGATGCCTTCGGTGTTGAAGGTCTTGGCGATGCTGTAAGCGGACTCGCCCGAGAGAAAGTCCTGGTAGATGCGGGTGACGACGTCGGCTTCGTCGGGGATGAGCTGGCCCTTGTGTTCACCCTTGCGGACCCAGCCGTAGGCGATGCGGCCCTGGGCGAGACCGTTCTGGGCGGCGGAGAGGTGCTGGCGGGCGACGCGGCGCGCGGTGTCCTCGGAGGACTTGAGCGCCATCACGCACATCATCCGGGCCATATGCCGGTCATTGTCGTTGATCAGGTTCATCCGGCCGCCGGTGGCGCCGGTGACCGGGCGCTTGGTGTATTCGACGATGTCGATGAGGTCTTCCAGGTCCCGGGGCTGGCGCACCAGCCGGTCCAGGTCGTAGAAGATGACGCCGTCGATCACTCCGGAGGCGAGGTCGGCGAGAAGCCGGCGGAACTGGGGGCGTACGACGACCCAGTCGGTGGAGCCGTCGGGTTTGGTGACCTTCTTCTTCTTGAAGGCCGAGGTGTCGTTCTCCCGGTAGACCTTGGCGAACGGACCCCAGTGCAGGCGGGTGCGGCTGTCTTCAGCGTCTTCGAGTTGCCGGTCGACTCCTGCCTCCAGTCCGAAGCGGTCGGAGGAGATGCGCAGGTATGCGGCCGGCCGCTGGGGAGCGTAGGCGGCCAGGTGGTCGTGCAGGTTGAGGGTGACATGTCCGCCGCGGACATGGGCGGGGACTTCGAAGTCCTCCCAGACAGTGGTGGGTGGTGCGGGTATCACCGGTGTCGGCTCCAGGTGCTCGTCGCTTCCCGATACCGGGCACCTTCGGTCGGACTTCGCGGTTGGGTAGAGCCGTGAAACCCCGGTTAGCCTGCGCGGTTGCCGCGCGGGGGATACTGGTGATCATGCGTGTTGACTTTGATCCCCAGGCCATGCCCAGTCGGGACTTCTACAAGCTGTTGACAGCCACCGTCGTGCCCCGGCCCATCGCCTGGGTGTCGACGGTGAGCCGAGACAGTGATACGGACAACCTTGCCCCGCACTCCTTCTTCACCGTCTCGTGCGTGACGCCGCCCGTCGTGCAGTTCACCTCGGTCGGGCGCAAGGACTCGCTGCGCAACATCGAGGAGACCGGTCAGTTCGTCGTCAATCTCGCGACCGAGCCGCTCTTCGAGCAGATCAACTCCACGGCCACGGACTTCCCGCGCGGCATGAGCGAGTTCGACGCCGTCGGGCTCAGCAAGGAGGGAAGCTGCCGGGTGAAGCCGCCCCGGGTCGCCGACTCGCCGGTCGCGCTGGAGTGCGAGCTGCACAGCACGGTGCGGCTGGGCGACTCCACCGTCGTCTTCGGGCGCGTGGTGCACGCCGCCGTCTCCGAGGACGTGCTGGTGGACGGCCACCCGGAGGTGACACGGCTGCGCCCGCTGACCCGCCTGGGCAAGAACGAGTGGGGCACCCTCGGCGAGGTGTGGGAGATCGCGCGCATCCCGTACACCGAGGGCAGGAACGAGCGGCCCGCGCGGGGCGGCGGGGAGCAGACGCCGTAGACGCCCGGTCCGGGCCGGGCCCGGACCGGCCCCGCTCGCTCCCGTCAGTGGAGCTGGAAGGGCCGCGCCGGATCGAGGGGGTCGTCCGGGGAAGCGGTGGGCAGGGGCGCCGGGACCGTGCCGGGCACCGGGACGGCGAAGGAGGCGGGGGAGGCTTCCTCGACGGGCCCGCTTCCCCTCCCTGGCCAGGTCACTTTCCTGGAACCGTGCGCTCTCGCGCGGCCGGGCCCGGCCGCGTCGTCGCCGGTCACGGTGCGTCGCGGGCCAGGGGGCACCGTCGCCGCGTCGGCCCGGGTGGAGCCCCCGCCTCCGCGCGCTCCCCGGAGGACACGGGACGTCCCGGCCGGTGCGCGGATCACGACCGGCTCGGGGACCTGGCCCGTAGCGTCGCGGGCGTCGTCCCCGGAGGCGTGCGATACGCGCTCGTGCCGCGCCGCGCTGTCCGAGGCCAGCAGCACCAGGCCCCAGGCGGCCACAGCGGCGGCGGTGAGGGCCAGCAGCTCACCCAGCACGCCGAAGCGGAACCCCTCGTCCAGCAGCAGGATACCGACGGCGGCGGCGACGACCGGGTTGACCACGGTCGCGGTCGCCAGCGGCACGGTCAGGCCGCTGCCACGGTACGACGCCTGCGAAGCGGCCAGCCCGGACGCCGCGAGCACCCCCGTCAGCAGCAGTGCGGGCAGCAGCGCGAGGAGCGAGGAGGCGCCCCAGCTGTCAGCGACGGTCTTCACGAAGACGGAGGCCCCGCCGTACGCGATCCCGGCGGCCGTTGCCAGCGAGACACCCCTGATCAGCGGCGCCCGCCTGCCCGCCGACGTGGCGATCACGGTCAGCGCCAGCAGCGCCGCCAGCACGGGGCCCCCGACCAGCAACTGCTCCGTGGTGTCGAGCGGACGTGCCGCCGAGGAGCCCGTGAGCAGCAGGATGCCCGCCAGACCGGCCGAGGCCAGCAGGACGCCGCGCCAGCCGGTGCCGGTCACCGGGCGCCTGACCAGCAGCGCGGCCATCGGCGCCGCCAGGACCAGGGTCAGCACGCCCAGCGGCTGCACGACGGTGAGAGGCCCCAGGCCCAGCGCGGCCACGTGCAGCAGTGCGCCGGAGCCCTGGAGGGCCGCCGCGGCCCACCAGGGTGCCGAGCGCAGCAGTCCGAAGCGGCTCGGGGCCGTGGTGGCGGCCAGCCGCTCCTGCACGATCGCCGCGGCGGCGTAGCAGCCCGCCGAGACCAGCGAGAGCAGCACCGCCGCGAGCAGCGGAGTCATGGCCTGCCCCGGCGGGGCGTGGGCGTCCTGTCCATGTCTCCAACGATGACTCGCGAAGTCGTCTTTGTCGTCGTCTGCCAGGGGCGTCTTTCCGTACCCCTAGCGGAGTACGTCCGTATGCGGCGTACACCTGCCAGCGGACGGCCCGGCGGCGCGAGGGCGCCCTCGATGGGCCCGCCGCCGAGTCAGGCGTAACGTTCCTGCGCCGTGCTCGTTGAAAGGGGTGCAAGAAGAAGTCCGCGTCCCCCACGGCGGCACAGGCCCCGGCTCCGGCCGGGGCCTCTCGCATGTCTTCCCCCGTCACACGCCTCGCCCGCCTCGCCCGCCCGGCGCGGACGGCGCCCGGGGGGCGGCGGATCATCCATATCCGGGGGCGTTGTCAGTGAGCGCTGCCACACTGTCCGTATCCATCCGTCATGCTGGCTGCATGTGGTGGAAGGCCCCGCCGACTGCGCGGCGGGGCCGCTACGACGAGGAGGGCACGTGAGCGACAGGCGTAACGGGATCCTCGACGAACTGGTCCGCCGTGTCGCGGCGCGCACCGGGCTGGACCTGGCCGGTGCCGAGCGGGCGGTGGAGGACGCCCGCGCCCAGCGGGGCGAGCACCTTGAGGTGGTGGGGGAGGAGTACCGCGCGCTGTTCGAGGAGAAGGTCCGCCCCGCCCTCGACGCCTACCGCCCGGTCCTCCGGCGCATGGCCCACTCGCTGCACGCCGTCCACACCTCCCGCGCTTCCGTGGCCGAGGCGCTGGAGGTCACCGCGCGGGTGGAGGCGCGCGAGGGCATCAGGGACCACGAGCGGGGACTGCGGTTCGCCCGCCGCCACCCGGACATGGCCGAGCTGGACCTGCTGCTGGACCGGCTCTACGAAAGGCCGGGCGAGCGCCCCCTCTGACGCCGCGGGCCGGGTCCTCAGCCGACCGATTCGCCCGCGTGCGGGCTCAGCACACCCATGGCGATGAGGACGAACAGGACGATGCCCAGCACCACGCGGTAGATGACGAAGGGCATGAAACTGCGAGTGGAGATGAACTTCATGAACCACGCGATCACCGCGTAGGCCACCACGAAGGCGAGCACCGTCGCGAAGAGCGTCGGGCCCCAGGAGACATGGCCCTCGCCGATGTCCTTCAGCTCGAAGAGGCCCGAGGCGAGGACGGCGGGGATCGCGAGGAGGAAGGAGTAGCGGGCCGCGGCCTCGCGGGTGTAGCCCATGAACAGGCCGCCGCTGATGGTGGCGCCGGAGCGGGAGACGCCGGGGATCAGCGCCATGGCCTGGGCGCAGCCGAACAACAGGCCGTCCTTGACGTTCAGTTCCTCCAGCGTCTTGCGCTCCCGCACCGCGCGGTGCCTGCCGCCCTTGGCGTCGCGGGCCGCGAGCCGGTCGGCGATGCCCAGGATGATGCCCAGCACGATGAGGGTGGTGGCGATCAGCCGCAGGTCACGGAACGGGCCCTCGATCTGGTCCTTGAAGGCGAGCCCGAGCACACCGATCGGGATGGAGCCGACGATCACCAGCCAGCCCATCGTGGAGTCGTGGTCCTTGTGCTTGCCGCCGCTGAACACCGAGCGGAACCAGGAGGAGACGATGCGCGCGATGTCCTTGCGGAAGAAGATCAGCACCGCCGCCTCCGTGCCGATCTGAGTGACGGCGGTGAAGGCGGCCCCGGGGTCCTCCCAGCCCGCGAACGCGGCGGTGAGGCGCAGATGCGCGCTGGAGGAGATGGGCAGGAACTCGGTCAGCCCCTGGACGAGCCCCAGGATGAACGATTCGAACCACGACATGCTGTCTAACCCGTCCTGTCGACGATCGTGCTCGTGACCTGCGCCGGTGCAGGCCAGATGCGGTTTGCGGGTGCCAGGGGTGGAGAGGTGCGGACCGCGCCCCCGCGGGCGGTCCCGGCGCGGACGGTCCTGACGCGGACCTGACCGCGGTCCGGGCGCGGACGCGGACCCGTGAGCGTGACCGGGCGACGGTGACGACGCGCGTGCGCTGCCCGCCCCTTCGCCGGGTGCGCCGACGGGCGGTGCCCGTGCGGCGTCCGCGGCAGCCACGGAAGGCCGCCGCCTGGCCGTACGCGCACGGCCGGGCGCACCGGACTACCTCGCCGGAGGGAGGTCCGTGCCGACGGTGCCGTCGACGGGCCCACCGGGGCACCGGTCCGCCGCCGCACAGCGCCCGCTCAATCCCGCGCCTCCTCGATCACGGGGAGCAGACTACAGCGGCAAGATGACGCCCCCTCCACGTGGGCGGACCGTGGGCAAGCCGCGCGCGGGCAGCGGGTGGGCAATGGGTGGGCAATGGGTGGGCAGCGGGCCGGCCACGTCAGGCGGCCGGTGCCTCACGCACGACGTCCTCGGGTTTCTTGTCGTCGCGCAGCCCCAGGAAGCGCGGATGGCGCAGCATCCCGTCCCGTGTCCACTCGCTGAAGCCGATCTGGGCGACGAGCGCCGGATGGCACCAGTGCGCTCCGTGCTCGTGCACGGGATCGGCGAACGGCGAGGTCCGCCGCTCCAGTTCGTCGAGCTTCCGGCGCAGCCGCAGGAGGGTGGCGCGGTCGTATCCCGTCCCCACCTTGCCCGCGTAGCGCAGCCGCCCGTTCTCGTAGTGGCCGACGAGCAGAGCGCCGAACCCCTCCCTGCTGCCCGCCGGCTCGGTGAAGCCGCCGACGACCAGTTCCTGCCCCGCCTGGCACTTGAGTTTCAGCCAGTCCGGGGACCGCCGTGCGGGGTAACGCCCCTGCGCCCGCTTGGCGATCAGCCCTTCCCAGCCCCGCGCGCACGCCTGGTCCAGCAGCTCCTGCCCACCCTGGTTGCGGTGGGTGGTGAAGCGCAGGGGAGGGCCGAACTCCAGCGCGTCCCGCAGCAGCGACTTGCGGGTGCGCAGGGGGAGCGCGGTGACGTTCATGCTGTCGAGCCGCAGCAGGTCGAAGAGGAAGAAGGTGACGGCGACCCCGCTGGCCCGCGCCTTGTCCGGGTCGGTGAGCTGCATCCTGCGCTGGAGGCGGGCGAAGTCGGTACGGCCGTGCGCGTACGCGACGATCTCGCCGTCGACGGTGAAGTCCTCGCACGGCTGCGCTGCCAGCGCCTCGACCAGCTCCGGATAGGTGTCGTCCAGGCGGTTGCCGTTGCGTGAGAGCAGCCGCACCCGCCCGTTCTCGCGCACGGCGAAGGCGCGTACGCCGTCGAGCTTGCGCTCGAAGAGCCAGCCGTCGCCGAAGTCGCGTCTGTCGCTGAGGACGGCGAGCGTGGGGCGCGCGGCGAGTTCGACGCCGGACGGCGCCTCGGTCAGCAGCCGCCGCTGCGCGGCGGGCAGCCGGTCCAGGAGCCCGCTCACCGGCGGCCTCCCCTTCTCCCCTTGCCCCCGCCGTCGGCCTCCGCCGCGACCTGCTTGAGCGTGCGACCGCTGCGGGCCGAGCGGGCGCGTGCCGGGTCGGGGGCGCCGCTTCCGGAGGCGCCGCCGCCCTTCTCCTTGACCAGCAGCCACGCCTCCCGCCCGTCGTCGCCCTCGCCGGGACGGCGGATACGGGTGAGGGCGTAGCCGCCGCGCAGCTTGGCGCCGTCGAGCCGGAAGGAGGCGTGGCCGCGCTCCAGGGCCTCGGCGAAGGAGGCGGGGGCGCGCTTGCCGCCGCCGGTGCCCTCGCCGGTGAGGGGACGGTAGGTGCCCTCGTCCCACACGATGACACTGCCCGCTCCGTACTCGCCCGAGGGGATGACGCCCTCGAACTCGCGGTACTCCAGCGGATGGTCCTCCGTCGGCACGGCCAGCCGCTTGTCCTGCGGGTCGGCGGAGGGGCCCTTCGGCACGGACCACGACTTGAGCACCCCGTCCACCTCCAGCCGGAAGTCGAAGTGCGTCGTGCTCGCCGCGTGGATCTGGACCACGAAGCAGGGCGCGTCCGCGCCCTTCGCGCCCGCGCCGCGCGGCTCGGCCGTCCGCTCGAAGTGCCGCTTGCCGCGGTACGCCGACAGCGCGTCCTTGCCGTCGCCGTCGCCGTTCGCCTTCTTGCCGCTCACCGTCCCCGCTCCCTCCTGCCGCCCGCCGTGACCGTGATCCGTGCCGCGTACCCGTTCACTGTCGCGCGTACCGGCGCGGACCGCATGGGCAGCGCGGCGGAGGGAGGAGGCCGTGCGGGTGGTACACAGGGGCCATGAGCGACGAGTCCATGCTGGTGCCCGACGACGAGCTGCCCGCCGAGGCGCGGCGGCGCGTCACCTGCCGGATGTGCGGCCGTCCGCTGAGGGATCGCGAGGCCCGGATGTGGGGGCTCGGCCCGGAGTGCCGCGGCAAGCTGGACCCGCGCATCGCGCCCACACCCCCGGCCCACGAGGTCGAACAGGACCCCCTCCCGGGGCTCTGACGAGCTGGCCCCAGGGGCTCTACGGGGCGGTGCTGTCCACGGGACGGGACGGTTCCCCGGAAGGGGCGGCGCGGAGCTGCCCGCGCTTGCGCCACGCGTAGAACGCGCCGCCCAGTCCCGAGAGGGCGATGAAGGCGAAGGCCGCGAGGAAGGCGGGCGAGGTGGGCGCCGTCGCGCGGCTGCCCGCGACGACGTAGGCGGCGGTGTTCGGGATCGAACCGATCGCGGTGGCCGAGAGGAAGGAGAGCCAGCTCATGCGGGAGACCGCGGCGCCGTAGTTCGACGCGGCGAACGGCACCCCCGGCATCAGCCGGATCACCAGCATCGAGCGGAACCCGTGGCGGCTGAGCTGGCGGTCGGCGGCCGTCAGCCACCGGGCGCGCAGCAGTGGCCGCAGCGCGTCCTGGCCGAGCACCCTGCCCAGACCGAACGCGATGCCCGCACCGACGACCGTGCCCGCCGTCGCCGATACCGTCCCCGCCTGGGCGCCGAACAGCGCGCCCGCGGCGAGGTTCAGAACCGGACGTGGCACAAAGGCCGCCGTGCACACCCCGTAGGCGACGGCGAAGAGCACCACGGCGGCCGCGCCCGAGAGTTGGGCGGGCCAGCCCTGGGACAGCAGGCGCTGGGGCTCGTACAGCAGCATGGAGGCCCCCGCGGCGCACAGCAGCACCAGCAGCAGGGCGAGTCGGGACCTCGGGGAGAGCAGTGTCTGAGCGAGACGGGCGGGGCGTCCGTCGGACTGCGTTACGGGGACGGGCACGTGGGGAGCGTAACCGACGGAGGTGGCCCCCGCGCGGCCGTCGGGCGGTGACGAACACGACCCCCTCTGGAGGGAACCGAACGGGCTCCGCCCCGTTCACCCCGCCCGAGCAGGGGCGCAGCGGTGCGGCGCGTTCATCGGGCGGCGTTCCGCACAGTTCACCGAAAAATCATTCGACGCGGGGCAGTTGGGCGGGCGATCATTCCGGCATGTTCCGGCAGCCCTTCTTCCCAGCACCGTGCGCGGCACTCGCCGCCCACGCGCTGATGGCTGCCGCCACCTGGCACGTCGCGGCCGAGCACGCTGCCGCCGCACATGCCGCCACCGAGCATGCCGCCACCGGGCACGCGGCCGGACATCCCGTCCTCACGCCTGCCGACGGCGCCCGAAGCTGACCCTTCCCGGATCGCACCGAGGACCCCGCAGGGGGAGGGTCGGCGGGCTCTTGGGGTCCCGAAATCCACCGTGACACCGCGTGAGCGGCACCGGACCGCCGGTGCCCACGCGGATGCCGCGCTGCTGACGAGGACGCATCATGCCCAAGCAGGCATACGTACGCACCAAGCCCCACCTGAACATCGGCACCATGGGCCACGTCGACCACGGCAAGACGACGCTGACGGCCGCCATCACCAAGGTGCTCAGCGATAACGGCTCCGGCACCTTCGTGCCCTTCGACCGCATCGACAAGGCGCCCGAGGAGGCCGCGCGCGGGATCACTATCACGATCGCGCACGTCGAGTACGAGACGGACACCCGGCACTACGCGCATGTGGACATGCCGGGCCACGCGGACTTCATCAAGAACATGGTCACGGGAGCGGCGCAGCTCGACGGGGCGATCCTCGTCGTCTCCGCGCTCGACGGCGTGATGCCGCAGACCGCCGAGCATGTGCTGCTCGCGCGGCAGGTCGGCGTCGAGCACGTCGTCGTCGCGCTGAACAAGGCGGACGCGGCCGACGACGAGCTGACCGAGCTGGTCGAGCTGGAGGTGCGCGAGCTGCTGACCGCGCACGGCTACGACGGGGACGCGCTTCCCGTCGTCCGGGTCTCGGGCCTTCGCGCGCTGGAGGGCGACCCGCGCTGGACCGGTGCCATCGAGGCGCTGCTGGACGCCGTCGACACCTATGTGCCGGTGCCAGAGCGCTATGTGGACGCGCCGTTCCTGCTCCCGGTGGAGAACGTGCTCACCATCACCGGGCGCGGCACCGTCGTCACCGGGGCCATCGAGCGGGGCACAGTGCGCGTCGGCGACCGGGTGCGGCTGACGGGCGGGGAGACGCGGGAGGAGACGGAGACCGTCGTCACCGGCGTGGAGACCTTCGGCAAGCCGATGGACGAGGCGCAGGCGGGCGACAACGTCGCGCTGCTGCTGCGCGGGGTCGCGCGCGACGCGGTGCGGCGCGGGCACATCGTCGCGGCGCCCGGCAGCGTCACGCCACGGCGGGCCTTCACCGCCGAGGTCTATCTGCTGCCCGCCAGGGACGGCGGACGCCGCAACCCGGTGTACACCGGGTACCGGCCGCAGTTCTACATCCGCACAGCGGACGTCGACGGGGCCATCGACCTCGGTACCGAGGGCATGGCCCTGCCGGGCGACACCGTCACGATGACGGTCGAGCTGGGGCACCCCGTGCCCCTGGAGCCAGGGCTGGGCTTCGCGATCCGCGAGGGCGGCCGGACGGTCGGCGCCGGAACCGTCACAGCGGTCAGCGCCGTCGCCGTCGCCGCCGTCGGCGAAGGGGACGGCTGAGGACGCCGGGCCGAGGAGAGGGGCGGTTCCGCCGTACGCGCTTGGAGCGTACGGCGGGGCCACCCCCACAATGGGACGGTGGACGAGCCGATACCCGTGAGCCGCGCCGTCGACAGCGGCTCCGCGAAACTGATGCCCGACATCGACCGTGCCCGTGGCTGGCTGCTCACGGTCGACGGCGCACCCCAGTCGTACGTCGATCTGGACGACCCCACCTACCTGGAGTTCGAGTACGCGCGACGCGTCGCGCACGTGCTGGACACCGCAGCCGATGAGGGCGAACCCCTCGACGTGCTGCACCTGGGCGGTGGCGCGCTGACCCTGCCGCGCTATCTGACGGCCACCAGGCCCGGGTCCCGGCAGGACGTCGCCGACACCGACGCCGCGCTGCTGGACCTGGTCACCGAGTACCTTCCCCTCCCCGACGACTCCGGGGTGCGGCTGCTGGCGCGCGACGCCCGCGAGGTGCTGGAGGAGGCGGAGCCCGGCTCCCTGGACGTCGTCCTCGCGGATGTCTACGGCGGCTCGCGCGTACCCCCGCATCTGACGACGCTGCCCTACGCCCAGGCGGTCGCCCGCGCACTGCGCCCGCACGGGATCTACCTCGCCAACCTCGCAGACTCCGCGCCCTTCGCCTTCCTCGCCTCCCAGCTCGCGACCTTCGCCGCCGTTTTCGACGAGCTGCTCCTCATCGCCGAGCCCTCGGTGCTGCGGGGCCGCCGCTTCGGCAACATCGTGGTGGCCGCCTCGCGCGAGCCGTTCCCGGTCGAGACGCTGGCCAGGCGCTCCGTCGCGGACGTCTTTCCGGCGCGGGTGGAGTACGGGGAGGCACTGGAGCGCTTCACCCGGGGCGTGGCACCGGTTCAGGACGGGGAGGAGGTGCCCTCGCCCGAGCCGCCCGACGGCGCCTTCAGCGTGGGCTGATCGTCGTCCCCCGTCGTGCCCTGTGCGGCTTCGACGGGAAAGTCGGGGCCGTCGGGGGAGGCCGGAGCGGCGGGGGAGCGGCGGCGCAGGTTCCGTACGTCGGGCACGCACAGCACAGCGGTCGTCAGCAGCACGATCAGTGCCGAGCACCCCCACAGCGCCGTCGGCCTGCCCACCAGGGACTCGACGGGACCAGCGAGCGAGGTGGCGAGGGGGACCATGGCGACGGAACCGAGCCAGTCGTAGGAGGAGACCCGCGAGAACTTCTCCTCGGGTATCTCCTGGTGCAGCGCCAGCATCCACGTCACGGCGAAGGTCTCCACGGCGAGCCCGCTCACGAACATCACCGCGACCAGCGTCGGGGCGGAGACGGGCACCGCGAGCGCCGCCGAGGGCAGCGCGAGGGGGAAGACGGACAGTGCCCCCGTGAGCAGCAGCCGCCGGGGTTTCCAGCGGGTCAGCAGCAGCGCGCCGCACACGGTGCCCGCGCCGAAGGCGCCCAGCGCGATGCCCCAGGGGCGGGCGCCGCCGAGGTGCTCCTCGGCGACCAGCGGCCCGTAGACCGCCTCGGCGGCGGCGACCACGGCGTTGACGACGGCGAACTGGAGCACCACGGCCCACAGCCAGGGCCTGCCGACGACCTCGCGCCACCCCTCGCGCAGATCGGCGAGCATGCCCTCGCCGGGTTCGCGCTCGGGCACGTGGCTGACGTCGAGGAAGGCGCGCAGGGCCCCGGCCACCGCGAAGGCCAGCGAGTCGACGAGGAGCACCCAGCCGGGGCCGACGGCGGCGACCAGCGCGCCGCCCAGTGCCGCGCCGCCGATGTTGGCGCCGTTCATGGCGACCCGGAACACCGCGAACGCGCGGCCCGCGCCCTCGCCGCCGCGCACGCTGGAGAGCACCATGCCCTCGGCCGCGGGGCCGAAGAACGCCTGTCCCGTGCCGCCGAGCGCGGACAGCAGCATCATCTGCCAGAGCTGCGCGTGCCCCGAGAGCACCAGGAGCCCGAAGGCGCCCTGGGAGAGGAAGTTGAGGGCGTTGGCCGCGACCATCACCCGGTGCCGGGGTATGCGGTCGGCGACCGCGCCCCCGATGAGGAGGAACAGGACGAGCGGGACCGTACGGGCCGCGGCGACCAGACCGACCTCGGTGCCGCTGCCCCCCGACTCCAGCACGGCGAAGGCCGACGCGATCAGGGCCCCGGCACTGCCCAGGCCCGTGACCACGGCGGCGGCCGTGAGCAGGTGGAAGTTGCGGCCCACTGGTGTCGTTCCGATCTGTTCGCCGAGGCAGTGCCGTGAGGGGTCGCCCCGTGGCCCTGGCCCTGGCTCTGGTCCTGTCGCTGAGGCGGCCTGCCGCCCGCGGCCTCGTGCGCCGCGAGTGGCAGGCCCTCGGTCCTCGGTGGCCGTGCCCGGAGGTCAGCCGCGGGGCTCGTCGCCCTCGCCGGGCTCACCGTACGTGCGGAGGCTGGCCGTCATCTTCTTGATGGTGCTCTCCGGGATCTCGTCCTTGACGCCGGTGTCCGAGTACAGGACCCAGATCGCCAGGTCGTCGTTGGCGTTGATCCAGGAGACCGCCACCGCCTTGCCGTCCGCGGAGCACTTGTCCTCCTTGGGCGCCCCGGTGACGCTCGCGGCGGCGATGTGGCCCTTGATGCCGTGCTTGTTGGCGAAGGGCTTTGCCTTGGTCTCCTTGAGGGTGCCCTTCTGCTTCTGGTCGTAGCCCGCGAGGACGAAGTTGGTCGCCGCGATCTCGGCGGCCTCCTTCGTGTTGCGCGAACCCTGGGCGCCCTTGGTGCCGACCGCGCCACGGGTGCTGCTCTTGCACCAGTCCTGCTTGAAGTAGGCGGGCGCCGACATGGCCACCAGGACCTTGCCCTTGTCGTCCTCGAAGCCCGTGATGGTGGACTGCGAGGCGATCTCCCAGTCACTGTTCTTGGGCACGTCGAAGGCCGAGTAGTGCTTGGGGTTGATGACCGTCTGCCAGCCGGGGACGACGGGCTCGGACGGGTCCTTGGAGGCACCGGTCTCCGGCTTCCCGTCCTCCTCGGCCGCGGTGGCGGACGGCTTCGCGGACGCCGAGGGCGCGCCGCCGCCGGCGGTGTCCTTCTCGTCGTCGCCCTGGAAGAGGAAGAAGCCGGTGACGCCCGCCGCGGCGATCACGGCGACGGCCGTGATGATCGCGATCGTCGCGCCCTTCGGCTTGCCGCCCCCGCCCTTGGGGGACTGGGGCCCGCCCGGGTATGTCGGGTAGTCCCACCCCTGCTGCCCGGGGTGCTGTCCCGGCTGTCCTGGCTGACCGGGCTGCTGTCCGGGCCCCTGCCCCGGCTGCTGTCCCGGCTGTTGCGCGTACGGATTCGGTCCCTGTCCCGGCTGCGGCTGACCGTACCCGGGCTGCTGGTACGGGTTGGGCTGCTGGTAACCCGGCTGCTGATACGGGTTCGGCTGCTGAGGGTTCTGCTCGCCACCGGGCTGCTGTTGTCCTGGCCACATGGCGGCTAACCATATGCGGCCCCTACCGCGAGTACCACGCCCGCCCTCGCTTCGGTACCGAGCCGCGATCTCCGGCTGCCCTCCGGCTGCTCTCCGGGCCGTCCTCCTGGCTGCTCCGACGGGGTGCGGGGGCGGATCGAGTAGGCTTCGCGAACGCGTGCCCGGGCGGGTCCGGGCCGATCATCGTGGGAGGCAGCGGAGTTGCACGTCCAGGAGTGGCTGGAGTCCGTACCGGCCGTCAGCGTCTATCTCCTGGTGGGGGTGGTCATCGGGCTGGAGAGCCTGGGCATCCCGCTCCCCGGTGAGATCGTCCTCGTCAGCTCGGCTCTGCTCGCGTCCCAGCACGGCGAGATCGATCCGGTGGTCCTCGGCGCCTCCGCCACGGCGGGCGCGATCGTGGGTGACTCCATCGGCTACGCCATCGGCCGCAAGGGCGGCAAGCCACTGCTGGCCTGGCTCGGGGGCAAGTTCCCCCGCCACTTCGGGCCGCACCATGTGGCCACGGCGGAGCGCTCCTTCGAGAAGTGGGGCATGTGGGCGGTCTTCTTCGGCCGCTTCGTCGCGCTGCTGCGGATCTTCGCCGGGCCCCTGGCCGGTGTGCTGAAGATGCCGTACTGGAAGTTCCTGACCGCCAACGTCCTCGGCGGCATCGTCTGGGCGGGCGGTACGACGGCCGTCATCTACTACGTCGGCATCGTCGCCGAGGCGTGGCTGAAGCGCTTCTCCTGGCTCGGGCTCGTCGCGGCCGTGCTGGTCGGGCTCGGCTCGATGCTCATGCTGAAGCGCCGCGCGAAGAAGGCGGAAGCGGAAGCGGAGGCCGAGGCGGCGACGAAGGCCGAGGCTGAGGCCGAGGCGGGCGATCCGGCGTCGGCCCAGGGCGGGACCGGTGGGACCGGGGGCGAGGACGCCACCGGGGACTCCGCCGCCGAGGGCCCCGCTGACTCCCCGGGCACCGGGCGCGAGCCGCAGCCCGCCACCGCGAGGGACTGACGCGCCCGCTCCCCCTGTCTCGTCTCCACCCGGAGCCGACCGGCGCGACGGCCCGTCGGCCCCGGGCGAGAAGCGGCCCGGTCAGCCGTCCCCTTCGCTGCCTTCGGTGCCGTCGTGCGAGCCGTTCGTCGGGAGCGAGGCACGGTGCGTACGGGCCAGCTCCACGTACATCGCGGAGTTGGCCTTGATGCCCTCGCGCTCCTCCTCCGTCAGCTCGCGCTTGACCTTCGCCGGCACCCCCGCCACCAGCGAACCCGGCGGCACCCGCATGCCCTGCGGCACCAGCGCGTGCGCCGCGACGAGCGAACCGGCACCGATCCGGGCGCCGTTGAGCACCGTCGCGCCCATGCCCACGAGCACGTCGTCCTCGACGACGCAGCCGTGCAGCACCGCGTTGTGCCCGACCGAGACCCGCTCGCCGACGTGGGCGGGGAAGCCGGGGTCGGCGTGGACCGTGCAGTTGTCCTGGATGTTGGAGCCCGCGCCCAGGGTGATGGCGTCGCAGTCGCCGCGCAGCACCGCGCCGTACCAGACGCTGGACGACGCGCCGAGGGTCACATCGCCCACCACCACGGACGTGGGCGCCGCGTACGCCTCGTCGTCGACCTTCGGCTCCCGGCCGCCGACTCCCGCGATCACCGCTTCATGCTGCGCCATTGTCTTCGCTCGCTCTCCGTCGTACGCGTACGTGTACCTTCGCGCGCCTGAGTGAACCGTATGCGATGGGTGGGTCGAAGATCACAGCACATCGGACACCACCGGCACCCGCCCCGCCCATTACGGTGACGGGCGTGCCCTCGATCCGGAACATGTTCTCGTCGCTGGCGTCCCGCGCGGTGCACGGCACCTGGCGCTGGGCGCAGCGGGCCGGTGCCGTCACGGCCGACCGTCCGGGGCCCCACGCCTTCCGCCGCATCGGCGAGGGCTCGCGGCTGGCGTTCCCGCAGGGGACGGTCTTCGGCGCGCCCTGGATCGAGATCGGCGACCACTGTGTGATCGGCCAGGAAGTGACCCTGACGGCCGGGATGATGCCCGACCTCGACCTCGGGCCCGACACCGTGCTGCGGCTCGGCAACGGGGTCGTGCTCGGCCGCGGCAGTCACGTCATCGCGGACACGTCGGTGACCTTCGGGGACGACGTCTTCTGCGGCCCGTACGTCTACGTCACCTCCACCAACCACTCCTACGACGACCCGGAAGAGCCCGTCGGCAGGCAGTGGCCGCGCACCGCGCCCGTCGAGATCGGCAGCGGGAGCTGGCTCGGCGCGGGCGCCGTGGTCCTGCCCGGCGCGCGGCTGGGCCGGAACGTGGTGGTGGCCGCGGGCGCCGTCGTACGGGGCGAGGTACCCGACCACGCGGTCGTCGCGGGCGCACCGGCCCGGGTGGTGCGGCGCTGGGACCCGGAGCAGGGCTGGCAGCCGCCGCTGCGGACGCCGCCGCCCGTGCCGATCCCCGAGGGCGTGACCCCCGAGCAGTTGGTGGCGCTGTCCGATCTGGCCGTGTGCGACGTCGTGCACGACGCGGTGCGCGATGCCGGACGTGATACGGGGACGGCGTCCGGGGGCACACTGGACCGCACAGCCGAGGAGCGGTAGCCGCGCCCGGCCGTGCTCGCGAGGTTCCCTTTGGGGTGCCCGGCGGGCCGGGCCCTGGCCGCGCGGCTGACGCTCCGTCAACCGTACGGGCCCGCGCCCGGGAGGCCGCCTTGAGCAACCGCACCCTGCGCATCCTGCTGGCGATCGCCGTGGCCGTCCAAGGGGTCGCGCTGCTGGCGTGGCTGGTGCGTCACTTCTGAGCGGGGCGTCAGGAGAGGGCCCCAGAGCCGGTGCCCGGCGACGAAGCGCACGTCAGCGTCAGGTCGAGGCCAGCAGGACCGTGCCCGCCATGGCCAGCCCCGCGCCCGCCGCCTGGATGAGGCGCAGCCGCTCCTGGAGGACGGCGCGCGCGGCGAGGGCCGTGATCACCGGATAGAGCGAGGCGAGCACGGCGGCCATGGTCACGGGGCCGGTCTGGGCCGCGACCATGTACGTGCCGTTCGCGGCCACGTCCGCGAGCCCGACGAAGGCGAGCGCGGGCAGCGCGGCGACGACGACGCGGCGGCCACCGCCCTCGGGAAGCGAGGGGAGTGCGGGGACGCCGCGCTGCTTCTGCGCGAACAGCGCGGCGCCGCCGACGGCCACGTTGCACACCCGCTGCACGAACAGCGCGAGGAAGAGCCCCGCCATGGTCGTCGACGCGTGCTCGATCAGCGCCATGACCGCGCCGAAGCCCAGCGCGGAGACGAGGGTGAGCACCACCGTCTGCCGCTGCACGGGGGCACCGCGCAGTTCGGGGCCGCCCGCCAGGACGACGCCCGCGATGGCGACGGTGATGCCGAGGGCCTGGAGCCAGCCGGGACGCTCGCCCAGCGCGAGGCCCGCGCCGACCGGCACGATCACCGCGAGAGAGGCGAGCGGCGAGACGACGCCCATGGGGCCCTGGGCGAGCGCCTTGTAGAAGGTGAGCATCGCGACGGGGCCCACGACACCGGCCCCAGCCGCGAACCACAGTTGCGGCCCCCACTCGCTCCACCCGCCCATCGCGATCACGACGGCGCCGAGGACGGCGGCGGCGAGGGCCTGGGAGACCACGACGACCGTCAGCGCGGGCATACGTCGTGTGAGCAGCCCGCCGCCGAAGTCGGCCAGTCCCCACATCAGACTGGTGGCCAGGGCCAGGGCTGCGGTCATGGGTCTACCTCGCAGTACAGTGTCGTGAACAGTAAAGTCCAGCACAGAGTAGTTCAGTGAAGTGAACGCTGTCATCCAGAATATTGGACGGTGCGGAAGCCCGTGACGGACCTCGACCGCCTCACGCAGTCCCTCGCCCGCAATCTCAAGCGCTGGCGCCAGGAGCGTGGCTACACCCTGGACGCGCTCGCCGCCAGGGCCGGAGTCAGCCGCGGCATGCTCATCCAGATCGAGCAGGCCCGCACGAATCCCAGCGTCGGCACGGTGGTCAAGGTCGGCGACGCGCTGGGCGTCAGCATCACCACGCTGCTCGACTTCGACCAGGAGCCCCGGGTCCGGCTCGTGCCCGCCGAGCAGGCGGTGCGCCTGTGGTCGACGGAGGCGGGCAGCCACAGCACGCTGCTCGCGGGCGCGGAGGCACCGGGGCCACTGGAGCTGTGGTCCTGGCGGCTGATGCCGGGTGAGGGCTCCGAGTCCGACGCGCATCCGGCCGGGACCACCGAACTGGTCCACGTCACGGCCGGGCACCTCACGCTCACCGTGGACGGCTCCGTGCACGCCGTACCGGCGGGCACGTCGGCCAGCTTCGAGTCCGACGTCGCGCACGCGTTCCGCAACGACGGCGACGAGCCTGTCGAGATGACCATGGCCGTCTCGGTACCGGCTCCGCGCTGACGGCGGCTGCTTCCGGGGCCGTCAGGTGGTGGGGCCCGCGTCCTCGCCGGGCGGCGCGGGGCGCACCGCGCGGGCGAGGTGGCCGCGCGGGACGCGTCCGGAGGGGGTGTGCGCGGCGCCGTCCCCGGTTTCGCGCACGAAGAGGGTCATGGTGGCGCCCTCGGTGAAGCCGTTGCGCCGCATCAGGGCGCTGGAGGCGGTGTTGTCCACCTCCACGTCGGTGACGACACAGGTGGCGCCCGCCGACTCCAGCGCCTCGCAGCACGCCCTGACCAGCCGCCCCGCGACGCCGTGCCCCTGGAAGTCCGGGTCGACGGCGATCCATTCGAGATAGCCCCAGTCGTCGCGCTGCTCGAAGGACATCGACCCCAGGACGAACCCCGCGAGCCGGCCCCCATCGGTGCTGACGGCCACGCGGCAGGCGGGCGCCGAGGCGTCCAGATGGGTGGCGACGGCCGTCAGCGACCACCCCGTATAGGGCATGACGGCGGTGTCGTAGACGCTGTTGCCCAGGGCGAGGACGGCGGACAGGTCGTCCAGCGCCATGGGCCGCACGTCGATCCCGGAGCGGTCGGTCCCGTCGTGGTCGGTCGGCTGCGCTGTCGGCATCGTCGGCTCTCGGCTCTCTACGGGGTAAAACGGTCATACGTATCGTAACGGCGCCGTCGTGGCGTTACGGTGTCCGCGTTCGCCGTGCGGCGGACGTACGCGGGAAGCGCCGGGCGCGGTCCTGTTAGCGTGCGCGGCATGCGCGCACCCATCGGAGACTTCGACAACGCCGTCCCCGCCGCCGAGGCCGAGCACTTTGACGGCCCGGCGGCCGACGCGGTACGGGCGTGGACCGGGCCCGTACCGGCCGAGCAGCTGCTCTACGTCGACACCGACCCCGAGAAGGCCGACACGGCCGTCTTCGTGGAGAACTACGGCGCCGACCTGATGGAGACCTCGGCCAACTGCGTCGTGGTCGCCGCCAAGCGGGCGGGGGAGCGCACGCTCGCCGCCTGCCTCGTCCTCTCCCGCACCCGCGTGGACGTCAACGGCGCGGTGCGCCGCCAGCTGGAGGCGCGAAAGGCGTCGTTCGCGCCGATGGACACGGCGGTCGAGGAGACCGGCATGGAGTACGGCGGCATCACCCCCTTCGGCCTCCCCGCCGACTGGCCGCTCCTGGTGGACACCGCCGTGGCCGACCTCCCCTGGGTCCTGGTCGGCAGCGGCCGCCGCCGCGGCAAGCTCATCGTCCCCGGCAAGGCGCTCGCGGGGCTGCCGAACGTGGTGCTGCTGGAGGGACTCGGGGTCTGAGAGGCGCCACGCGGTCCCGGGGCCTCGGAGGCACAGGGCGGGCCGTTACCGTCCCCGTGCCGGGAGGCCGAGCGAGAGCGGGATCGAGTGCGTGGTGAACCCGAGCCCGCGGTAGAGACCTTCGGCCTCCGGCGTGGCGTGCAGGTCCACGCGTGTGACGCCCCGGTCCGCGAACCAGCCGAGCAGGGCCCGCGTCGTGTCGCGGGCGTAGCCGCGGCCACGGTGGGGCGCGTCGGTGCAGACGTTGAAGACGAAGCCGAAGAGCCCGTCCGGATGCGGGGGAGCGGCCAGCCGCTCCTCCACGGTCCCCACGGCACACGCGGCCAGCCGCGGCCCCCTGGTCCCGCCGCTGTCCCCGTCCTCGTCCGCGTCGACGACGAACGCGCCGAAGCGCCGCTCCCCCTCCGGCTCCGAGAGAAAGCGCCGCACCGCCTTCTCGGCCGCACGCTCCCAGTCGCCGGGCTGGTCCCTCCCGTTCATCGCCGCGAACATCACGCGGCGCAGCCGCACCAGCTCGGGCGCGTCATCGGGACGGGCAGGCCGCACGCGTCCCACGTGTCGCTCATTGATCATGCCCGGACGCTAACGCGGTACCTTGCGGCCCAGCACGGGGTTTACGGGCGGGGTGGCAAGCGGTACTGCCTCAACGTCGACCGCACCCCTGTCGGCGGGGGACCTGTCCGGCGGCTTCTGAGGCCCGGGGTGTGCTCACTGCCAGGTGGCACCGCCGCGGTAGACCCGGTGGTCGGAGGTGCGCCGCTCGCCGCCGTAGAGGCTGTCGCCTTCGACGGCTCTGAAGTCGGCGGCGCTGAGGAAGATGTAGTCGATCTTCTTCAGGATTGGCGGAACGGTCGTCGACGAGGTGAAGGTGATCTCCCCGCTCTGGCCCCGGACGGCTCCCGGGGGCCAGGAGGAGGAGTGGTCCGCGTCCGACTCGTCGGCCTCGTTGAAGATCCCCTCGCCACCGCTGTGGCTGTAGAACTTGTCCATGTCGGCGTCGAACGGCTGCGCGTTGAAGTCACCCATCAGCACCACCGGCTTCGTGGCGTGCCACCCGGAGGCCAGGGCCGCCAGCTTCGTCGCCTGTTCCTCCCGCTTGCCGTCGTCCGCGGGGTCGTCCGGGTCGTCGACGGAGAGATGTACGGAACAGGCCTTCACGGGGCGGGAGCCGAGGGCGGTGTCGGCGCAGAGCGCGTGGATCTGCGTGTCGCCGAGGTTGTGGGTCTCCCGGGGGGTGGCGATGGGCTTCTTGGAGAAGAGCGCCATGCCGAACGCGGTGTCTCCCCCGTCGCAGTGCTCGCCGGAGGTCTGGCTGCTGCTGGCGTACGTCGCGTGGTATCCCTGGGCGACCAGAGCCTCGCGGATGTGGCGGTACTGGGTGTAGCAGGCCTCGTTCAGGGTGACGACGTCCGGGCTGTAGTTGCCGACCGATTCCACGATCTGGGCCGCCCGTACGGGGATTTCCCCGCGGGTGTCGGTGCCGGGCAGGTAGTTGTGCGGAGCGCCAGCCGTCCAGCACTTGTTGCCGCACATGTTGAAGTGCCAGAACCTCAGGTCGGTGCTGGCCTCGGCCTCCGGGCTGTTGATCCCCAGTTGCGCGGTGAGTGCCAGCGCGCCGAAGGCGGCGATCAGATAGCGGAGACGGTGCCTTCTTCGTATCAAGGCGGTGATCCCTCCGAAGCGTGCGGTCTCGACACGTCGGAGCGTCTCCGCCGCGTCTCAGCCGGACTCGGTGCGGGTCGTTCCTGGTCCGCCTCATCCTGCCGGAAGGACCGCGTTTGGGCGCCACCGCTAACGCCCCGTTGTGCGGCGGGGCGGGGAGATCCAGGTCACATTCCAGCGCCGGGCCGACGCGGGGCTGTCGGGCGTCGGGCAGGGAACTGGCCGACGGATGTGGCCCGGTGGGCTCAGCCCAGGCGGGGGATCTCGATCGCCGGGCAGCGGTTCATCACCATGTCCAGGCCCGCCGCGCGCGTACGCGCGTACGCGGACTCGTCGATCACGTCGAGCTGGAACCAGACCGCCTTGGCGCCCACGGCCACCGCCTCGTCGGCGACGGCCCCCGCCAGGTCCGCGTTGACGAAGACGTCCACGACGTCGACGGGGAAGGGGATGTCGGCCAGGGAGGCGTAGCCCTGTTCGCCGTGGACCGGCTCGGCCTTCGGGTGCACCGGTACCACGCGCTTGCCGAAGCGCTGGAGGACCCCCGCCACGCCGTACGCGGCACGCGCCTGGTTGTTGGAGAGGCCGACCACCGCCCAGGTGTCGCCCGACTCCGTCAGGATCCTGCGGACCGTTTCCTGGTCGCCGTACGTCTCGCCGTATGTCTCACCGCGTGTCGCTGCCATGGCTGATCCAACCCCTGACACGGGCGGAGCATTCCCGCCCGTACCGGCCCCGTACCGGTCCCGCGCAGCCCCCGCACCGGCCCGCATAGGGTGGCGGGATGCAGCAGGAGCAGTATGTGACCGTCGCGGGCGAGGGTGTCCACGAGACCGAGATCAGCCGTTCGCGCTTCCTCTGCGCCCTCGCGCCCGCTGCCACGGAGCAGGAGGCGCAGGACTTCATCGCGGGCGTGCGCAAGCGGCACCCGGCCGCCAACCACAACTGCTGGGCCTACGTCATCGGCGCCGACGGCGCGGTCCAGAAGGCCGGCGACGACGGCGAGCCCGGCGGCACGGCCGGAGTGCCCATGCTCCAGATGCTGACCCGTCGCGAGATCCGCTACGCGGTCGCCGTCGTGACCCGCTACTTCGGCGGCACCAAGCTGGGCGCCGGCGGTCTGATCCGCGCCTACGGGGGCGCCGTCGGCGAGGCACTGGACGCGGTGGGAACCGTCGTGAGGCAGCGCTTCCGGCTCGTCACGGTCACCACGGACCACCAACGTGCGGGGAAGCTGGAGAACGAGCTGCGTGCGACGGGGCACGCGGTGCGGGAGGTGACCTACGGGGCGGAGGTGGCCATCGAGGTCGGTCTCCCCGAATCCGGTCTCGACGCCTTCCGCTCCTGGCTGGCCGACGCCACGGCGGGCACGGCACGACTGGAGCTGGGCGGAGAGGTCTACGGGTCGGTCTGAGCCGACCGTCCCCGCGGAGGCGGGGGCCCGGCCTCCGGACGGGACGTGTGGGTACCGCCCCCTATTCCTGGCGCTGCCTGGGTATGAGGGAGCGCGCGTGGTCCATGGCGCGGCGCAGCGCGTGACCGCTGAGGACCACGGTGTCGTCACCGTCGACGATGTCCCTGGGGAAGAGGTCCCCCCGTTCGTAGTGCTGTCTCAGATAACGCACGGCCTCCAGCAATGAGGAGCAACGCTGTTCACCTGCTTCCTCGTAGCGGTAGTAGCGGGCCGTAAAAGCCTCCTCGCTCACCCCTCGCCTCCTGTACGCCGGATCACTTGTCACCGTGCTGTCGTCTTTCCGCGAGGTGGCGTTCCTACACGTGGGCAAAATGCCCGCGAACAGGGCGTGAAATCAATGGCCACACCCGGGCCGCTTGCCCGGACAGTCTCCCTCGCGCCTCCTTCCGTCGGTCCTCACTGTGACCGGGTTCACCACTCGGGGCCTTCGAAAACGAGGCGCGGACGCATTCCGTGTGGTGTCCGGGGCAGCTCCTCCGGCCTTGTCCCGCCTCCTCTTCTTCTCGCCCTCGCCTCTCCCGGTCCGCGCCCGTAGGGAGAGCCGTGACGAGGCGTGTGCGCAGCGGGGCTAGTGTGGTGCGTGCCCACCGGCGGGGACCGGTGGCGGTGAAGTACCGGCTTCAGGGCGTAGAGGGCGGGAGAGGGTGGACGTGCGGGTGGGGTGCCTGTCGTGAGAGTGCTGCACACATCGGACTGGCACCTGGGGCGAGGCCTCCACCGGGTGAGCCTGCTCGACGCGCAGCGGGCCTTCCTCGAACACCTCGTCGCCACGGTGGAGGCCAGGGAGGTCGAGGCCGTCGTCGTCGCCGGGGACATCTACGACAGGGCGGTGCCGCCCCTCGCGGCCGTCGAGCTGTTCGACACGGCGCTGCACCGGCTCGCCTCGCTCGGCGTCCCCACCGTCATGACCTCGGGCAACCACGACTCGGCGCGCAGGCTCGGCGTCGGCTCCGGGCTCATGGAGGGCGCGGGCATCCATCTGCGCACCGACCCCGCCTCCTGCGGCACCCCCGTGCTGCTCTCCGACGCCGACGGCGACGTGGCCTTCTACGGGCTGCCGTATCTGGAGCCCTCTCTCGTGCGCGAGGAACTGGGCGCCGAGAGCCGCAGCCACACCGCCGTGCTGGGCGCCGCCATGGACCGGGTGCGCGCCGACCTGGCCGGGCGCGACCCCGGCACCCGCTCCGTCGTCCTGGCCCACGCCTTCGTCACCGGCGGTGAGGCCTCCGACAGTGAACGGGACCTCACCGTCGGCGGCGTCGCCTCCGTCCCCGCCTCGGTCTTCGACGGCGTGGACTACGCGGCACTGGGCCACCTCCACGGCTGCCAGACCCTCACCGAGCGGGTGCGCTACTCGGGCTCGCCGCTGGCCTACTCCTTCTCCGAGAGCGGGCACCGCAAGTCCATGTGGCTCGTCGACCTGGATGCCGGAGGCTCCGTGGCGGCCGAGCGGATCGACTGCCCCGTGCCGCGCCCGCTGGCCAGGATCAGGGGCACGCTGGAGGAGCTGCTGGCGGACCCGGCGCACGCGCGGCACGAGGATTCGTGGGTCGAGGCGACGCTCACCGACGCGGCGCGCCCGTACGAGCCGATGGCCCGCCTGGAGACCCGCTTCCCGCACATCCTCGCCCTCGCCTTCCAGCCCGAGCGCGAGGAGGAGGACGCGCACGCCTCGTACGCGCGGAAGCTGCGTGGCCGCAGTGACCAGCAGATCGCCGAGGACTTCGTCGGACATGTGCGCGCCGGCCGCGACGCCGACAGCGGCGAGCGGGACATGCTGAGCGCCGCGCTCGACGCCGTACGGGCCGACGAGGCGGCCGAGACGGGGCACGCGGTACCCGGGACCGGCCACACGGCGACCGGCACCGGGACCGGAGCGGGGGCGGGGCATACGGTGACCGAGGGGGCACGATGAGGCTGCACCGGCTGACGATGACCGCGTTCGGGCCCTTCGGCGGCTCCCACGAGGTCGACTTCGACACGCTCTCGGCCGCCGGACTCTTCCTGCTGCACGGCGCGACGGGCGCGGGCAAGACCTCCGTGCTCGACGCGGTGTGCTTCGCGCTGTACGGGGGCGTGCCGGGGGCCCGCCAGCAGCCGGGCGGCACGCTGCGCAGCCACCACGCTGAGCCGCACACCCTGACGGAGGTCGTGCTCGACCTGACTGTCGGCGAGCGGCGGCTGGAGATCACCCGCAGGCCGGAGCAGGAGCGGCCCAAGCTCCGGGGGAGCGGCACCACCAGGGAGAAGGCGCAGTCGTGGCTGCGCGAGTACGACACGGTGACGGGTGACTGGAAGGCGCTCAGCCGCTCCCACCAGGAGATCGGCGAGGAGATCACCCAGCTCACGGGCATGAACCGCGACCAGTTCTGCCAGGTCGTGCTGCTCCCGCAGGGAGACTTCGCGCGCTTCCTGCGCGCCGGGGCCGAGGAACGCGCCAAGCTGCTGGGCCGCCTCTTCGACACCGGGCGCTTCGCCGCCGTCGAGGAGCACCTGGCGAAGATGCGCAGGAGCGCGCAGGAGGAAGTACGGGCAGGGGACGAGGCGCTGCTGGGCCTCGCCCACCGCATGCGCCAGGCGGCGGGGGAGGCCGCACCCTCAGCGGGGGCCTTCTCGGACGCGGACGCGGATGCGGATGCAGATGCGGACGCACCGGGGGACGGCACCCCGCGCGCCGTGCCCGACCAGCGCCGGCAGGCCGCCGCCCCCGCGCGCGGACGCCGCCCCGCCACGACGGGACCGGGTACACGCACCGGCGCGGGCCAGGACGACGCCGCGCCGCTGTCGCCCGGCGACCCCGGGCTGGCCGACGCGGTGCTGGAATGGGCGGCCCTCGCCCGTACGGAGGCCCGCGAGCGCCGCGACATCGCCGCGCTCGCCGCGCTCGCCGCCGAGGACGGGCACGCCCGCGCGACACGCCGACAGGACGACATACGGGAACTGGCCCGACGTCAGCGGCGCCACGCCGAGGCCCGTCGGCGCGCGGCCGAACTGGGGGCCACGGCACCGCGTCGCGACGCCGAACGGGAGCGGCTGGAGCGCGCCCGCGCCGCCGAGTCCGTCGCCCCGGCCGTCGCCCTGCGCGAGTCGGCCGAGGCCGAGCACCGGCGGGCCGCAGCCGAGGAGAGCCGCAGCCGCGCACCGCTGCCGCCGGACATCGCCGACGCGGCCCCGGCGCGCCTCGCCGAGCTGGAGGGCGAGGCCCGCGAAGAGCTGGGCTCCCTGAGCGCGGCGCGCCGCGCCGAGGCCCGCGAGGGCGCCATCGCCGCCGAACTCGGGGCGCTGGAGCGCGAGTCGCGCGCCGACGAGGAGGTGCTGCGCGAGGCCGATGAGTGGCTGGCGGGCTGGGAGCGCACGCGCGAGGAGCACCAGCGGCGCGTCGACGCCGCGCAGGAGGCGCTCGCCCGCACCGAACACCTCGCGGGACAGCTCGAACCGGCACGCCGCCGCCTGGAGGCGGCCCGGCGCAGGGACCGGCTCGCCGGGGAGACCGAGGCGGCGCGGGAGGCGTCGCTGCGCGCCCGTGAGGCGGCGTCCGCCGCACGCGAGCGCTGGCTCGACCTCAAGGACAGGCGGCTGCGCGGCTTCGCGGCCGAGCTGGCCGCCGGGCTGCGCGACGGCGAGCCGTGCGCCGTCTGCGGCTCGCCCGAACACCCCGAGCCCGCGCGCCTGGACGCCGAGCACGTCGGGCAGGAGGCCGAGGACGGCGCGTTCGCGGCCAGCGGGCGGGCGGAGTCGGCGCGGGAGTCGGCGGAGGAGACCTTCGGACGGCTGCGCGAGGAACTGGCCGCCGCGCGCGCCGAGTCCGGCGAGGAGGAGACCGGGGAACTCGCAGAGGTCGCGGCCCGCCTGGAGCGCGAACACGCCGAGGCCCACGGCCTGGCGGCCGGGGCGCACGCGGCGAAGGAGGCGCTGGCCAGGGCCGAGGGCGAGTACGAGCGGCGCCGCGCCCAGCAGCAGGACGCGGCGCGGCGCACCGCGGCACGCACCTCGCAGCGCGAGGCGCTCCAGCGCGAACAGGCGTCGCTGGCCGAGGAGTTGCGGCAGGCGCGCGGCGCGGAACGCAGCGTCGCCGAGCGCGCGGCCTTCCTGGAGCGGCGTGTCGCGCTGCTGACCGGCGCTGCCGAGGCGGCCCGTACCGCGCAGGGCACGGCGCAGCGGCTCAAGGAGGCCGACGCGCGACTCGCCGACGCCGCCTACCGCGCGCACTTCGACACGCCCGGGGCCGCCGCCGAAGCGGTGCTCGGCGAGGCCGAACAGGCCGCCCTGCGCGAGCGGCTGGAGGCGCGGCAGGCCGAAGAGGCGTCCGTCGCGGCGGAGCTGGCGGACCCGGAGCTGGCCGAGGCCGCGGGCGAGGCCCCGGCCGACACCGAGGAGGCCGAGCGCGCGGTGCGGGAGGCGACCGCCCGGCTGCGCGCGGCGTCGGCCGCCGACGAGGCGGCCCGGCACCGCTGCGACGAGCTGGACGGGCTCACGGCCCGCGCGCTCGCGGAGGCGCGCCGGGTGGCGCCGCTGCGCGAGAGCTACGAGCGCGTCGCGCGCCTCGCCGGACTCGCGGCGGGCACCTCGGCGGAGAACGAGCGCAAGATGCGGCTGGAGTCGTACGTGCTGGCGGCCCGCCTGGAGCAGGTGGCAGCGGCGGCGAGCGCCCGGCTGTCCCACATGTCGGGCGGGCGCTACACGCTCGTGCACTCCGACGCGCGCGCCTCGGGCCGCGGCCGTTCGGGGCTCGGGCTGCACGTCATCGACGCGTGGACCGGCGTCGAACGGGACACGGCGACCCTCTCGGGCGGTGAGACCTTCTCCGCCTCGCTGGCTCTGGCGCTCGGCCTGGCCGACGTCGTCACCGAGGAGGCGGGCGGGACCCGGCTGGAGACCCTCTTCATCGACGAGGGCTTCGGCAGCCTGGACGAGCAGACCCTGGACGAGGTGCTGGACGTCCTCGACTCACTCCGCGAGCGCGACCGCTGCGTCGGGATCGTCAGCCACGTCGCCGACCTGCGTCAGCGTGTCCCGGTGCAACTGGAGGTCGCCAAGTCCCGCAAGGGCTCGTCGCTGCGGCTGCGGTCCGCGCCCGTACGGGCGTGAGGGACGCCCGCACGGGCGCCCCTCACGGGCTCAGGGGTCAGGGTTCAGGAACCGGGGCAGGTGTCGCGGTACTCGCTGATCGTCGAGGAGGGCCGCGGGGGCGGGCAGAGGAACTGCTCGTAGCGGGTGTCGTCGTCCACGTACCGCTTGAGCCACGAGATGGCGTACTTCGCCACCGTCACATTGGGCGCCACGGGCGCCAGGTGGTCGGCGCCCTCCAGTTCCAGGTACGCCTTCTCTGGCGCGGCGCTCAGGCTGCCGTAGAACGGCTCGGCGTGCTCGGCCACGGGCGCGATGGCGTCGTTCTCTGCGCCGACGACGAGCGTGGGCACGGGGTCCTTCTCCCACGTCTTGTCGGTGTGCCAGGGCGTGAGGGGGACGGCGGCCTGGAGCGTCGGCCGCTTCTCGGAGGCGCGGAGGCTGGCGCCGCCGCCCATGGAGTGGCCCGCGACCGCGAGCCGGGAGGCGTCGATCCGGTCGCGTACGTCGCTCAACGTGGTGAGCCAGTCCAGCGCGCCGAGCAACTGGTCGGCGCGCTGGTCGGGGAAGTCGAGCGGCGTGTTCGTCTCCAGCGTCATGACGACGAAGCCCTGGGAGGCCAGCCGCGGCCCGAGCCAGCCGACGGCGGCCTCGGGGGAGACGAACCCCGGGCTGATCGCGACGGCGCCGAACGTGCCCTGCGAGGTGTCGGTGGGGTAGTAGACGGTGCCCTTGTTGAAGCGGCCGTCAGCGCTCTCGGGTACCGCCTTCTGGGAGACGGCGAAGGGACCGCGCTCGGCGGTGACGCTCGCCTCTGTGGGCGCAGGCCCGCGCTCGTAGGGGTTGCCGGGGCCCGCCTGCGCCTGCTGGGGCACGAGCGTCGCGGCGCCCGCGAGCGCGGCGACGGCCGTCACCAGCGCGACTCTGTTCTGCGTTCTCGTGGTTCTCGTCGTTCTCGTGGGGGTGCTCTTCGGTCTCATGCGCCGACAGTGTGTCCACGTCCCCGCCGCCGTTCTTCGCTTTGACGGGACATCTTGCGGCGCCGCGTTGTCATCGCGGCACGGACGCCCGCCGGACGGCGCGTCCGGCCGACACGCGGCGCCGGACCGGAACCGACGGGGCCACTGTGGTGAACAGGGTGGGTGTTCGGGGGATTTTCGGGGGTTCTTCGGGGGACTTCGGCGGGTCTTGGGTGGCCTCGGTGACAGGAGCGGCCGGGTGAGTCGGTAATGTGCCGCTGGCTACTGGTTCTGACGCGATGACCGAACGGAGGTGCGGTGCCCCCAGAGTCCAGCCATGTGCGCATCACCGCTCTCGCGGCCTGTGACGGCTGTGCGGTGGTACGGGTGAGCGGCGACCTCGACTATGTGTCCGAGCGGCAGTTCCTCACCTCGCTCGGTGCCGCGGCGGCGGCCGGCTACCGCTATCTGATCCTGGACGTGACCGCGCTGTCCTTCTGCGACTCGCGGGGCCTGTACTGCATGCTGAGCCTGCGCTGGCTGCTGCACCGCCGTGACGGCGCGCTCCTGCTCGCAGGTGTGGGGCGCAGGCTCGCCGATCTGCTGCACCAGACGAGCAGCGACACCCTGCTGTGCGCCTTCGACACCGTCCGTCAGGCGCTGGACACGGTGCCCGAGCACCACCGTCCCGTCTGGCCGCCGCAGGTGCCCTGCGGCCTCTTCGAGACCCCCGAGGTACGTGCCGAGCTGGCCTCGTCCGACCTGTCCGAGCGCATCCCCCCGCCGCCCGCGCCGCCCTCGGGCCTCGCCTGAGCGCACCTCGCGCAGAGCCGGGGAAGAGCGCTCCCGCACCGGAAGGGGTAGGGGTACGGGAGCGCTCGTCGGTGGTACTGGGCCGACGGCGGTCTACCAGATCTCGCCGACCCACTCCGGGTGGTCGATGAACGGGTTCCTGTTGTGCTGGAACTGGTCGAATATCACCTGGTTGCGGTTCTTCTCGAAGTCGTCCGGCGGGTCCTGCGTGCTCCACTCCTTGAGGACCGAGAGGCGGCCGATGTTCGGCTTCGAGCCGTTGTCCACCTCGTCGTTAGGCTCCAGGTCGGCGAAGCCGTCGTCGCCGTCGTAGCGGACGGCCATGTAGAGGATCATCCGGGCGACGTCGCCCTTGACCGCGTCGCGCGGCTCGTAGGAGTCGTCGTCGGTGAAGTTGCCCGGGGCCTCGTCGACCTCCGTGCCGCCCTCGTCGAAGTCCTTGTTGCCCCGGGTGCTGTTGACCGACACGTCGGTGGGCCGCAGGTGGTGGACGTCGGTGCCGGGGCCCGTGCTGGTGCCGAAGTCGCCGTGCGACTTGGCCCAGACGTGCTCGCGGTTCCAGTTGTCCGCGTCGCCGCCGTTGCTGTCCTTGGACTGGGAACGGCCGCTGTAGAGGAGGATGACGTTGGACGAGTTGTCGGGGTCCTGGTCGGTGACCTTGAGCGCGTCCCACACCTCGTCGTACGAGAGCTGGGTGGTGTTGCTGCTGATGATCTCGTGCAGCGCGGACTTGAGTTCGGGTCCGGTCTTGCCCTCCGCGTCCTTGTAGTACTCGTCGTCAGCGGCGGAACCGGCCCGGGCGGCGGCCGAGTGGGCCGCGGGCGACGCGGGTTCGGGCGTCGCCTGCGCCGTGGTCACGGTAGCGGCGGCGAGCGCGACGAGTACGGCTCCGGTGAGCCCGGTCAGGGTTCTACGGCGCGCGGTGGAACGTTTCGTCTGGTCCACGAAGCTGTCCTCTCCCCGAGGATGTGGCACCGCGCCGCCGAACGTGGGGGTGCGGAGCGGCACCGGCCGACGGGTCATCAGCCGCGGTGAAGCCTTCCACCGCCGCATCTCCTCGGTGCGACGGTGACGGAAGGGATCTGCGGAGAAACGGTGAACACCTGTTCCCGTTGGGCGGGAATGGCGGGCATGTCCCGACCCGTCGGCCGTCCGGCCCCGCCGTTCACCCCCGGGGCGCGGGGACCGCCGCCGTCACTCCCCGGAGGCGGCGGACCGTCCCGCGAGGGCGGGGGTGCCCGTGACACGGACGGGTGAGTCCTGGCCCGTCGCGTTGTGCTGCTCGGCCCAGTTGTCCAGCGCGGTGCGGCAGGCGTGGTCCAGGTGCCGCAGCCCGGTCAGGTCCAGCTCGACGGGCCTCGAAGGGGGCAGCGCCTCCAGCGTGTCCAGGATCTTGGGCAGCCGCAGGAACGTCGCGTTGCCGCCGACCGACACCACGAGCCGCCCGCCCGTCAGCTCGCGCACGTCCACGTGGACATGGGAGGTCTCCCACGCGGTCTTCACGACGGCCAGCAGCAGCCCGAGCAGCACACCCTCGAACATGTTGGTCACCACGATCGCGACCGCGGTCACCCCGAGGACGACCGCCTCGCCCCGGTGCTCGCGCCACAGCGGCGCCAACTGCCGTACGGGCACCAGCTTCGCGCCCGCGTGCACCAGCACGCCCGCGAGCGCGGCGACGGGGATGACGCCGAGCGCGGAGGGGAGCAGCGCGGCGAACAGCAGCAGCCAGAAGCCGTGCAGCACCCGGGAGAGCTTGGTCCGCGCGCCCGCCTGGACGTTGGCGGCGCTCCGCACGATCACGGCGGTCATCGGGAGCGCGCCCAGCGCGCCGCAGACCAGGTTGCCCGCGCCCTGTGCCATCAGCTCCTTGTCGTAGTCCGTACGCGCCCCCTCCCGCATGCGGTCCACGGCCGCCGCGCTGAAGAGGCTCTCGGCGGACGCGATGAGGGCGAAGGCGAGGACGGTACCGAGGAAGGAGAGCTGTGCCAGCGAGCCGAGTTCGCCCAGCCCTGGCGGCTGGATTGACGCGATCAGCCCGTGGACCTCGACCTTGGCCACGGGGAGCCCGGCCACCGCGGTCACCGCTGTGGCGAGGGCGACGGCCACGAGGGGGCCCGGCACGAGGCGGACCTTGGCGGGCAGCCGCTGCCACAGGACGAGGACGGCGAGGGTGCCCACGCCGACGCAGAAGGCCGGGAGCGCGGCGGGTCCGCTCACGATGTCGGCGGCGAGCCCCGGCAGCCCCGCCAGCTTGCCGAGGCCGCTGGTGGGCTGCTCGGCGTCGGCCATCGCGTAGACCTGCCCGAGAACGAGGACGAGGCCGATCCCGGCCAGCATCCCCTGCACCACGGCGACGGAGATCGCGCGGAACCAGCGGCCGAAGCGCAGGGCGCCGAGCGCGACCTGGAGCAGTCCGGCCGCGAGGACGATGAGGCCGAGCGCGGGAAGCCCGAACTCGCGGACCGCCTCGTAGACGAGGACGGTGAGTCCGGCGGCCGGACCGCTCACCTGGAGCGAGCTGCCGGGCAGGCAGCCGACGACGAGCCCGCCGACGATGCCGGTGATGAGGCCCAGTTCGGCCGGGACGCCCGAGGCGACGGCCACGCCGACGCACAGGGGGACGGCGACGAGGAAGACGACCAGGGACGCGAGGACGTCGCGCCTGATCACGGGGGGAGTGAGGGGGGAGAACGCGGGGATCCGGTTCCTCATGCTGGCCTGCCTCCTACGCGCTGCGCAGTGCTGCCGCGGCGCGCGTGGTGTGGTCGGGTCATGTCAGGGAACGGTGCGCCGGCCGGCACGTCGGCGTTGACGCGGCAGGGGAGCGGGCACGGCGGAGCGGGCCCCGCCGTGATCTTTCCGGGCACCGTGCGCCACACGATGGCGCACGCTTCCTGAAGGCAGCCTGAAGAGAAAAGCCCAGCGCACGGGGGCGCGGGGCGGGTTCCTGAACGCGCGCGGCCCGCACCCCGCCGGTGAGGAACGCGGGGTACGGGCCGGGCGCGCGGACTGTGGGCCGGGGGCCGGGGAGCCGGGGCGGGTCAGAGTGCGGAGAGCTCCGCCACCAGGTCGTCCAGGCCCAGCGAGCCCTGGGACAGCGCGGCCATGTGCCACTTCTTCGCGTCGAAGGCGTCACCGTGTGCCTTGCGGGCCGCCTCACGGCCCGTCAGCCAGGCGCGCTCGCCCAGCTTGTAGCCGATGGCCTGGCCCGGGATGCCCAGGTAGCGCACCAGCTCGCTCTCGACGAAGTCGGCGGGACGGCCGCTGTGCATGCCGAAGAACTCCTGCGCCAGCTCGGGTGTCCACCGCTCGCCGGGGTGGAAGGGCGAGTCGGCCGGGATCTCCAGCTCCAGGTGCATGCCGATGTCCACGATCACGCGCGTCGCGCGCATCATCTGCGCGTCCAGATAGCCGAGGCGCCGCTCCGCGTTGTGCAGGAAGCCCAGCTCGTCCATCAGCCGCTCGGCGTAGAGCGCCCAGCCCTCCGCGTTGGCACTGACCATGCCGACCGTCGTCTGGTAGCGCGACAGCTCGTCCGCGACGTGCGCCCACTGGGCCAACTGGAGGTGGTGGCCAGGAACGCCCTCGTGGTACCACGTCGAGACCAGGTCGTAGACGGGGAAGCGGGTCTCGCCCATCGTCGGCAGCCAGGTGCGCCCAGGGCGGGAGAAGTCCAGCGACGGCTGCGTGTAGTACGGGGCGGCGGCGCTGCCGGGCGGCGCGATGCGGGACTCGACGCGCTTGACGCGCTCGGCCAGCTCGAAGTGGGTGCCGTCCAGCTTCTCGATGGCCTCGTCCATGATGCTCTGGAGCCAGTCGCGCACTTCGTCCACGCCCTCGACGGCCTCGCCGTGCGTGTCCAGATGACGCAGCGCCTCCCAGGGGGTGCGCGCGCCCGGCAGGATTTTCTCCGCCTCGACGCGCATCTCGCCCAGCAGCCGATGGAACTCGGACCAGCCGTACGCGTACGCCTCGTCCAGGTCCAGATCGGCGCCGTTCCAGTAGCGGGCCCAGCGCGCGTAGCGCTCACGGCCCACCGTCTCCGGTGCGCCCTCGACGGCGGGCGCGTACACGTCGCGCAGCCAGTCGCGCAGCTCCCCGATGGCGCGCGTGGCCGCTCCCGCGGCCTCGGTCAGCTCCGCGCGCAGCGACTCGGGGCCCTCGCCCGCGAAGGAGACGAACCAGCCCTTGCCGTCCCCCTGCTCGTCCTCGCCGATCCACTCGCTGAGCTGGCCGGTCACCGTGGACACCTGGCGCGGGCCCGCGTACAGCTTCTTGGCGAGCCCGGCCTCCAGCGACGCGCGGTACCCCTCCATCGCCGCGGGCACCGCACGCAGCCGCGCGGCCACGTTCGTCCAGTCCTCCTCGGACTCGGACGGCATCACGGTGAAGATGCCGCGCACGGAGTGCGCCGGTGAGCTGAGGTTGCTGACGGCGCGCAGGCCCTCGTCCGCCTCGTGCACGGCCAGCTCGGCGGTCAGCCGCTCGCGCAGCAGCCGCGCGCAGCGCCGCTCCGCCTCGCTGTCCCCGCCGGGCCGCGCCTCCGCCTCGGCCAGCCGCTGGAGCGTCACCCGGCTCAGCTCCGCCAGCGCCTCCTGGCCCGCGGGGGAGAAGTCGGGCAGCTTGCCATGGCTCTCGGGCACTCCGAGATAGGTGCCGGTGATCGGGTCGAGTTCGACGAGCGCGTCGACATAGGCGTCGGCGACCTGGCGCGGCAGGGGCGCGGCATTCATTGCATCGGACATGCGCCCATCCTGGTACGGGGAAGCGCCCCGCGTCACCAGCATTGCGCCGTGAGCTGACGGATCGGCGCCGCGCCGTGGGCGAGGGCGTCGCGGGGGGGCGTACGTACGGCACGCGGCCGGTCGCCGCGCCGGGACGCGCCGGGGCGCGCCGGGAGCGGGACGTACCCTTCCGGGCCTGGGCCGTCCCGCTCCGGTGCTCAGCCCTCGGCGCCCTTCGTCGCGGGGGCCACGGGTTCAGCGGACGGCGCGGACGCGGGCACGGGAGCCAGCCGCGCTGTGATGACGAGCGTGCCCTCCTCCACCTGGTAGTCGAGCGGCAGCCCGAGGCCCCGCATCACCGCGACCATGGCGGTGTTGGACGACTGGGTGACGGCGTAGACGCACTCGGAGCGCGCCTCACCGGCCAGCGCGACCAGCCGCCGCAGCAGCTCCTCGCCGATGCCCCTGCGCTGCCAGGCGTCCTCGACCAGGAGGGCCACCTCGGTCTCGTCGCCGTCCCACAGCAGATGCCCCAGCGCCACCAGCTTGCCCGAGGCCGTCTCCACGGCGAGGGTCCGCCCGAAGCGCGGCGAGAGCAGGTGGCCCAGATAGCGGTCGGCGTCCTTGACGGGGCCGTGGTAGCGCAGCGCGAGGGTCCGCTGCGAGCAGCGCTCGTGCATCGCGCGGGCCGCGTCGAGGTCGCTGGTGTCCGCCCTGCGTACGGTGATCTCCTGCCCCTCCGGCAGGGTCAGCGCGTCACGGCTGCGCGGCATGCGGTGCCCCAGCCTGGCGTCCAGCTCGACGAGGGCGCGTGCGCGCGCGAACTCGGTCGGGGTGAAGGGCAGGTGGGGCCGCTCGACGACGATGGCCCCGCCCGCCGGGTCGGGCAGCCGCAGCGTGTGCTCCTCCATCACACCCTCCGGCGGCACCTCACCGGCCGCCCTGTGTCCGAACACGGAGACCGGGGGCAGCGACTGGATGGCGCAGCGCCCCAGCAACTGGCGCAGTGCGAGCGGGAGTTCCGCCGCGTCCAGCGCCGTACGGGTGGCCAGGCCGAGCACCCTGGCCGGGGCGTCCACCAGGTCGTGCGCGTCGGCGCGCTCCAGCCAGGTGTCGCTGCCGCCCGCGCGGGAGACGAACCGGGACAGCTCGTCGCCCTCCAGCGCCTCAGGGGCGCGCAGCAGGAACTCGTCCACGGTGCGGTCGCCGAGCGGGTGCGTCTGGAGGGAGAGGACGTCCACCCGGTGCTCCGCCATCGCCGTGCACAGCGCGGCGAGGGAGCCCGGTGCCTCCTCGACGGTCGTCCGCATCCGCCACAGCGAGGTCACCCCGCGCGTCGCGGAGTCCTCGCCGTCCGCCGGGGTGCGGGTGTGCGCCGGTCCGCCCGCCGTGCGCGGACCGTCCGTATCGGAGCCCGGCGGCGCGTGCGTGTGACGTCGTGACCACCATGTGTGGAACCCGGCCGTGGCCAGCAGCGCCGCGGCGGCGACACTCAGCGTGACGGGCCCCTCGGGGGCGTGCACCACGGTCTTGGCCGCGGTGTCGGCGACGGCGACGGCGGTGAACAGGGCCGCCAGCTCCACCATGTCACGGCGCCAGTGGTGGGGACGGTGTGGTTTCCTGCGCTTCGGGTTGTGAGCCATGAAACCACCCTCACGCACGGGTATTGCGTGATCAAGAACGCTCTGTGACCGACGGGTTAAGGGTGCATCTGGACGCTTAGTGCCCCATTGATACCCCTTTTACTTATCCCTTTCGGCCCTGTCCGTCGCGTCAGCTCGTGCGACGCGCCGGAGCACCTGCCCGCAGCGTCGCGCGTACGCGCGCTGGAACCACCGGAGCAGCGGGCCCGCCGCCCGTGTCCACCAGGTGCGGGGCCTGCTGAACGCGCGCACCGTCAGCACCACGGCGGCGTCCGGGCCCGCGCCGTCGCGGCTGACGAGGAACGCCTCCTCGCCGGAGACCGGGTGGCCCGGCAGCGTCCCGTAGGCCCACCCCGCCAGGCGTTCGCCCTCCGCCGTCCACACCACCCGGCACGGCCCGTACACCCGCAGCGGCCCCACGCCAAGACCCACGGTGACCTCGGCGCCCGGAGTGGCGCGCCCCGCCCGCGTGGCCCCCTTGGCTACGCGTACCCCCATCGCGCGGTGCATCCGCCACTCCATGAGGGCCGCTGCGGCGGCGCGGAACACGGCGTCGCCGGAGCCGAGCACCGTGCTCACGCGCAGCGTGCGGTAGCCGGGCGGAGCCGTGTCCTCCCAGGTCGCGCCCGTCTCCGCGTACGTGAGGCCCGTGAGGTCCGGGGCGCGCCGCACGGCGGGGCGCCCCGGCGTGCCCGGACTCACTGGCCTACGCGCCCCGGCTGGAGCACCTTCGTGAACAGGACCTCGCCGCCCTCCTCGCGCAGCCGGACCGTCATCTCGCCGCTCGACCCGTCGATGTCGACCTGCCCGTAGAACTGGCCGCCCTCGGACGGCGGCACGTTCGCCGTGCTCGGTGCCTTCGCGAACGCCTGCTTCGGGCCGAACGTGCCGTCCAGCTTCAGCGCGGGGAAGCCGCCCGCGTTCAGCGGGCCCGAGATGAACTCCCAGAACGGGGCGAAGTCGTCGAACGCCGCCTCCGACGGCTCGTAGTGCTGCGCGCAGGTGTAGTGCACGTCCGTGGTGAACCAGACCGTGCCGGTGATCCGCTGCCGCTTGATGTGCCGCAGCAGCTCCGCGATCTGGAGTTCCCTGCCCAGCGGCGCGCCCGGGTCGCCCTGCGCGACCGCCTCGAAGTCCGTCTTGCCGTCCGGGACCACGAGGCCGACCGGCATGTCGGAGGCGATGACCTTCCACACCGCGCGCGAGCGCGACAGCTCCCGCTTGAGCCACTTGAGCTGTGTCGCGCCGAGGATGCCCTGCGTGTCGTCGGCCTGGCGGCCCGGCGAGTTGGCGTTGCGGTACGAGCGCATGTCCAGCACGAACACGTCCAGCAGGGGACCGTGGTGCACCACGCGGTAGACCCTGCCCTCGTCGTCACCCGGGGGCAGGGTGGAGAGCGGGAAGTATTCGCTGAAGGCCCGCAGTGAGCGGGCGGCGAGGGTGTCCACGTCCTTCACGGTGTAGCGGGCGTCGTCCAGGATCTCGCCCGGGTACCAGTTGTTCAGCACCTCGTGGTCGTCCCACTGCACGACGGAGGGGACCTGCGCGTTGAAGCGGCGCAGGTTCTCGTCAAGGAGGTTGTAGCGGAAGTTCCCGCGGAACTCGTCCAGGGTCTCGGCGACCTTCGCCTTCTCCGGCGTGGTGACGTTCCGCCACACGCCGCCCCCCGGCAGCTCCACCTTCTCCACGATGGGGGAGTCGGCGTAGATGGTGTCGCCGCTGTTGAGGAAGAAGTCCGGGTCCAGACGGCGCATCTCCTCGAAGATCGGATAGCCGCCCCGGTCCGGGTTGATCCCCCAGCCCTGCCCCGCCAGGTCGCCCGACCACAGGAAGCGCACGTCCTCGCGCCTGCGGTCAGGGGCCGTACGGAAGGTGCCGTACACCGGCTCGCCCGTGCGGCGCGGGTCGTCGGGGTCGGCGAGCAGCACGCGGTAGTGGATCTGCTCGCCCGCGGGCAGGCCGCGCAGCGCGGTGCGCCCCGTGAAGTCCGTCTCCGGGCCCACCACGGGACCGTGCCAGCGCTTCGCGTTCCGGAACGACTCCGTCGCCGACGTCTCCACCACCATCCGCGCCCTGCGGTCGGCACGCGCCCACACCAGCCCGGACGACGTGGTCACGTCACCCGCCTGGACGCCCCACCTGGCGCTCGGCCGCCCCGCGAGTGCCTGCGCGGGCGCCGCACCGGAGAGCGCGGGCAGCGAGAGCGCGGCGGAAGCGGCGAGCGAGCCGCGCAGCACCGCGCGCCGCCCCGGGGCCGGAACCGGGGCCGGGCCCGGGGCCGGGGTTCTGCCGGTGGTCGGATCGTCTTGCGCCATGGGACGGGCCTCCTGGTGGTGGTCAAAGGGTCGGCGGCTCACGTATAGCCGTTTCGTGTGCCCCACACACGACGCCCCAGTGAACACCGACGCCACAGCGGACATAAGGGTTCCGGCCGAACGGCGTGGTCGTACGGCGTGGTCATATGGCGTGTGCGGTGTCGGACCCTCGTCCTAGGATTCCGCGCAATGACTGCCGAACGGATACCGCACGTACCTCCGCACACCTTCCAGGTCGACCTGCGCGGGCTCGTGGACCTCCTCTCCCACCACCTCTACTCCAGCCCCAAGGTGTATCTGCGCGAACTGCTCCAGAACGGCGTGGACGCCATCACCGCGCGCCGCGCCGAGGAGCCCGAAGCGCCCGCGACCGTCCGCCTGTACGCGGCGGACGGCGCTCTCCGCGTCGAGGACAGCGGTGTCGGCCTGACCGAGAGCGATGTGCACAGCCTCCTGGCCACCATCGGGCGCAGCTCCAAACGGGGCGACGAGGCCGGTCTGGAGACGGCGCGCGCCGAGTTCCTGGGACAGTTCGGCATCGGCCTCCTCGCCTGCTTCGTCGTCGCGGAGCGGATACGCGTCGTCTCCCGCTCGGCACGCCACCCCGAGGCCCCGCCCGTCGAGTGGCTGGCCCGCGACGACGGCTCGTACACCGTGCGCACCCTGCCCGACGAGGCCCGTGCCGAGCCCGGCACCACCGTGCACCTCACCGCGCGCCCCGGCGCCGAGGAGTGGCTGACGGAGGAGCGGGTCGCCGAGCTGGCCCGCCACTTCGGGGCGCTGCTGCCCTATGACGTGCGCGTCGCCGACAAGCCCGTCACCGACAGGCCCCCGGTCTGGGAGCGCCGCCACTCCGGGCCCTCCGCGCGGCGTGCGGCGCTCGCGGCGCACTGCCACGAGACGTTCGGCTTCTCGCCGCTGGACGTCATCGAGCTGGAGGTGCCGCTCGCCGGGGTCCGCGGTGTGGCCTATGTGCTGCCCTCGGCCGTCAGCCCGGCGCGGCGCGGCGCCCACCGCGTCCACCTCAAGGGCATGCTGCTGACGGAGCGCGCCGACGAACTCCTGCCCGACTGGGCCTTCTTCGTCCGCTGCGTCATCGACACGGACAGCCTCCGGCCCACCGCGTCGCGCGAGAACCTGTACGCCGACGGGACGCTGGAGGCCGTGCGCGAGGCGCTGGGCGGGCGCATCCGCGAGTGGCTCGCGGGCCTCGCGGCGGGCGACCAGGAGCGGCTGGGCCGCTTCCTCGCCGTGCACCACCTGGGCGTCAAGTCCCTGGCCAGGCACGACGAGGACATGCTCAGGCTGATGCTGCCCTGGCTGCCGTTCGAGACCACCGACGGACAGCTCTCCCTGGAGGAGTTCGCCAAGCGGCACCCCGTCGTCCACTTCACCCGTGGCGTCGAGGAGTACCGCCAGGTCGCCGCCATCGCCTCGGCCCAGGGCATCGGCGTCGTCAACGGCGGCTACACGTACGACAGCGAGCTGGTCGAGCTGCTGCCCAGGGCCCGCCCCGGCACCGCCGTCGCCGAGCTGGACACGGACACGGTCACCGCACACCTCGACACCGTGGACCCGGGCGAGGAACTGGCCCTCGCGCCGTTCCTCGCCGTCGCTCGCGCCACCCTGGACCCGCTGGGCTGCGACCCCGTGCTGCGCGCCTTCCACCCCGTCACCGTCCCCGCGCTCCACCTCGAGGACAGGGGCAGCCGCCACGAGGCGGCGCGCGCCGAAGAGGAGGAGGCGGCCGACGGGCTGTGGGCGGGCATCCTCGGCTCGCTGCGCGGCAGCGCGCCCCGCGCCCGGCTCGTCCTCAACCACCTCAACCCGCTGGTGCGCCGGATGGCCTCCGTCGCGGACGAACGGCTGGCGGGCACCGCCGTGGAGGCGCTCTACGGGCAGGCGCTGCTCATGTCCCAGCGACCCCTGCGCCCCACGGACTCCGCGCTGCTCAACCGCACCTTCCTCGGCCTCCTGGACTGGGCCGTCCACCCGGCGGAGCCGCCGGGGCACGAGGGCGGCCCGCGCGACGAGAGCGCCGACCGGCGCGACCAGAGCACCGAGCGCCACGAGAGCAACGAGAGCAACGAGAGCGAGGAGGGCCGATGACGGCACCGTCCGCCGACCCGTCGATCGAGGAGATCCGCACCGCGCTGCGCGAGAACGACGCGGAGCCGGAGGGGCGCGTGCGCAACGCCCGCGCCGAGAAGCTGCTCGCCGAAGCCGAGGCCACCGGCGACCGCCCCCTCCTCATCGACGCGCTCTTCAACCTCGTCTCCGCCTACAACTTCAGCTCCGAGTCGGACAAGTCGTTCGTGCCGTTCGCACGCCTGCTGCGCATGTGGGACGAGCGTCCCGGCGACTTCGGCGAGTGGGCCACCCACCATCTGCACTGGATCTTCAAGTGGGTCTCCAGCGGCATGGTCGACCAGCCGCACATCCCGCTGGAGTCCATCGAGCGCTGGCAGTCCGAGATGGAGCACCGCTACCGCGTCGCGGGCCACTCCGAACGCGCCGTGCGGCAGGGCGACTTCACCATCGCCCGGCACATCGGCGACACGGACCGCGCCGAGCGCGCGTACGCCGCGTGGCTGGCCGCCGACCGCGACGAGATGAGCGACTGCCACGCCTGCGAGCTGCACCAGCAGGGAAGCTGGCGCCAGGAGCGCGGGGACGACGAGGAGGCCCTGCGGCTGTGGCGGCCCGTACTGGACCGCACCCACACCTGTCTGCACGAGCCGCACGGCGTCCTCGCCTCCTCCCTGCTGCCCCTCGTGCGCCTCGGCCGCCTGGAAGAGGCACGCTCCCACCACGTGCGCGGCTACCGCATGGTGCGGAACCTGGAGAGCATGCGGGACGCCGTGGCCGAACACCTCGCGTTCTGCGCCCGTACGGGAAACGAGCCGCGCGGACTGGAGATCCTCGCCGAGCAGCCCGGCCACTGGGACCCCTCGGGCGACCCCGACACCTACCTCGACTGGACCGTCTCGGCAGCGCTGCTGACGCGGCGCCTGGTGGACCTCGGCCACGCACGGCAGCCCGTCCCCGGGCCTCCGGGGCGCGAGTGGACCGCCGAGTCCCTGCACGCGTACGCGTCGGACGAGGCCCTGTCGGTTGCGGCCCGCTTCGACAAGCGCAACGGCACGACGGTGGTCAGCGACGAGGCACGCGCCCGCATGGCGGGCCAACCGCTGGTGGAGCGGCTGCCGCTGGGGGTGCGCGGCGCCGCGCTGGGCGCTGGGCCTGTGGCGTCCGGGCACGTCCCGTCGACGGGGTCCGACGAGGGGGCTCCGGGCGATGGCAGGGGCGACGGTACGGAGGCGTCCGGCACCCGCACACCGGCCGACGCCGCGCCCGCGACCGCAGCCGCGGCCGACGACCCCCGCGCCCTGCTCGCCGAGGCACGCCGCCTCAGCGGCGCGGGCCACCCCTCGGCCCTCGACGCCTGGCGGCGGCTGGAGCGACGCGTCGCGGACGATGGCGCCGCGGACGGCGGCGCCCCGCTCAGCCCCGTCGAACGCGCCGAACTGCTCGACCACCGCGCCATGGAGCTGGCCCGTACGGACCCGTCCGAGGGCGCAGCGCGCTTCCAGGAGGCCGCCGACGTCTTCGCCGCCGAGGGCGAGGAGGGCCACGCGCTGGCGTGCCGGGCCCGCGCCGCGCTGGCCACCGCCTTCGCGGGCCGCCCGGACGAGGCGCTGGACCTCCTGGAACCGCTGTGCGCCGAAGCACTCGCCGCCCACTCCGACGGCCGGGCCAGCACCCAGCACGCCACGGCCGTCCTTCTCTCCCGCGCGCGGATACGGGGCGGGCTGCTCGGCGAGGCCGAGGACCCGCACCGGGCCGCGGCAGAGCTGGACGCCGAGCTGGCCGGCCTGATCGCCCTGGCGGAGCCCGACCGCGCCGAACCCGCCGTCCTGGCCCGTATCGCCGACGCCACCGAGTCGCGGGGCCGGCTCGCGGGCCAGACCGGCGACGCGCGGGGTGCCGCCGGGCTCTTCGCCGAGGCCGCCGCGCTGTACCACTCCGCCGGGCGCCCCTGGCAGGCGACGGGCTCCGAACTGGCCCTCGCGCAGGCACTCCTGGGTCTGGCGGAGGCCGACGAGGCGGAGGGTGTGCTGCGCGGCGCCCTCGACGACGTGGAGCGCGCGGCCCTGCTGGCCCCCGAGGAGACGGCACGCGTCCACCTCGCGCTCGCCGACGTCCTGGCCTTCCAGGACCGTGCCGGTGAGGAATCGCTGCACCTGCTCGAAGCCGCCCACTGGGCCGACGCGGCGGGCGACAGCGCCGGACTCGGCGGCCACGCACGGCTGCGCCTGGGCGGCACCTACCTCGCGCTCGACCGCTGGGAGGAGGCGGCGACGGTGCTGGAGGCCGTACTGCCCGACCTGCTCGCCGAGCACGCCGAGGGCGACGTGGTGCAGGCACGCTGGTGGCTGGGCCAGGCGCACTCCCGGATGGGCGAGTCCCGCGAGGCGGCCGAGCAGTTCCTGCTCGCGGCCGACACCGCCAAGGAGTGGGAGGACCAGCGCGACCACGCGATGCTCGCGCACCTCGCCGCCGACGCGCTCAAGAACGCCGACCTGCGCGCGGAGGCCACCCGCGCCTACGAGCGCGCCGAGGAACTGTGGCGCCCGCTCGGCGAGACCTACGCCGTCGTACGGTCGCTGCGCTCCCGCGCCTGGATCGCCCTCGGCGACGACGGGGACGTGGAGACCACCGCGGTCACCAAGGCCATCGAGCTGATGGCACAGGCGCTGGGCGAGGTCGAGCGGGGGTTGCAGAGCGAGCAGGACCAGCGGGCCAGGACGCGCCTCCAACTGGAACTGGGCCAGACCTACCGGCAGACGGCCGAGCTGCTGCTCCAGACCACCGAAGGGCCGCCCGACGAGGACGGGGACACGCCCGAGCAGTACGCGATGAACCTCGCCGCCTACCGTGAGGCCGTGGTCTACACGGACCACGCCATCGCCGTCTTCCGTTCCTGCGGCGAGACGGGGCTCGCGGACCGTACGGGGGCCGAACTCATGGCCGCCTGGCTGGAGACCGACCTCGGCCGCGTCGAGGCGGCGGCCTCCCGCGCCCGCGACGTGCTGGACGCGTACCCGGAGCGGCCCGCCGCCGACGGCACGCGGGACACCGACGGGGACGGGGGCGGGGACCCCACGCCCGCCGCCCGGCGCCGCGAGGCGCGGGCGGTCCTCAGCCATGCGCGAGTGGAGGGCGAGGGGGCGTAGCGGGGGCCTGGCGGGGCGGGTCCGGGGCGCGCGCACGCCCCTGTTGCGACGAGGGGTCTAGGTACCGGGACCGAGGCAGGGTCGGGCAGCGGGCCGATGCCGCGGTGCGCAGGCCCGGCGTACGGTCCTGGTACGGGGCACTGGCCCGCCGCGCGGGCCGCCTGCCTGGTGCGGCGCCCCGGACCACGCATCCGCCCACCCCCTCCGTGCTCCCGACTCCCGACTCCCGCAGACGAGGAGACCTCATGCCCCTGAACGGCAGCGCCCCGGTCCGTATCGCCCGCCCCTCCCGCGACCTCGCGGCGGCCGAGCGGTTCTGGACCCGGGGGCTCGGACTGGAGGTGCTGTTCCGCAAGGAGGCGGCGGCCGCCGAGGACGGGCCGGGCGCCGAGTACGGGCTGCTGATGCTGGGCTGGCGCGACGCGGGATGGCATCTGGAACTGGCCGACTGCCCAGGTGACCCCGTGCGGCCCAGCCCCACGGACGAGGACCTGCTCGTCGTCTACCTCGACGGGCCCGTGCCACCGGAACTCCTGCGCGCGCTGGAGGAGAACGGCGGCAAGCGCGTGGCGGCGCGCAACGCCTACTGGGACACCTGGGGCGTCACCGTAGAGGACCCCGACGGCTACCGGCTGGTGCTCTGCACCCGCCAGTGGTCCAACGCCGGGGAGTGAGGCGCCCGGAGACCCGGCCCCGGCCCCGGCCCAGTGGCCTCACGCCACCGTCACCGCCACATGGGCCAGCGTCTGGGTGAACCACAGCGCGCCCTCGACGCGCAGGGGCCGCAGTCCCGTGGCCTCGCCGTCGCCCGCCAGCTCCGCCTCCAGCGCGCGCGTGATCCGTTCCGCGGCGGCGGACGGCGTACGGGCCTGTTCCAGCCAGGGGCGCAGTGGCCGTGGCATGTCGAAGACCTCGCGCCGCTCTGGCGTGCCGCCGGCGGCGGCGAGCAGTTCCTCGATCCTGTCGGCCGTCAGGAGCGTGCCGTGCGAGGGGTCGCGCAGCCGCTCCCACAGGTCGGGCTCGCCAGGCGCGGTCGGATCGACGACCATGTCAGCGACCACGACCCGGCTGCCCCGTCGGCACACCCGCACCAGCTCGGCCGCCACCCGGCCCGGCTCGGGGACGTGGTGCAGCGCGTAGCGGGAGACGACGAGGGTGAACGAGCCGTCCAGGAAGGGCAGCCGTTCCGCTTCGCCGCGCTGGAAGACGAGGTTGCGCAGCCCGATGCCGTCCGCCTCCGCCTTGCCGGAGGCCAGCATCTCGGGCGTGAGGTCGAGCGCCGTGACGTGCCGGGCACGGGCCGCCAGCGCCCTGGCGACGATGCCCGTGCCGCACGCCGAGTCCAGGCAGACGTCCTCGGGACCGGCGCCGGTGAAGTCCACCAGCCGTTCCAGATGCCGGGTGAAGGCCCCGTTGAGCGCGCTGTTCTCGAAGGTCTCCGACTGCCGCGCGAACTCCCGCAGGGTCAGCGCGTGCTGCCGCGTGCGCTCCTCCGGTACGGGGTGCTCCCGCCGTTCACCGTCAGCGTCCGCTTCCGTTTCCGTCATCCCCGTGCCGCTCTCCCGTGCGCTCGCCCGTGCCAGGTCCCGGTTCCGGCCCGGTTCGCGGGCCCGCGTGGTGAGGCTCCGTCAGGCGGCCCGTGGACGTCAACCGTCGCGCGCCGACGGCCTGCGGTGAGCTGTTAGTCGTCATCTGTTATCTGTTACTTGTCAGCCGTCAGCCGTCAGCCGTCAGCCGTCAGCCGTCAGCCGTCAGGCGGACTTCACCGTGTCCGCGATGACCCGGGCCACGACGGCGGGGTCGTCGTTCATCGGCACGTGGCCGCAGCCGCGCAGCCGGACCAGGCGCGCGCCGGGTATCACCTTCTTGGCCCGTACGCCCTGACGGCGCAGCAGCAGCCGGTCCTTGTCACCCCAGCCGATGGTCACCGGCACATCCGGTATGTCGTGCGTGAACCGCGACTCCGGCAGCTTCCCGGCCTCCAGCGTCGCAGTGAAGGCCGTGGCCTCCCGCAGCGCCCGCGTCTCCGCCACGACGGCCTCCGGCGAACGCCGCCCCGGCCGGGCGTATATCGAGCTGGTGAGCGCGAAGCGTCCGGCGGCCGTGCGCGCGAGCTGCCGCACCAGCGCGTCCGGCATGGCGCGGGCGCCCGCGCGCATCCCGAGCAGCACCCCGAACGCCCAACGGCGCTCCCACTCGGCCCAGAACCCGGCAGGGGAGAGCGCCGTCACCGAGCGCGCCTGGCCGTGCAGCGCGAGTTCCAGCGCGAGCAGCCCGCCCAGCGAGTTCCCCACCACGTGCGGGCGTTCCAGGCCGAGCGCCCGGAAGGTCTCGGCGAGCAGCGGAACGACGCCCGCCGCGTCGTACGGCTGCCCCTCGGCCAGCGCGGGCGAGGTCCCGAACCCCGGCAGGTCGAGCGCCACGACCTCGTGCGAGGCCGCCAGGACACTCAGCACCGGCTCCCACGCCTGCCAGTGGTGGCCGATGCCGTGGAGCAGGACGACGGGCTCGCCGCTGCCCCGGCGCTCGTACGCGACGTCGAAGGCCGGACGCCCCACGGGCGACACGCGCACCACGGACTCGGAGACGCGGACGGGAGGGTGCGGAGAGGCGATGGCGGGCATGGTCCACTCCTCGTGGAGGTCGGGCGCCGTGGCGCGGCCGGACTGCCGGACGGGCTGAGCGGCTGGCTGGCAGATGTTCGTAGACACGATGTCAGCAAGTCGTCCGGCGCGGAACCCTGTTCGCGCACATGTCCGGGGGGTCACCTGTGCCCTTTTCGCGGGGGTGTCATGATGACCAGGTGACAGCAGACGACGCCGACGCGGACACCGTCGCCGCGGTCGATCTCTTCGAGGAGCACAGGGCCGTGCTCGAAGGTGTGGCCTACCGCATGCTGGGGCGCGTGGCCGACGCCGAGGACGTGGTCCAGGAGGCGTGGCTGCGCTGGTCGGCCGCGGACCGCTCGGCCGTGCGGGAACCGCGCGCCTACCTCGTCCGCGTCACGACGCGGCTCGCCATCGACAGGCTGCGCCAGGTCCAGGCGCGCCGCGAGACGTATGTGGGGCCCTGGCTGCCCGAGCCGCTGCCCACCGACACCAGTTCCTTCGCCGCGCGCACCGCACCCGAGGGCGCCTCGCGCGCGGTGCTCACCGAGTCCGTCTCGCTCGCCATGCTGGTGGTGCTGGAGTCGCTGACGCCGCTGGAGCGCGCGGTGTTCGTGCTGCGCGAGGCGTTCGGCTTCCCGTTCGCCGAGATCGCCGCCGCGCTGGACCGGGGCGAGCCCGCCGTGCGTCAGCTCGCGACGCGGGCCCGTCAGCACGTGGAGGAGCGCAGGCCGCGCTTCGAGGTGGACCCCGCCCAGCAGCGCGACGTCACCGAGCGCTTCCTCGCGGCGGCCACCGGGGGAGACCTCGACGGGCTGTTGGCCCTCCTCGCCCCCGACGTGCGCCTCGTGAGCGACGCGGGCGGCAAGGCGAAGGCCCCGGTGCGGATCATCACCTCGGCGGACAAGGTCGGGCGCTTCCTGGCCGCGATCGGTCCGGAGGGCGGGGAGTACGTCTCCGTCTTCATCGAGGTCAACGGCGGTCCGGCGCTGCTCCTCCACCAGGACGGGCGGCCCTACGCGGTCTTCGTGCTCGACGTGGTGGACGGGATGGTCCACAGCGTCTATCTGCTCGCGAACCCCGACAAGATCGCGCACTTGCCGGTGACCGGGCGTGAGTAGGTGAGGCACGGGGGACCCCGGCGCGATTGATCCTGCCGGGGTCCGTCTGCCCGGCGCCGTACTCGTCGGCTTCGGCGCGGACCCGGCAGAGCGGGGCGGCCGGTTCAGCCTGCGAGCTGCCGCAGCCAGTCGCGCAGCAGAGCCGTCTCCGTGTCCCGCAGCGGCACCCCGGCGCCCGCGGCCGGGGGCCCGGTGGTGAGCGCGGTTTCCAGTGCGGCGTCGAGGGCGAGTGCGCGCGAGGCCAGGTCCGACCCGGGCGGGGCGGGCGAGTCCGTGGTGACGGAGGCGATGACGGTGTCCCGCAGCCGTACCGAAGGGGCCAGGTCCCGCTCCGCGGGCTCTTCGCCGATCAGCGCCAGCGTGGCACCCGTGGTCGCCGCGTGGATGACGCGGGTCGCCTGCTCCACCGGAACCCGTAGGCGCCCGGCGTCGGCCGCCTGACGCAGCAGACTCACCAGCAGGGCGTGCGCCTCGTCCGCGGCCGGGGGCCGCCGTCCGGGCTGCACCGTGCCGTACATGAGCATGTAGAACGCGGGGTGCCGCAGTCCGAAGTCGACGTGCAGGTCCCAGCCCCGGTAGAGGTCCGCCACCGGGTCGTCGGGGGTCAGCGCCAGTGCCTCCCGTTTCTCGGCCAGGTACATGTCGAATCCGTAGGTGGCCAGCTCGGCCAGGAGCCCGTCCTTGTCGTCGAACATCCGGTAGAGCGCGGGGGCTGTGATGCCCGCGGCCGCGGCGACGGCGCGCGTGGAGACCGCTTCACTGCCGCCCTCCTCCAAAAGCTCGGCGGCCACCTGGAGCACCTGGCGCCGCGCGGTGCGTCGTCCCTCGTTCATGGAACGACGATATCGCATTTTGCGTAGCGGCGCCTTATCAGTGCTACGGTTTAAAGCGGAACGACGATTCACGCTGCTGGTGCTCGGCGCCGGCCCGCGGCTCGTCGCCCGTCGGCAGCACTACGGAACGCGCCGCCATCGCGGCAGGAGAGGAACACCCGTGTCCGACATCTCGATCGTCATCGCGTCGCATTCCGGCTACGGCCACACCGCGCAGATCGCCACCGCCGTCGAGGACGGCGCACGCTCCGTCACCGGGGCCCGGGTCCACCGCGTGGACGTCGCCTCCCTCGGCGACGCCGACTGGGAGCTGATGGACGCCGCGGACGCCATCATCTTCGGCACCCCCACCTATATGGGCACCGCGTCCGGGGCGTTCCACGCTTTCGCCGAGGCCACCAGCAAGCGGTGGATGACCCGCGCCTGGAGCGACAAGCTCGCGGCGGGATTCACCAACTCCGGCTCCATGAGCGGCGACAAGCTGCACACCCTTCAGTACCTCTCGCTCCTGGCGGCCCAGCACGGAATGCTCTGGGTGAGCCTGGACCTCCTGCCGGGCTGGAACACCACCACGGCCGGCCCCCAGGACGACAACCGCCTCGGCTTCTACCTCGGCGCAGGCGCACAAAGCTTCAACGACACGCCCGCGGTCCATGACGCGGACCTGAACACCGCCCGCCACCTCGGCCGGCGCGTCGCCGAGCACACCCGGATCCACCGCGCCGGACTGACCGCCGCGGCGCACTGACACAACGGTCCGTGAACCGCCCCGGCGGCCCCGCCCCGCACGGGATTTCTTTCAGAGGAGTGCACCATGCAGTACCGGACGCTCGGAAGCCAGGGCCTTGAGGTCTCGGCGATCGGCTACGGCGCGATGGGCCTGACGATGGCCTACGGATCCACCGACGAGGAGGCCCGCGTCGCCGCCCTCCGCCGCGCCCACGACCTGGGCGTCACATTCTTCGACACCGCCGAGATGTACGGCTGGGGCACCGGATCCAACGAGATCCTGGTCGGCAAGGCCGTCAGGGACTTCCGTGACGACGTGGTTCTGGCCACCAAGTTCGGAGTCGACATGTCGGTGCCGCCGGAGCGGATCGGCGGCGCTCTCGACAGCCGGCCCGACAACATCCGCAAGGTCGCCGACAACAGCCTGCGCTACCTCGGCGTGGATCAAATCGACGTCTTCTATCAGCACCGGGTCGACCCCGAGGTGCCCATCGAGGAGGTCGCGGGCACCGTCGGAGAACTGATCGACGCGGGCAAGGTGAAGTACTTCGGTCTCAGCGAGGCCGGGCCCGGGACGATTCGCAAGGCGCACGCCGTGCGGCCGGTCTCCGTCCTACAGACCGAGTACTCCCTGTTCGAACGGGACGTCGAGCAGCTCTTCCCCGTCCTGGACGAACTCGGCATCGGCTTCGTCGCCTACTCACCCCTCGGGCGCGGGTTCATCACCGGCACCGCCAAGCCCGCAGGCCAGTACGAAGCCACCGACATACGCAACAGCGACCCGCGCTGGCGGCCGGGCAACTTCGAGAAGAACGTCGAAGCCGTCGACCGGCTCGCCGAGCTCGCGGCGGCCAAGGGCGCCAGCGTCTCCCAGCTCGCCCTGGCCTGGCTCCTGTCCCGGGGCGAGCACATTGTGCCCATCCCCGGCACCCGCAGCCCGGAGCGCATCGACGAGAACACCGGCGCCGCCGACCTCACCCTCACCGCCGCCGACCTCGCGGCCATCGGCGAGATCCTGCCCCGGGGCGGCTTCGGCGCCCGCTACGCCGACGGACACGTGCCCACCTGGACCTGAGCCCGCCCCCGGACAGACGCCACCCAAGCCGGCTCTGGTGAGATCAGCGCAGGGCGGCGGGGGTGCCGCGGCCGGTGAGGTTGTAGCGGGCCCGCTCCGGCGCCCCCGCTCCGGCGCCCCCGCTCCGTCGGCCCCGTCAGAGCCCGCCCGCGACCCGCAGCACCGCGCCCGAGGTGAACGACGCCTCGTCGGAGATCAGCCAGGCGACCGCGTTCGCGATCTCCTCGGGGGTGCCGGGCCGCCTGGCCGGGGTGATCCCGGCCTTCTTCCAGGGCCGGTCGGGGTCCCCCATGGCGGCGTGCATGTCCGTGAGGACGGAGCCGGGCTGCACGGAGTTGACCCGCACGCCCTCGGGCCCGAACTCCTTGGCCAGGCCCACCGTCATCGCGTCGACGGCGGCCTTCGTGGCGGCGTAGTGCACATACTCGCCGGGGGAGCCCAGGGTGGCGGCCGACGAGGAGATGTTGACGATGCTGCCGCCCGCGCCGCCGCGCGCGGTGGACATCTCGCGCAGCGCCCGCCGCGCGCACAGCAGCGTGCCGGTCACGTTGACGTCGACGACGCGGCGCATCACCTCGGGCGAGGTCTCGGTGAAGCGGCCGAGCGGGCCGGAGATCCCCGCGTTGTTGACGAGCCCGGTGAGCGGGCCGAACGCCTCGGTGACCTGGTCGAAGAGGGCGTCGACCTGCTCCTCGACGCTGGTGTCCAGCCGTACGGTCAGCGCCTCGCCCCCCTCGGCGCGCACGGCGTCGGCCGTGCGCTCGGCGCTCTCCCGCGCGCGCTCGTAGCCGATGCCGACGCGGTGCCCGGCGCGTGCCAGCCGCACCGCTACGGCAGCGCCGATGCCGCGGCCCCCGCCGGTGACGACGGTGACCTGTCGTGGTGTCGCCATCGCTGCTTCCTTCCGCCGTTAGGTGATCGATGATCGATCATGGCACGGTGGAGCCGCGCGGGACAGCCTTCGGCGGCTCCGGCGGATCGCTGATTGGTCTTGACCAAGGGTGAGGCCCGCCCTATGGTCGGGCATACGCAACAACCTTTAAAAAACAAGCACGCATAAACCCGGTGGGTACGCGGCGATTGCGGAGGCAAGGGTGGGGACCACGCAGCTGGAAACGGTGCCGGAGCCGAAGTACTGGCACTTGAAGACCGTGCTGTCCGACGCGCTCGACTCGGAGTTCACGGTCGGCGAGATCCTGCCGAACGAGCGCGATCTGGCGGCTCGTTTCGGCGTCGCTCGTGCCACGCTCCGGCAGGCGCTCGAACAGCTTGAGCTGGAGGGCCGCCTCCAGCGCCGCCGTGGTGTGGGCACCACGGTGGCACCGCCCCGCGTCGGGGTGGACGTCGGTCGCGCCGAGCACGCTTGGCCGGGCGCGCCGGGTGACGCCTGGCGGACGGACGACGCGGAGCACACCGCGCCGCCCGTGCCCGTCGCGCGGCTGCTCGACCTCCCCGAAGGCTCCCCGGTCCACGTGCTGCGGCGCACCCGTATGACCAATGGGCAGCCGGTCGCCGCCGAGCTGCTGTATGTGCCGGACGCGTCCGTTCCGGGCGCCTCCAGTGCTGCCGGTGCTTCCGGTTCCTCCGACGAGGAGGCGGCCGCGGGAGCCTCCGACGGGGGCGCGGTCCTGCGTGAGCTGCACCGGCTCGAACTGGAGGGCCAGGAGCGGACGGTGGAACTGGGCTCCGCGCGCGCGGACGACGCGCGCCAGCTCGACCGGCTCCCGGGCGCACCCGTGCTGGTCGTCACCACCCGCTATGTCGCGCGGGGACGCACCGCGGCGGTCGCGGTCTCCACCTACCGCGCCGACACCTGCCGCCTCACCTTCGCGGACAGCGGAGCGGAGCCCGTGCTGGCGAGCTAGGCGAGCGAGCCGTACCGGGGAGCGGTACCGGGGCGGGAGCAGCGGCCCGTAGCGCTGTTGACGCGATTCAGCGGCCACCTCCCGCCTCCCTCCGCGGCCGTCCAGCGCCCCCACGTGGAGATCCGCGCCCAGGCGGAACGCAAGGCGCCGGTACTGTCGCCCGACGGGCGCTGGGGGCGAAGCCCCGGGGGAACCGGAGCAGGAGCCGTTCGGGCCGAAGCGGAAGCGGAAGGCCGTCGGCCGGGCCCGTCCCGTACTCGCCGGTCGCGGCGGGCCCTGAGCCGCTGGGCGGCCCGCCTGGGCAGGCCCGGTCGCTGAACCCCCACGGGGCGAGGGCCAACCGCCCGCCGCGCGGCGGGCGTTCCGTTCAGGCTGTTCGCCGGTGGAAGGCGAGCACGGCACTGAGCGCGCCGGCACCGTCGAGAAGGGCCTCGGACCGGGCCGTGATGCCGACGTCCCTGGCGGCCAGCGCCGAAAGGACATTTTCCGGTCGGTGGCCGCGTCGCAACTCCGGCATGAGGGCCCGCAGGGGCGTGATGCGGTATCCGGCCCTGCGCAGTTGGTGGACGATCCGCGCGTCCCGCACCTGAGCCGGTGTGTACCGCCGCGTTCCGCGCACGGGGTCGCGGTCCGGGACGACGAGAGCCTCCGCATGCCAGTGCCGCAACGTCGAAGGGCGCACCCCGAGGGCGGCGGCGAGTTCGGAGATGCTCATCGAGTCCGACGTGCGCACATCGTCGACCGGCTCGCCGGAGATCGCGTGGGCGGCCTCCCTCGCCTGCCTCAACTCCGCGCGCTCTGTGGCGAGTCGGGCGTGTGCCGCGTCGAGCAGGGCGAGCGCCTGCGAGACGGGGGACTGGTGGAAGGCCCGAACGATCTTCTTGGCCTCGACCGGCCCCACGCCCGCGGCGAGCGCCCGGTAGGCCAGCACGGACTGGAGATGCACCTCCCCGTAGACCCGGTAGCCCGTGGCCGTGCGCGTCGCGGGCGGAAGCACTCCGTCGCGCTCAAGATTGCGAACCTGCTGGACGGAGTACCCGGCGCGGCGCGCGACATCAGCGGTGCGCATACCCCCTGAATTGAGACCTGGCATCCCGCCACCTCCCATCTCGGCCTCGAAGTCTCCACAAGCACTTCAATGCAACGCTAGAGCACATGACCATCGACGAGATCATCGGCTTCGTGGGCGGCCTCGACGGCGTCCTGACCATCAGGCCCGCACCCGGCGACGGCACGCCGGAGCTGAGCTGGGGCGACACGTTCTTCTACTACGCGCCCGACGGCGCCGCTCCGGCGACGGCCCAGCCGTTCGCCACCGTCGTGACCAAGAACTACCCCGGCGACGAGGCATCGCGCCTGGACCGCCCTGACACCTTCCGCGTGAACATCGCCGCCGGAAAGGAAGCGTTCATCCGGTGGACCGGTCACGCACCACGCGAACCGGCCTCCGCCGAGGCCGATCCCGGCGCCACCGACACCGTGCTCGCGCACCCCGTCTACGGCACCGTCGGCTGGCTGGCAGTGGTGAACCCGGGCGAGCGCACCGAGGCGCCGACACGTGAACTGCTGCGCGCGGCCCACCACCTGGCGCGCTCACGCCATGAGCGACGCGCCGAATGAACGACGCGGCGTCACTGGCTGACCTGTTGCTCCCCGAGGCCCAGCTCGTTCTCGACGTGGTCCAGCGCGAGCCGCAGCGCGCCCGTCGCCACCGCCGCCTCGCCCAGGACGGAGAGCGCCACGCGCGGCGGGCGCAGGCAGTAGCGTTCCAGTTCCTGGCGCAGCGGTTCCAGCACGTCGTCCAGGCCCGACGCCCAGCCGCCGACCACGACGAGTTCGGGGTCCAGGGCCAGTACCAGCGCGGCCACGTCGTGGACCAGCCGCTGCATGAAGCGGTCCATGGCCGCCCGCGCCCGCGCGTCCCCCTGCCGCGCGAGGCTGAAGACCCGGGCGACCGCCGCCTCGTCCAGCGGGTGCAGCGGCTCGTCCGTGGTCGACAGCAGATGCTCGGGAGTGGCCTCGCGCCCCAGCAGGTGCAGGGCGCCGATCTCACCGGCCGCGCCCCCGAACCCCCGGTGCAGCCGCCCGCCGATCAGCGAACCGGCGCCCGGGCTCAGCCCGACCAGCACCATCACCACGTCCTGGGAGCCGGTCGCCGCGCCCTTCCAGCGCTCGGCGAGCACTCCCGCGTTGGCGTCGTTCTCCACCAGCACCGGGCAGCGGAACGAGCGCCGCAGCCGCTCGCCGAGCGGCAGCCCCGTCCACCCCGGGAGCGCGGTGCCGAGCCGTACGGTCCCGTCCGCCTCCACGATGCCCGGCGTGCCGACGCCCACGGCCCGCAGATTGCTCCGCGGCACCTCGGTCCTGCGCAGCAGCTCGGCGACGGTGCCCCTGGCCCGTTCCAGGCGCTCGTCGGCGGTGGCCTTCTCGTCGACCTCGTGCGAGACCGTGCCGGTGAACCGGCCCGTCAGGTCCGCGAGGACGGCGGCGATGCGGTGCGGTCCGATCTCGATGCCGAGCAGATGACCGGCCTCGGCGCGGAAGCGGAACCGGCGCGCCGGACGCCCCCTGCGCGCCCCGCCGCCCTCGCCGCCCGGCTCCTCCTCGGCCTCCTCGACGAGCCCCGCGCCGATGAGCTGCTCGACCACGCCCTCGACGGTCGGCCTGGACAGTTCGGTGGCGCGGACGAGGTCCGTCAGCGTCGGCGCCGCACCCCTGGCCTCCGCTCGCAGCGCGCGCAGGACGACGGTGGAGTTGATCCGTCGCAGCAGGGACGGATCCCTGCCGGTGAGCCTCTCCAACGTCCGCCTCCCTGCTGGTGCGTGTGTGGCGGATCGTAGCTGGTGTGTTCGGTCACGGCGAGTGCCCGGCGCCTGGTCCGGCGCGGGGAGGTCCGGGGGAGGTCCGGGCCGTGCGCGGTGCGTCGGCGGGCCCGACGCGCCCGGTCCGCGATGCCTCAGCCCGCACGGGGCGCGGCCCTGCCCCATCCAGTCCCATCCCGGCAGGGCTACCCCTCCGCGTCGGCCGCCTCCCGCAGCCGCCCGTACTCCTCGGCCATCGTCTCCAGCGTCCAGTGGGCGTTCAGCCCGCTGGGGTTGGGCAGGGCCCACACCCGGGTGTCGCCGATCACGCGCTCCTGCGGGCCGATTCGAGCGTGCCGGTCGCCGAAGGCGGTGCGGTAGGCGGTGACGCCGACGACCGCGAGCCAGCGTGGCCGCAGCCTCTCCACCTTCGCGGTGAGGATGCGCCCGCCCTCGCGGTACTCCTCGTCGCTCAGCTCGTCCGCCCTGGCGCTGGCCCGGGCCACGACGTTGGTGATGCCCAGCCCGTACGACAGCAGCTCCCGCTCCTCGTCGGGGCGCAGCCGCCTCGGGGTGAAGCCCGAGGCGTGCAGCACCGGCCAGAAGCGGTTGCCCGGTCGGGCGAAGTGGTGACCTGTTGCGGCCGACATCAGCCCGGGGTTGATGCCGCAGAACAGGACGCGCAGACCCTCCGCGGCCACGTCGGGTACGAGGCGGTCGCGGGCCGCTTCCAGCTCCTCTCGGCTGGGACGGGCGCCCGGCGGGGTCAGAGGATCGACCCCGGTACGTAGGCGGCGGCTTCCGGGTGCCGCTTCGCGATCTCCTCGATACGGGCGAGCACCGCACCGACCTGCGCGGACGCGGCTCCGGTGAAGGAGAGCCGGTCGGCCATCAGGGCCTCCAGTTCGGACCGGCCGAGCGGCATCCGCTCGTCGGCCGCGAGCCGCTCCAGCAGTTCGTTGCGCTCGGCGCCCCCGCGCATCGCGAGCGCCGAGGCGACCGCGTGCTCCTTGATGACCTCGTGCGCTGTCTCCCTGCCGACCCCGGCGCGCACCGCGGCCATCAGCACCTTCGTCGTGGCCAGGAACGGGAGGTAGCGGTCCAGCTCGCGCGCCACCACGGCGGGGAAGGCGCCGAACTCGTCCAGCACCGTCAGGAAGGTCTCCACCAGGCCGTCGAACGCGAAGAACGCGTCCGGGAGCGCGACGCGGCGCACGACCGAGCAGGACACGTCGCCCTCGTTCCACTGGTCGCCCGCAAGCTCGCCCGTCATCGAGGCGTAGCCGCGCAGGATGACCATCAGGCCGTTGACGCGCTCGCAGGAGCGGGTGTTCATCTTGTGCGGCATCGCGGACGAGCCGACCTGGCCCTCCTTGAAGCCCTCGGTCACCAGCTCCTGGCCCGCCATCAGCCGGATCGTCTTCGCCAGTGACGAGGGCGCCCCGGCGAGCTGCACGAGGCCGCTGACCACGTCGTAGTCCAGGGAGCGCGGGTAGACCTGGCCGACGGAGGTGAAGACGTGCGCGAATCCGAGGTGGTGCGCGATGCGCTCCTCCAGCGCGGCCAGCTTCTCCTCGTCGCCGCCGAGCAGGTCCAGCATGTCCTGCGCTGTGCCGACCGGGCCCTTCACGCCGCGCAGCGGGTAGCGCGAGAGCAGGTCCTCAAGGCGGCCGTAGGCGACGAGCAGCTCGTCGGCGCCGGTCGCGAAGCGCTTGCCGAGGGTGGTGGCCTGCGCCGCGACGTTGTGCGAGCGGCCCGCCATCACCAGCTCGGCGTGCTCGCCCGCCAGCTTCCCGAGCCGGGCGAGGAGGGCCACCGTGCGGTCGCGCACCAGCTCCAGGGACAGCCGGATCTGGAGCTGCTCGACGTTCTCCGTCAGGTCACGGGAGGTCATGCCCTTGTGGACGTGCTCGTGCCCCGCGAGCGCGTTGAACTCCTCGATGCGGGCCTTCACGTCGTGCCGCGTGACCTTCTCGCGCTCCGCGATGGAGGCCAGATCGACCTGCTCCAGCACCCGCTCGTAGTCGGCGACGGCCTCGTCCGGCACCTCGATGCCCAGGTCCCGCTGCGCCTTCAGCACGGCGAGCCACAGCCTCCGCTCCAGCACCACCTTGTGCTCGGGGGACCACAGACGGGTCAGGTCGAGGGAGGCGTAGCGGCCTGCGAGGACGTTCGGGATGCGCGGCTTGTCAGTCACGCCTGGAGATTCTACGGGTTCTGCGGGGTGTCCTCGCAGGCCAGGGGTGCCAGGTCGGGGCGCTTGGGAAGCCGTCCGTCGCCGGTGGAGCGGCCCGTCAGCCGCCTGCCGATCCAGGGCAGCAGGTGGACGCGTGCGAAGCGGGCGTCGGCGAGGCGCCGCGCGGGCCACGACGGGGGTACGGCAGCGGGGAGCGCCGCCTGCCAGTCCGACTCCGGCGGAAGGCCCAGCTTCTGCCATACGGCCTCGGCCACCCGCTGGTGTCCCTCGTACGTCAGGTGCAGGCGGTCGTCGGCCCACAGGCGGGGGTCGCCCAGCGAGGCGGTGCCGCCGCCGTAGAGGTCCACCACGAGGGCGCCGTGCCGCTCGGCCAGCTCGTCGACGAAGTCGAAGAGCTGCTCGATGCGCGGCCGGTAGCGCTCCATGACGGGCCCGTTCCTGCCGGGGCTGCGCATCAGGACGAGCTGCCCGCAGTTCGGCGCCAGCTTCGCCACCGACTCCTCCAGCAGCCCGCACACCCTGCGCATGTCGCACTTGGGCCGCAGGGTGTCGTTCAGGCCGCCCACCAGGGTCACCAGGTCCGCGCCCATGGACGCCGCGGTGTCCACCTGGTCGGCGGCGATCTGGCCGATGAGCTTGCCGCGCACGGCGAGGTTCGCGTAGCGGAAGTCCTCGGTGCGGGCGGCGAGGCGGCCCGCCAGCAGATCGGCCCAGCCGCGGTACGTGCCGTCCGGGAGTAGGTCCGACATGCCCTCGGTGAAGGAGTCGCCCAGGGCGACGAAACTGCGGATGCTGGTCGTGGTGGTCACGTCCAGCGATTCTAACCGTTGCCCGGGGCAACTGGTCGTCGCCCTGGGCTGACCAGGAGCGTTCCCTGGTCCGGGCGGGGAGCGGCCGGGCCCCGCCCGGCGGCCACCGGCGTCAGCGCGGAAGACGACGGCGCCCCCGCCCGCCGGGGAGACCCGGGGGAGGGGGCGCCGGAAAAGCGGCCGGGTGAGCGGTGACGAGCTGCTGCTCAGCCCGCTCACCGGGCGGCTACGCGGCGGGCTGGCGGCCCACCAGCTCGCGCAGGACGTCCTCCATCGTGACGACGCCCGCGGCGCGCCCGTCCTCGCCGATCACCGCGGCGAGGTGGGTGCCGCTGGAGCGCATCGCGCCCAGCACGTCGTCCAGCGGCATCGTGGCCCGCACCAGCGCGATCGGCCGCATCGCCGTGGAGGGGAAGGGCGCCTCGCGCGGGGACGCGTCCAGTGCGTCCTTCACGTGCAGATAGCCCATCGCGCGCCCGTCGCCGTCGACCACGGGGAAGCGGGAGAAGCCCGAGCTGGCCGACAGCCGCTCCAGCTCCTCGGGGGTCACCCCGAGCCGGGCGGCGACGACCCGGTCCGTCGGCCGCGCCACGTCGCCGACCGGGCGGCGGCCCAGCTCCAGCGCGTCGCGCAGCCGCTCCGTCGAGCGGTCGTCGAGCAGTCCCGCCTCACTGGAGTCGGCGACCATCTGGGCCAGCTCGTCGTCCGAGAACGCCGACTCGACCTCGTTCTTCGGCTCCACCTTGAGCAGCTTCAGCAGGCTGTTGGCGAAGGCGTTGATCGTGAAGATCACCGGGCGCAGGGCACGCGAGAGCGCGACCAGCGGGGGGCCCAGCCACAGCGCGGTGCGCTCGGGCTCGGCCAGCGCGATGTTCTTCGGGACCATCTCGCCCAGCAGCATGTGCAGATACGTGGCCAGCGTCAGCGCGATCACGAAGGAGATCGGGTGCGTCAGCCCGTCGGGCACGCCGACCGCGTGGAAGACCGGCTCCAGCAGATGCGCGATCGCGGGCTCCGCGACCACACCCAGCACCAGGGTGCACAGGGTGATGCCGAGCTGCGCGGCGGCCAGCAGCGCCGACACGTGCTCCAGGCCCCACAGGACGCTGCGCGCCCTGCGGTCGCCCGCCTCGACGCGCGGCTCGATCTGGCTGCGCCGGACCGAGATCAGGGCGAACTCGGCGCCGACGAAGAACGCGTTGACGACCAGCGTCAGCAGGCCGATGAACAACTGCACGGCGGTCATCGGTGCGCCTCCCCGGCGTCGGCGTGCGCCTTGTCCGCGTGCGCCTTGGTGGAGCCCGTGGGCCCCTCCTCGTCCGGCGGCTCCTCAAGAGGCGCCGTCAGCCGGACCTGGGCTGCCCGGCGGCCCGTCGCGTCCACGACGTCCAGGCGCCACTCCGCCACCTCGACGGTGTCGCCCTCGGCCGGGATACGGCCCAGCTCGGTGGCGATGAGCCCGGCCAGCGTCTCGTACGGGCCCTCGGGGGCGCGCAGGCCGATGGACTCCAGTTGGTCCGTGCGGGCCGCGCCGTCCGCGTCGTAGATCTTCCGGCCGTCCGGGTCCTCACCGGCCGGGGCCAGATCGGGCGTCTCCAGCGGGTCGTGCTCGTCGCGGACCTCGCCCACGACCTCCTCGATGATGTCCTCCAGGGTGACCACCCCGGCCGTGCCTCCGTACTCGTCGATGACGACCGCGATGCTGCGGTCACCGCCCGGCATCCGGTCCAGCAGCCTGTCGACCGTCAGCGACTCCGGTACGAGGAGCGCCTCGCGCATCAGCTCGGTCACCGGATAGCGGGGGCGCTGCTCGGCGGGGACCGCCAGCACGTCCTTGATCCGTACGATGCCGACGACGGTGTCCAGGCTGCCGCGGTAGACGGGGAAGCGCGACAGGCCCGTGGCGCGGGTCGCGTTCGCGACGTCCTCCGCCGTGGTCTGCACCTCCAGCGCCGTGACCTGCACGCGCGGCGTCATCACGTTCTCGGCCGTCAGCTCGGCCAGGTGCAGGGTGCGCACGAAGAGATCGGCGGTGTCCGCCTCCAGCGACCCCTCCTTGGCGGAGTGCCTGGCCAGCGCGACCAGCTCCTGCGGGGAGCGGGCCGAGGCCAGCTCCTCTGTGGGCTCCAGGCCCATCCTGCGCAGTATGCGGTTCGCGGTGTTGTTGAGGTGCCGGATCAGCGGGCGGAAAAGCGCCGAGAAGGCGCGCTGCGGGGTGGCCACGTGCCGCGCGATGGGCAGCGGCTTGGAGATCGCCCAGTTCTTGGGGACCAGCTCGCCGACGACCATCAGCACGACGGTGGAGATGGCCGTACCGAGCACGAGGGCGACCGAGGACGAGGCGGACGCGGGGATGCCCACGTCCTCCAGCGGACCCGCGATCAGCTTGGAGATGGACGGCTCGGCGAGCATGCCGACGACCAGATTGGTCACGGTGATGCCGAGCTGGGCACCCGAGAGCTGGAAGGTGAGGGAGCGGACGGCCTTCATGGCGCTGTCCGCGCCGCGCTCGCCGCGCTGGACGGCACGCTCCAGATCGGCGCGCTCCACCGTCGTCAGCGAGAATTCGGCCGCGACGAAGGCGCCGCACGCCAGAGCGAGCAGGAGGGCCACGAGCAGCAGAAGCACTTCGGTCATCGGTTCACCTCCGTCCCATGGTCGGGGAGAGAGGGGAGGTTCGCTCGATGTCTGCTACTGGGAGGGTCGCCCATGGGCGGACGCTCACACCTTTCGTCGGAGCGCCCCGGCGTGGGGGCCGGTGGCGGGAAGCGGAATGTTCATCGTAAACGGACACGGTCCGCTCCGTGTTCCCAGGCGAGGGCCCCTCATACGCCGTGCGCGCCGCCTCAACCGGGTCCCTCACACCAGGTGCTTGACCCAGCGGCTCCACTGCGGCTCGGGAGCGTAGTCGGCCGCTTCCCACGCGTGCCTGCCCAGCGCGTTGTCGTCCAGCACCATGGCGTCGGCGCGGCGCCCGCCCAGCGAGGCGAACCGCTCCTCGGCCGCGCGCAGCAGCGCCGTGGCCACGCCGCGGCGACGCTGCTCCGGGTGCACCGCGAGCCGGTACAGATGGCAGCGCCAGCCGTCGAAGCCCGCGATCACCGTCCCGGCCAGCTCCCCGTCCCGCTCCGCGAGCAGCAGCGCCTCGGCGTCCCGCGCGATCAGCCGGGCGACACCCTCGGAGTCGTCGCTGATGCTCGTGCCCTCGGCCGCCTCCTTCCAGAAGGCGAGCACGTGCTCGGCGTCGGCGGGGGAGGCGGTACGGATGCGAAGATCGTTCATGCCGGTATCCCAGCAGGGCGGACGGGGCGGCGCCAGGAAGTTTTCCGCACAGGTCCATGCCGGGCCCGTGCCCCTCGTCGGGTCGGTGCGGCGCCACCCACCGCACTCCCTATGTCCCGCGAAGCTCCTCGATGACCGGTGCGAAGGTCTCCATGGCCGGGTCGAGGACCGTGACGTAGGAGAAGCCGTACCGCTCGCGGTGGGACCGGAGCTGTTCGGCGATCTCCTTCACCGTGCCCGCCAGCAGGGCCGGGTGGTGCAGCAGGTCGTCCTCGGTCATGGCGGTTCCGTAGGCGCCCCAGTCGCGGGCTGTGGCGCGGCGGTCGTCCGTGACGACGACCTGCTGGACGAGGATGTTCAGCTCGGCGGGCTCGGGGCGTGCCGTGGCGAACCCCCGGTAGGCCGTCACCCGCTCCTCCAGCGCGTCCGGGGAGAGCAGCGCGAGCGTCCCCTCCGGCTTGCCCGGCACCTGCCCGCCCCCGGTGAAAGCGGCGACCTGGGCGTGCTCGGCCGCCAGCCGCAGGACGCGGTTGCCGTTGCCGCCGATCAGCAGCGGCACGGGGCGCTGCGCGGGCCGCGGTACGTGTTCCTCGTCGGCCAGCAGCCGGTTCAGCTCCTCCACCGTGTGCCGGAGGCGGTCCACCCGCTCCCGGGGCGCGTCCCACGGCAGCCCGGCGCGGTCGTGTTCCGCCTTCACATAGCCCGTGCCGAGCCCCAGCTCCAGCCGTCCGCCCGAGATCTGGTCGCAGGTCGCGACCTCGCGTGCCAGCAGCGCGGGGTTCCAGAAGCCCACGTTGAGCACGAACGTGCCCAGCCGTACCCGCGAGGTCGTCTCAGCGGCCGAGGCCAGCGCCGTGAAGGGCGCGGGCATGCCCAGGTGGTCGGCGACGTGCAGGGTGTCGTAGCCCAGTTCCTCGGCGCGGCGGCAGCGCTGCCGCCACTCCTCGCCCGTGCTGAACGTGACCATGTTGACGCCGAAGCGGAAGGGACGGGTCATCGGCTGGTCTCCTCCGTGTGCCGTACGAGGTCGAACTGCTTCATGCGCTCCAGCACGCCGTCGGCCGTCGGCCGCGCCATCTCGTCCACGATGCGTCCGTCGCCGAGGAAGAGCACGTTGTCCGAGTGGGCCGCGGCGCCCGGGTCGTGGGTGACCATGACGACCGTCTGGTCCAGCCTGTCGACGGCCTCGCGCAGGAAGCCGAGCAGCTCGGCGCCTGAGCGGGAGTCCAGGTTGCCCGTCGGCTCGTCCGCGAAGATCAGCTCGGGCCGGGAGGCGAGCGCGCGGGCGCACGCCACGCGCTGCTGCTGGCCGCCGGAGAGCTGCGCGGGCCGGTGCCCCAGCCTGTCCTCCAGGCGGAGGGTCGCGACGACCCGGTCGACCCAGGCCCGGTCGGCGCCGCGGCCCGCGATGTCCATGGGCAGCGTGATGTTCTCGGCGGCCGTCAGGGTGGGCAGCAGGTTGAAGGACTGGAAGACGAAGCCGACCTGGTCGCGGCGCAGCCGCGTGAGCTGTCGTTCGTTCAGCTTGGTGATCTCCGTGCCGCCCAGCCACACCTCGCCGGAGGTGACCGAGTCGAGCCCGGCCAGGCAGTGCATCAGCGTGGACTTCCCGGAGCCCGAGGGCCCCATCACGGCCGTGAACCGGCCGCGCGGGATCTCCACGTCCACTCTGTCGAGCGCGAGCACGGCGGTCTCGCCCGCGCCGTATGCCTTGGTCAGCGCTCGGGCGCGGGCGGCCGGAGCGCCGCCCTCCGCCATGCCGTTCGTCGTCTCCGTCGCCGGTATGGACACGGTGCCTCCCCGGGCTCTGGTGCCGTGAGGTGGCCGAGGGTAGGGGCGGGGACGCGTCGTGGCATCCGCCCGGGGGGCCATCCCGGCGGCCGGTCTCGTACCTGGGGATGACGCGGGGGAGCAGGGGAGCCGGGGCGCGGCGGAGGATCTGCCCGGCCCGTGCGCCCGTACAGTGGCACGCTGGCCATGCTAGCGGGCGAGTGCTAGCGTGAAGGTGTGCCGAAGACCCAGTTGAACGTCCGCGTGGACGAGACGACAGCGGAGACCGCCAGGGAGCGGGCTCTCCAGAGGGGCATGAGTGTGAACCGGTATATCGAGGAACTCGTCCAGCGCGACGCGGGCGAGGTCGGTCACACCTTCGTCGAAGCCGCGGCGGACTTCATGAAGAGTTACGAATCGGTGTTCGCCGAGGAGTTCGGCACCGGGACCCTGGAGAGCGAGGGCCGTCCGCGTACGTGACACTCCGCATCGACCTCGCCTGGCTGCTCATCGTCGCCGACGAGAACACCCCTGGAGATCCCCGGGTCACGGATTACGGCGCGCTCGTCGCCGCCGTCAGCCGCCACGAGGCGGCCATCTTCGACCGGCCCGTATACGCCGAACCCCACGACCGCGCCGCCGCGCTGCTCCAACTGCTGCTGCACGTGCCCGCGCTGGAGCGCTCCAACGCGCTCTTCGCCTCCGCCGTCGCCTACGCCTATCTCGTCGCGAGCGGGCTCAAGGTGGCCACGTCACCCGAGCAGATCCGCGATCTCGCCCGTCTCGTCAAGGACGGCACGACGAGCGTCCGCGCCATCGCGGACGAGCTGCGCACCTGGACGCTCTGAGCGGTGTGCCGCAGGGGCTTCGACGGGCCGATGTGGCCGTCCCCTGGCGTCAGTTCCGTCCGGTGTCGATGACGCAGAACCTGTTGCCTTCGGGGTCGGCGAGTACGAGGAAATCCGCGTCCCGCGGATAGTCCCAGTCGACGTGCCGGGCGCCGAGGGACACCAGCCGCTCGACCTCGGCCGCCTGGTCGGCCGCGTTCCCGGCGTACAGGTCCAGATGCACCCGCGGACGCTCCTGCACCGGTGTCCCGCTGCGGCCGAGAGAGAGCTGCGCCCCGGCGGCCCCCTCGGCGGGCACCAGCACCACCCAGTCGTCCTCCATCTCCTCGCGGGGGACGTATCCCAGGGCCGCACACCAGAACCGCGCGGCACGCGGCACGTCGGACACCCCCAGCACGACGGATCCGATGCTCAGCATCGCTCTTCCTCCCACTCGACGGGGCCGACGGCGCCCTCACCGTGTACGGCGCTACGGGCGGCGCGCGCTTCCCAGCACGTGGAACGACGCCGGGAGCGCGGGCCCGCCCTCCGGGACGCGCACCCGGCGGAAGGCGACGTCCGTGAAGCCCGCCGCCTCGACGGCCGCCACCGGGCGGCGCGCTGTGTGGCAGCCGCCGAACAGCAGCGGCCACACGGTGCCGTCCAGCGCCCGCTGCACCGTCGCCATCGCGCGGCCCTCGGCGCGCCCGTGTTCGTAGAAGCGCAGTTCCCCGCCGGGGCGCAGCACCCTGCGGGCCTCGGCCAGCGCGCGCCGCACGTCGAGCGGTCGTGCCAGTGAGCACAGCACCAGGGAGAAGACGGCCGCGTCGAAGGACTCGCTCTTGACCGGGAGCGCGTCGGCCATGCCCGGCACGACGTCCACCGGAACCTCGGCGCGCAGCGCGCTCCGCGCGGCCAGCCGCCGCATGTGCGGCTCGGGCTCGATGGCCACGACCTCCGACACGGCGCCCGGATAGCGCGCGAAGTTCAGGCCGTTGCCCGCGCCGATCTCGATGACGCGGCCCGACAGCCCCGCGACCAGCTCCTCGCGGTGGGTCGCCACTCCCGCGCGGGCGTCGCCCGCCACGCTGAGGCGCGCGTAGAAGCGTGCGAAGAGCGGGTGCCGTACGGCGTCCCGCTGCGGTCTGCCGCGCGGTGCGGACATGGGAACCCCTCCCCGGAGCACGGGCGGTCGCCCCGATTCTTCCCCGCCGCGCCCTGTAGCCCACCTCCGACGCGCGGCGGTCGCCGTTACGGAGCCGCCCACGCCCGCCCTGCCTGCCCCGCCCGACGAGCCCCGGCAGCGTCCGTACCCCCTCAGCGCTCAGACCACGGGCTCGGGTTCGGCCCCCGCCGCGCCCCTGACCCCGCCCAGCTCGGGCGCCAGCCACCTCCTCGCCGCGGCCCGGAACGCGGCGGGCTCCATGGCTCCGGCGCCCTCCGGCAGCACGCCCAGCAGCGGCGCCCCGGCCGCCCGCGGGAGGTCGGTGAGGTTGCAGCGCGACGCCAGGTCGGGTGCCGTGGGCCAGCTCCCCACCACCACGCCCGCGCACCGCAGCCCACGCGTGCGCAGGGCCTCGGCCGTCAGCGCGGTGGCGTTGAGCGTGCCAAGACCGGCCGCCGCGACCACCAGCACCGGCGCGTCCAGCAGCTTCGCCACGTCGGCGAGGGTCCCGCCCTCGGCGTCGAACCGCACCAGCAGCCCGCCGGCGCCCTCGACGAGCACCAGATCGTGCCCGGCGGCGAGCTTCCCGGCGCGCTCGGCGACGTCCTCAGCCCGTACACAGGGCAGCCCGGCCCGCAGCGCGGCGGTGGCGGGTGCCAGCGGCTCGGGGTACCGGGCCAGTTCGGCGCCGGTCACCTCGCCGCCCGCGAGTGCGCGCACCTCGGCCACGTCGCCAGGATCGCCCTCGGCGACCCCGGTCTGCGCGGGCTTGAGCACGGCCACCGTACGGCCGTGTGCCAGCGCGGTCGCCGCGAGCGCGGCCGTGGTCACCGTCTTGCCGATCCCGGTGCACGTGCCCGTCACCAGCACGATCCCGTCCATGGCCTTCCGGCTCCCGTCCATGGTTCCGGCGCTTCCGCCCACGGCCCCCACGCTCCCGTCCACGGCCCTCACCCCCGCGCCGCCGCGGCGTGCATCGCCGCGCAGATCCGGGCCAGGTCCTCGTCCCCCGTGACGAAGGGCGGCATCGCGTACACCATGTCGCGGAAGGGCCGCAGCCACACGCCCTCGCCCACGGCGGCCCGGGTCGCGGCCGCCATGTCGACGGGGCGCTCCAGCTGGACGACCCCGATCGCGCCCAGCACCCGGACCTCCCGCACCCCGGGCAGCGACGCGGTCTCCGCCAGCCCCTCCCACAGCCCCCGCTCGATCCGGGCGACCTCACCGGCCCAGTCCTGGGTGAGCAGCAGCCCGACGGAGGCGTCGGCGACGGCGGCGGCGAGGGGGTTGCCCATGAAGGTCGGCCCGTGTGCCAGCACCGGGACCGGGCCCTGGGAGATCCCCTCGGCCACCCGCGCGGTGCACAGCGTCGCCGCCATCGTCAGATAGCCGCCGGTGAGGGCCTTGCCCAGGCACAGCACGTCCGGTGTGATCCCGGCGTGCTCGGCGGCGAAGAGCGCGCCGGTGCGCCCGAAGCCGGTGGCGATCTCGTCCAGTACCAGCAGCACCCCGTGCTCGTCGCACGCCTCGCGCAGCGCGCGGACGTACGCGGGGGAGTGGAAGCGCATCCCGCCCGCGCCCTGCACCACAGGTTCGACGATCACGGCGGCCAGCTCGTCAGCGTGCCGCGCGATCAGCTCGCGCAGATGGCCGACGTAGTTCTCGTCCGGCTCGGCCTCGAATCCCGCCGGGGGCGCGTCCGCGAAGATCTGCCGGGGGAGCACCCCCGACCACAGGTCGTGCATCCCGCCGTCGGGATCGCACACGGACATGGGCTGCCAGGTGTCCCCGTGGTAGCCGCCGCGCCAGGTCAGCAGCCGGTGCTTCCCGGGCCTGCCCACGGAACGCCAGTACTGGAGGCACATCTTGAGCGCGACCTCGACGGAGACCGAGCCCGAGTCGGCGAGGAAGACGTGCTCCAGGCCCTCGGGTGTGATGTCCACGAGTCGCTTCGCGAGCCGGACGGCGGGCTCGTGGGTGAGCCCGCCGAACATCACATGGCTCATCCGTCCGAGCTGTTCCCGCACGGCCTCGTTCAGCACGGGGTGGTTGTAGCCGTGGACGGCCGACCACCACGACGACATGCCGTCGATCAGCTCGCGCCTGCCCTGCGCCTCCTCGGCCAGCCGCAGCCGCACCCCGGAGGCCGACTCCACGACGAGGGGCGCTTCCCGGCCCGGCATGGGCCCGTACGGGTGCCACACGTGCTGCCGGTCGAGGGCGAGCAGTTCGCCGGGGGCCAGCGGCCCGTCCGGGGGGAGCGCGCACGCGGTCGGTGGTGCCGGTGGGGGCGCTGGTGGGGGTGCCGGTGGGGGTGCCGGTGGCAGGGTGCGCTCAGGCATTGGGCGGCAGCTCCGTACCCGCGCCCCTGCGCCGCACCGAGACCAGTTCGTCGACGCGGTGCTCCGGCAGCGTGGTGGTGTCCGTGCCCTCCACCTCGAAGCCCGCGTCCGCGATCATGTCGAGGTCGGCCTTGCCCGCCTGGCCCTCGCTGGTGAGGTAGTCGCCCAGGAAGATGGAGTTGGCCAGGTGCAGGGCGAGCGGCTGGAGCGAGCGCAGATGCACCTCACGGCCGCCCGCGAGCCGTACCTCCGCGTCGGGGCACACGAAGCGGACCATCGCCAGGATGCGCAGCGCGTGCTGCGGCGTCAGGTTCCACTCCTTCTCCAGCGGCGTCCCCTCGAAGGGGATGAGGAAGTTGACGGGCACGGAGTCGGGGTTCAGCTCGCGCAGCGCGAAGGCCACGTCGACCAGGTCCTCGTGGCTCTCGCCCATGCCCGCGATCAGCCCCGAGCAGGCCGAGAGGCCGGCTCCCCGCGCCTGGCGCACCGTCTCCACGCGGTCCTCGTAGCCGTGGGTGGTGCAGATGTCCCCGTAGGTGGCCTCGGAGGTGTTGAGGTTGTGGTTGTACGCGTCGGCCCCCGCCTCGCGCAGCCTCTCCGCCTGCCCGTCCGAGAGCAGCCCGAGGCAGGCGCACACCTCGACGTCGCCGCTGTGCTCCTTGATGGCCGAGATGGTCTCGGAGACGCGGGTGATGTCACGGTCGGTCGGCCCGCGCCCGCTGGCGACCAGGCACACGCGCTTGGCGCCGCCCCGGACGCCCGCCTCCGCCGCCTGGACGGCCTCGTCCTTCTTCAGCCACGTGTACTTGAGGATCCCGGCGTCGGAGCCGAGGCGCTGCGAGCAGTACGAGCAGTCCTCGGGGCACAGCCCCGACTTGAGATTGACCAGGTAGTTGAGCTTCACGCGTCGCCCGAACCACTGGCGGCGCACCTTTCCGGCCGCGGCCACCACGTCGAGCAGTTCGTCGTCGGAGGTCTCCAATACGGCGAGTGCTTCCTCGCGCGTCGGAAGCTCGCGCCGAAGTCCCTTGTCCACCAGCGTGTTCAGCAGGTCCATGGCGCCGATCCTTGCCTATGCCTGCGTTTTCGGTAAAGGAGGGAACCGACAAGACGGGCCGCGAAGGGTGTGGGTATTGCCACATCCTGCCCGGCTCCGTCAGGCACTACCTTCTATGCAAACCCTACAGATCACGAGGGACGGCGCACCGATGTCCGAGCCCATGCCCGAACCCCTGTCCGAGCCCACGCCCGACCCGGTGCCCGAGCACCCCGGAGGCCCCTCCTCCTGTTTCTCCTGGATCGACGAGGCCCGTGCGACGCGCGTCAGGGCGGGACTCGTACGCGCGCTGCGCCCCCGGCCCGCCGCGGCCCCGCTCCTGGACCTGGCGAGCAACGACTACCTCGGTCTCGCGCGCCACCCCCTGATCACCGAAGCCGCGGCGCGGGCCGCGCGCCGCTGGGGCGCGGGCTCCACGGGCTCGCGGCTGGTCACGGGCTCCACACGGCTGCACGCCGAACTGGAAGCGGAACTCGCCGACTTCTGCGGTTTCGAGGCAGCCCTCGTCCTCTCCTCCGGCTACGCGGCCAACCTCGCCGCCGTCACCGCGCTCACCGGAGAGGGCACCCTCATCGCCTCCGACGCGTACAACCACGCCTCGCTCATCGACGGCTGCCGCCTCTCCAGGGCGGGCACTGTGGTCGTCCCGCACGCGGACCCCGAGGCCGTGCGCAAGGCGTTCGACGGGCACAGGGGGCGCGCGGTGGCCGTCACCGACTCGGTGTTCTCCGTCGACGGCGACGCCGCGCCGCTGGCCGCGCTCTCCGCCGCCTGCCGTGAGGCGGGGGCCGCGCTGCTGGTCGACGACGCGCACGGGCTCGGCGTGCTGGGCGAGGGCGGCAGGGGAGCGCCGCACGCGGCGGGTCTGGCCGGGGCGGCCGACACGGTGGCCACGGTGACGCTGTCCAAGTCGCTGGGCAGCCAGGGCGGTGCGGTCCTCGGCCCGGCCCGCGTCATCGAGCACCTGGTCAACACGGCCCGCACCTTCATCTTCGACACCGGCCTCGCGCCCGCTGCCACCGGCGCCGCGCTGGCCGCGCTGGGCCTGCTGCGCCGGGAACCGGAACGCGCGGCGCGGGCCCGCGCCGTGGCCGCCAGGCTGCACGGGCTGCTGGCGGGCGCCGGGCTGGAGGCGGTCGCGCCGGATGCCTCGGTGGTCTCGGTGCGGGCGCCCTCGCCCTCGGCGGCCGTGCGCTGGGCGGCCGACTGCCGTGCGGCGGGACTCCACGTGGGGTGCTTCAGGCCGCCGTCGGTACCCGACGGGATCTCCCGGCTACGCCTGACGGCCAGGGGCGACCTGAGCGACGCGCAGATCGAGACGGCGGCCGGTACGGTCACCAGGACCGCGCCGGCCGCCGCCGAATGACCGATCAGTACGATCCGTTGGGGGCTTGCCCCTGGACCGAGGTGAGGAAGGACTCCCACGCTGCGTCTGCGAACAGCAGCGCGGCTCCACCCGTGTCCTTCGAGTCACGTACGGCCAGACGTCCAGCGCCGAGCCGTGCCGTTTCCACACAGTTGTTCATGCCCGTGCTGTAGCTGCTGCGGACCCATAACGGGTCCCCCGGCAGCTCACTGCACGGCGCCTCCTCAGACATTGCCGACATGGTGGTCTCTCCTCACGTGAGCGGCTCACCCGCCTTCACCCGCGGTGGCGATGAAGGCCAGCGATTCCTCATACGACAGGGCGTGAGCCCGCAGAGTGTCGAACGCGGCGCTGTACACCCGCAGTTCGTCCTGCCCCTCCAGATAGAGGCTACTCGTCAGGTGGTCAAGAACCACCACATCTAGGTCAGCAATGCGCGGAAATGAAAAGATTACGAAAGGACCCGTAACACCAATGTGCACTCCGCTGGCAAAAGGCAGGACTTGCAGCCGCACGTGCGGCTGCCGTCCCTCCTCCGCCAGCCGCCGCAACTGCTCCCGCATGACCTTGGGCCCGCCGACCTCGCGCCGCAGCACGGCCTCGTCGAGCACCACGTCCAGCTCCATCGGCGCCCCGGCCCGCAGCACGCGCTGCCGGGCGACGCGCACCTCGATCAGTTCCTCGATGCGCTCGGGGGACACCCGCCCGCCCAGGGTGGTGCGGGTGACCTCCCGCGCGTACGCCTCGGTCTGGAGCAGCCCGGGCACCACCGTCGTCTCCAGGGTCCTGGCCCGCACGGCCTCCGCCTCCAGCGAGATGAAGTCCCGGTAGGCGGGCGGCAGCAGATCGCGGTAGGCGTTCCACCAGCCGCGCCGTACGCCGCTGCCCGCGCCCTCGGTCTCCCCCGCGTCGTAGTCCGCGGCGTCCGCGCCCGAGAGCGCCGAGAGGAGGGCGCGCAGCCCCGGATCGCGGACGCCGTAGGCGTCGAGCAGGAGCGTCAGGTCGGTCGGCTTGATTCCGCTGCGGCCCGTCTCGATGCGGCTCACCTTCGACTGGTGCCATCCCACGAGCCGCGCCGCCTCGCCGCTGGTGACGCCCGCGGCGTCGCGCAGCCTGCGCAGTTCGGAGCCGAGCTTCTTGCGCCGTACCGCCGGAGCGTGGTGCATGGCTGGTTCCCTCCGTTCACTGCCGCCCCGGCCGTCCCGGCGGGGTGCTCTCGCTCTGCTGACACGGGCTCCCGAAGCGATACGCCAGTAGGGCGTGCAAATGCGGTCTGTCGCCGCAGAGTTCACCGCTTTGAGGGACAGATATATGCACATGCTGGGGGTTCGGCCGCATTGCGGCCAGCATGATGGCACTCTGGCGCGAAGCCTCCGCTCATGGACGGCTCCACCCGTAATCCCCACACACGTCACGCGACCCGCAACGCATCACGCAACGCGACGGAGCGCCAGCCCCGCTGAAAGGGACAGCGTCGCCATGGCAGACCAACAGGAAACGTCCGTCACCCTGCCGAGCGTCCCCGCTTCGGTCGCCGCGGCGCGCAGATATGTGACCAGCGTCCTCCTGGACTGGGGCATGCCGGACGGTGCCGACGCGGTGGACACCGTCCGGCTGATCATCTCGGAGCTGGCGACCAACGCGGTCCAGCACACCAGGGGCCAGTCCCCGACGTTCACCATCGACGTCCGCCTGGAGCGCGGCGAGGAGCTGTGTCTCGGCGTCACCGACAGCCATCCCCGCATGCCGCGCCGCCTCCCGGCCGCCGTGCAGCAGGACAACGGGCGCGGCCTGGTCATCATCCGCACGCTCGCCGCCGAGTCCGGCGGCAGCCTGACCGTCACCCCCACCGACAGCGGCGGCAAGACCATCTGGGTGGCCCTGCCCTGGTCACCCGTTCTGGCCCCTTGACGCGATGCGACGCGCCGTCGTCGGAGGCCTTTCATACGGTGTTTCATACGGCGTTTCATACGGCGGCCGTCAGGACGGGCGCCCGAAACCGCCGCGCAGCAGCGCCCTGAGCGTCTCCGCGGCCGGAGCCGCCTCCTCCGCCCGGTACGCGACGGAGATCGTACGGCGCAGCCCCGCCGGATCCAGCCGCCGCACCCCGAGCGGGGTCACCGCCACCCTGGCCACCATCTCCGGGACCACGGCCACCCCGAGCCCCGCGCTCACCAGCGCGCACACCAGCACATAGCCCGGCGTCTCACAGCGCACCGCCACGCTCGCCCCCTCACCGGCGAGCACGGCCTCCACCTGGCGCCGGTTCGCGTTGTCGGGCGCGCTGCTCACCAGCGGCTGGCCCGCCAGCTCGGCGCGCGGCAGCCGTCCCGCACCCGCCGACAGCGCGTGCCCCGGCGCCGTCACCAGCACCAGCTCCTCCGTCATCAGCGGCTCCAGCGCCACCCCGGCGGGCGGGTCGACGACGGGCCCCGGCTCGTAGGTGTGCGTCAGCGCGAGGTCCGTCTCGCCGCGCGCCACGGCGGCGACCCCGTGCGGAGGCTCGTACTCCGCGACGACCAGCTCCACATCCGGATGGGCGCGGCGGAAGGCGCTCAGCACCGGGGGCAGCAACTGGGTGCCCGCCGTCATGAACGTGCCGACGCGCAGCCTGCCGCCCGAGAGGCCGCCCAGGGAGGCCAGCTCGTGCCGGGCCCGCTCCAGTTCGTCCAGCACCCGCCGCGCCCTGGCCACCAGCAGCTCTCCGGCCGCCGTCAGCCGCGTGCCCCTGTGGTGGCGCACCAGCAGGGCCGCTCCCGCCTCCCGCTCCAGCTTCGCCAACTGCTGGGACAGCGCGGGCGGCGTGTAACCGAGCCGTTCGGCGGCCCGCGTGATCGAGCCCGCCTCGGCGACGGCCACCAGCGCGGCCAGCCGCGTCGGGTCGTACATCCCGCACCGCCCTCCACGGTTCCGGCCGGTTCTGTTCAGCTTTAAGCAATGCTTTACGCAGACCCTCAAGATACCCAATACCCACGAAAGGCTCTCCTGGTCCAGGCTGGGGGCATGGACGGACAACTGCTCGCCTTCACCGGCGTCGCCGCGGGCATGGTGGCCATGCCGGGCGCCGACTTCGCCGTGGTCGTACGCAACGCGCTCGACTCGCGCCGCTCCGGGGTCGCCACGGCCGTCGGCGTGGCGGGCGGGCTGCTCATCCACACCGCGCTCGCCGTCGCCGGACTCGCCGCCGTGCTCGTCGCCGTCCCCGGCCTCTTCCGCGCCGTGCAGCTCGTGGGCGGCGGCTATCTCCTCTACCTCGGCGCCCGCGCCCTCGCCGGGGTCGTACGGGTCTGGCGCGCAGGGGGTGCCGGAAGCGCCGAGGAGGTCACCGAAGCCGGGGCGGCGGCGCCCGAGCGGGCGGTGCGCGGGCTGCGGCAGGGGTTCCTCACCAACGCGCTCAACCCCAAGGCACCGGTCCTCTTCCTCGCCCTCCTCCCGCAGTTCGTGCCCGACGGCGCACCGGCCCTGCCCCGGACCGCGCTGCTGGCCGCGATGGTCGTGGTGATGGCGCTCATCTGGTTCCCGGCCGTGGCGCTGCTCGTCGACCGCCTCGGGGTGTGGCTGCGCCGCCCCCGCACGGCACGGATCCTCGAAGCCCTCACCGGGGGGCTGCTGCTGGGGCTCGGCTGCGCGCTGCTGGTGGAATCACTGGTCGGCTGAGGGGCGTCGACGGAGGGGGCTCGGCCGAGGGTCACCGGCCGTCCGTACCGCGTGGTGCGTCGGCCTGGCCGATCGCGCCGCGCCGACGCAGCAGCCAGGGCAGCCCCAGCCAGGTGGCCGCGCACACGAGCAGCGTCCCGGCCCCGATGGCCACCCCCGCGCCGCGCCCCAGCACCACGTCCGCCACCAGCAGCACCGCGCCTGTCAGCGCCAGCGCGAGCACCGCGAGTCCGGCCGCTGCCAGCCGTGACGACACCTCCACGATCTTCCGCTTGGCCCCGCGCCGGAACAGCGCTCTGTGCAGCGCAGCCGGTGCGGTGAACAGCACGGCGGCGAGCACGGCCAGCAGCAGCGTGGCCATGTAGGTGCCGCGCTGCATCGCGTCCAGGCCGGGGAACCGCGGCGTGAACGCGAGGGTCAGCAGGAAGGCGAAGAGGATCTGCACCCCGGTCTGGATGACGCGCAGCTCCTGCAACAGCTCGGAGAAATTGCGATCATCGCGCTCAAGAGGCGTCTCGTTCCGGTCATTCATGGTTACGCAGGTTGCCCGGTTCTTACGCCTCAGTCACGTGTTCCCGTCGGCCGTTGCCACGCGCCGCGGCTACGGGGTCTCTGGGCCGGGCCGCTGCGCGGGGCCCTCCCGTCCGCTCGGGGGAGTGGCGCCCGGGGGCAGCGTGACGAGGGAGGCGCGGCGTTCCCCGTCCAGGACGCGCAGCGCGCGGGCGAGGGTGGGCGCGTGCACCTCGTTCTCGCCGCGCTCGTGCATCAGGGTCAGCGCGTCCCGCAGCGCGGTGGCCCTGCCGACGAGCGCCTGGGCGGCCCGCAGTCCGCGGTAGGTGTCCTGCCCGCGTGCCGGGTTGATCCGGCCGAGGAGATCGAGCACCTCCAGATACCGGTCGACGAACTCTCCCTCGGCGCGGGTGAGCGCGGGCAGCGGCGGAAGATCGGGGGTCGGCACCGTGCCTCACCCCGCGAGGCGGGGCGCGCCGGGCCGCTTGCGGCTCACGGTGACGCGGTCGATGAGCCCGTAGGCGACGGCCCCCTCCGCGTCGAGGATCTTGTCCCGCTCGATGTCGGCGTGGACCCGCTCGCGCGACTGGCCCGTGTGGCGCACGTACAGCTCCTCCAGCATGTCCCGGGTGCGCAGCATCTCCTTCGCGTGGATCTCCAGATCGTCCGCCTGGCCCCGCACGGGCTCTTCGAGCGACGGCTGGTGGATGAGCACACGGGCGCCCGGCAGTGCCATGCGCCTGCCTGGCGTCCCGGCCGCGAGCAGCACCGAGGCGGCGGAGGCCGCCTGGCCCAGGCAGACCGTCTCCACCTCGCAGGTCACGAAGGCCATCGTGTCGTAGATGGCGGTCATGGCGGTGAAGGAGCCGCCGGGGGAGTTGATGTAGAGCGAGAGCGGCTGGTCGGGCGCGGCGTGTTCGAGGTGGATGAGCTGCGCCATCACATCGTTGGCCGAGGTGTCGTCGATCTGGGTGCCGAGGAAGATGATCCGCTCGTCGAGGAGCTTGGAGTAGGGGTCCATGGAGCGGGTCCCCGAGCTGGTGCGCTCGGTGAACTCTGGCAGGACGTAACGGGCGGCCGGCTCGTACAGCATCTCTCCACCACTCCCACTGCTGTCTCTTGTTGTCTCTGTCAAAAACGTACAGGACGTACATGACGTTATGCTGGGGAGCATGGCTTACGAGATTCCGGTGACGCAAGCCCGTGCCGAGCTTGCCGATCTGATCAACCGTGTCGTGTACGGCGGCGAGCGCGTGGTCGTCACGCGCCACGGGAAGCCCCTGGTGGCGCTCGTCTCCGCCGCTGACCTGGAGCGACTCGAGGGCGCGAGCGGTCCGGCCGACGACGAGGTGATCAGCACGGTGTCCTCCGTGCGCCAGCTCCCGTCCGCTGCGGGCGAACGCCGCCGCTTCGGGATCGCCGCGGAGTACCGCGACCACGCGCCGGGCGACCGCCGCCCCGACCGGGACGGCTGAGCGCGCCGCCGCCGTATACGAGCCGCGTATACGAAGGGCGCGGCACGGCACCGGGCACGGCCATCGGTTCCGCGTCCCCGGTCCCGCGTCCCGGCTTCCGGGTTCCGGCGCCAACTGTCAGTGCCCGGGCCTACCTTGTCCGCGTGACATTCGAAGAGCTACGTGAGCGACTGACCCGCTTCCGCGACGAGGCGGTTGAGCGAGAGATCCCGGCCGAAGAGGTCGATCGGTGGATCGGCATGGTGCGGCCCTGCGCGGTCCTGTCGGAGCGCGAGGACGGCCCCGTCGCGGCCAGGTTCGGCGGCCCCGCGCTGCTGCCTGCGGGCGTCCCGCACCCTCCGTTCCCGTACGTCGCCTCCGTCGACCTCGCGGCGCTGCCGCCGGGCTCGACGGACCTGCCCCTGCCGTCGGACGGCAACCTGCTCCTCTTCGCCTGGCCGCGTGACAGGGGCGACCTCACCAGCCACGGCGCGGCCGTGCACGTCCCCGCGGGGATGCCCGTGGAGGAGCGGGACAGGTACGCCTGGGATCCGAGCGGCATCCCGGAGGAGCGGGAGATAGCCGACGCCTTCCCGCGGGGCGAGCTGCGGGTGCGGACCGAGCCGTCGCTGCCCTACCACTACGCGGTCGAACTGCCCGACGGCGATCTGGAACCGCTGCCCGGTTTCCCCGACGCCGAGGAACTGGCCGACGAGTGGGAGATGGCCTGCCGCTATCTCGACCTCCGGGGCCCCTTGCACATAGGCGGGTACGCCGACGAGGAGATGGTGGACCTCGATCCGCTGGAGGGTCTGGTGGACTGCGCCGTGGAACAGGCGGCGGAGGGCAGATGGGGCGGCGGGGAACCGGTGTCGGAGAACGTCGGGGACTGGGTGCTGCTCGCGAGCTGGACGCCCGGCCTCGGGGATGTGGAGGCCGGGTCGAGCGTCCACTGGGCGATCCAGCGCAAGGACCTGGAAGCGGGGCGCTTCGAGCGCACGTTCACCGACGTGTACTGGAACCCCTGAGCGGACAGGCCCGCCCTCCCGCCGCCCGCGCGAGTGGGCGGGCCCGGCCCGCTCAGCCGGCGGCCATGGGCTCGCGCGCCCTCTCGGGCCGCTCCGCCACGGGAGCCCGGCCGCGCAGCCCGCCGACGGTCACCAGGGTGAGCCCGGCGACGGCCCAGACCGTCAGCACCAGCACGGGGGTGTCCGCGCCGTGCCCGTCGAAGAAGGACACCGACCTGAGCAGGGTGCCGCCCGCGCCAGGGGGCAGCCACTGGCCGATCGCGCCCACGGGCCCCGGCAGCATCTCGGGCGCCGAGGTCACCCCGGAGAACGGATTGCCCAGCAGCACCGAGAGCAGCGCCCCGACGCCGATGCCCGCGTTGCCCAGCACCGCCGCGAGCCCGGCCACGCTCGCGCTCACGGCCAGTGCCGTCAGACCGATGGCGCCCGCCTGCCCCCACCAGTCGCCCGTCAGCACGCCGAGCCAGCTCCCCGCGAGGGCGCCCGCCACCACGCCGGTGAGCGCGGCGGCGCCCAGCAGCGCGAACACGGCGCGGCTGCCGCGCAGTCCGAACGCGGTGACCAGCGCGCCAGCCGCCACTCCGCCGATCGCCAGCGGGAGCACGCTGGAGTTGAGCGCCGCGCCCCGCGGGTCGTCCTCGGGTGCCGCGACCACGTCCGTCGCCACCGGGGCAGCCTTGTCCGGGTCCGTCGCGTCCCCGCCCTGGCGCGCCGCCGCCTGCTGCGCGACGGCCTGCTCCAGCAGTTGGGCGACGACGGGGCTCGCCGCGCTCGCGGTCAGCGCGTGCGGCCCCTCCGGGGTGACGACGACGGCGCCGTAGATCTCGCGCTTCTCGATGGCGGTGCGGGCGGAGGCCGCGCCGTCGTAGCGGTGGATCTCGAAGGCGCCGTCGCGCTTTTCCAGTTGCTGCTGGACCGGTGCGGCGGCGGCCGAAGGCCCGGCGACCCCGATGGGCAGGTCGCGGGGTGCGGTGCGCGCCGCGGGCCAGGCGAAGGCCCATAGCGCGAGGGCGACGATCACCGGCACCAGGACCAGCACGGCGAGGAGGCCGCGCGCGGGCGACGGCGCGATTCGTGGCCCGGACGGCGCGGGCGGAGTGGGCGGAGCGGGCGGCGCGGTGTACGGCGGAGCAGACATGGTGAGCCCCCGGTTCACAGAGAAGGATCGTTCGTTTTTCGTGGGGCCACGGTCCCGCCGTCGTGCTTCCTTGTCAAGAATGAACGTTCGTTTTACGCTCTGGCCATGGCCCGCGTATCCCAGGAACATCTCGAAGCGCGCCGCCGTCAGATCCTCGACGGCGCCCGTCGCTGCTTCACCCGCAACGGCTTCCACGCCACCTCCATGCAGGACGTGTTCCGGGAGGCGGACCTGTCGGCGGGGGCCGTGTACCGGTACTTCCGCAGCAAGGACGAGATCGTCGCGGCCATCGCGGCCGAGGTGCTGGAGATGATCCGGGTCTCCTACGCGTCGGCCGCCGCCACCGATCCGCCGCCCACCCCTGACGAGCTGTTCGGCTCGGTCCTGGGCCACCTGCGGGAGGTGATGGGGGAGCCGGGCGACGGCGACCGTGAGCTGCCGCAACTGCTGGTGCAGGTGTGGGGCGAGACCCTGCGCAGTCCGCAGCTCGCGCAGACGCTGAGGGAGGGGTACGAGGGGCTGCGCGGGGAGTGGGTGAAAGTCGTCGAGGAGTACCGGCGGCTCGGGTGGGTGGACCCGGATGCCGACGCCGAGGCACTCTCCCGCGCGCTGATCGGGACGGTCCAGGGCTACTTCGTCCAGCAGGCGCTCTTCGGTGGCGTACGGCCCGACGAGTTCCAGGAGGGGCTGCGCGCGCTGGTGCGCATGTCGGTGCCGGGCGCGCGTTAACAGGGGGGAAACCTCCCAGAACCGCGCCGAAACGCCGCCGAACTAATCTGCGGGCCCCAGGGGAGTACCGGGCGGGCCCGCGGAAAACTCATGTGTGATACATCTACTTCGTGAGTGCGTCGCCGTTGGTGACCGCGCGTCCCGCGCCGACGCGACGAGTGTGAAGTGGGAGACCATGCATCTGACTCCGCATGAGCAGGAGCGCCTGCTCATCCATGTCGCCGCGGACGTGGCGGCCAAGCGCCGAGAGCGCGGCGTACGGCTCAACCACCCCGAGGCGGTCGCGCTGATCACCTCGCACGTGCTGGAGGGCGCCCGCGACGGGCGCGGCGTCGCCGAGCTGATGGAGTCCGGGCGCACCGTGCTCACCAGAGACGAGGTCATGGAGGGCGTGCCCGAGATGATCCACGACGTACAGGTCGAGGCCACCTTCCCGGACGGCACCAAGCTGGTCACCGTCCACGAACCCATCGCCTGACCCGCACTCGTGACTGGAGCGTGCCCCCGATGATCCCCGGAGAGATCCTGTACGCCGACGAGCCCGTACGCCTGAACGAGGGCGCGGACGTCACCAGGCTCACCGTTCTCAACGCCGCCGACCGGCCCGTCCAGGTCGGCTCCCACTACCACTTCGCCGAGGCCAACCCCGGCCTCGACTTCGACCGCGCCGCCGCCCGCGGCAAGCGGCTCGCCGTGGCCGCAGGAACCGCCGTCCGCTTCGAGCCCGGTATCCCGGTCGAGGTCGCCCTCGTCCCCCTCCGCGGCAAGCGCGTCGTCGCCGGACTCCGCGGCCAGATCGCAGGAGCCCTGGATGACTGAGCTGTCCCGTCCCACCTACGCCGACCTGTTCGGCCCCACCACGGGGGACCGCGTACGGCTCGCCGACACGGACCTCGTCGTCGAGATCGAGCGCGACCTGTCCGGCGGCCCCGGACACGCGGGCGACGAGGCCGTGTTCGGCGGCGGCAAGGTCATCCGCGAGTCCATGGGCCAGGCCCGCACCACACGGGCCGAAGGCACGCCCGACACGGTGATCACCGGCGCGCTCGTCCTCGACCACTGGGGCATCGTCAAGGCCGACGTCGGCCTGCGCGACGGGCGCATCACGGCGCTGGGCAAGGCCGGTAACCCGGACACCATGGACGGGGTGCACCCCGATCTGGTCATCGGCCCAGAGACCGAGATCATCGCGGGCAACGGCAAGATACTCACCGCCGGCGCCATCGACGCGCACGTCCACTTCATCTCCCCGACGACCGTCGAGCAGGGCCTGGCCACCGGCGTCACCACGCTGGTCGGCGGTGGCACGGGACCGGCCGAGGGCAGCAAGGCGACCACGGTCACCCCTGGCCCCTGGCACCTGGAGCGGATGTTCGCCGCGCTGGAGGGCTACCCCGTCAACATCGGGCTGCTCGGCAAGGGCAACACCATGTCGCGCGAGGCGATGCACAGTCAGCTCCGGGGCGGCGCCGTCGGGTTCAAGATCCATGAGGACTGGGGCGCGACCCCGGCCGTCATCGATGCCTGCCTCGGTGTCTGCGCGGAGAGCGGAGCGCAGCTCGCCATCCACACGGACACCCTCAACGAGGCGGGCTTCGTCGAGGACACCCTCGCCGCCATCGCGGGACGCGGCATCCACGCGTACCACACGGAGGGCGCGGGCGGCGGGCACGCGCCGGACATCATCACGGTCGTCTCGCAGCCGCACGTGCTGCCCTCGTCGACCAACCCGACCAGGCCGCACACCGTCAACACGATCGAGGAACACCTCGACATGCTGATGGTCTGTCACCACCTCAACCCCGCCGTGCCCGAGGACCTCGCCTTCGCCGAGTCCCGCATCCGGCCCTCCACCATCGCCGCCGAGGACGTCCTGCACGACCTGGGCGCCATCTCGATCATCTCCTCGGACTCGCAGGCCATGGGCCGCATCGGCGAGGTCGTGATGCGCACCTGGCAGACCGCGCACGCGATGAAGAGGCGCCGCGGCGCACTCCCGGGGGACGGCCGCGCCGACAACCTCAGGGCGCGGCGCTACGTCGCCAAGTACACGATCAACCCGGCCGTGGCGCAGGGCATGGACGACGAGGTGGGCTCCGTCGAGGCGGGCAAGCTCGCCGACCTCGTGCTGTGGGACCCCAAGTTCTTCGGGGTGAAGCCCCAACTCGTCATCAAGGGCGGCCAGATCGCCTGGGCGCAGATGGGCGACGCCAACGCCTCCATCCCCACCCCCCAGCCCATCCTGCCCCGCCCCATGTTCGGCTCCACCGGCAGCGCCCCGCAGGCGAACTCCCTCAACTTCGTCACCGGCACGGCTCTGGAGGACGGGCTGCCGGAGCGCCTCGGCCTCGGCAAGCGGTTCGCCGCGATCCGCGACACCCGCCCGGTGACCAAGGCCGACATGCGCGAGAACGACGCCCTCCCGGACGTCAAGGTCGACCCCGACACCTTCACCGTCACCATCGACGGCGAGAGCGTGGCACCGGCACCGGTCGCCGAACTGCCCATGGCCCAGCGGTACTTCCTCTTCTGATGGGTCACTGGACAGCTCACAGAACGCCCGGGAAGAGGACGCCCGGGACGACGGGGGTGCCCGGCGCGGCGGAAAGGGGCGAGCGGTGAGCGCCGCCGCACTGCTCGTCCTCGCCGACGGCCGCTTCCCCGCCGGGGGGCACGCGCACTCCGGCGGCGCGGAGGCCGCCGTCAAGGCGGGCCGCATCACCGGCGCCGCCGACCTCGGCACCTTCTGCCGGGGGCGGCTGCACACCTCGGGGCTCGTCGCGGCGGCCCTCGCCGCCGCGTCCTGCGCGGGCGTGCTCGACCCGCTGACGCTCGACGAGGCAGCCGACGCACGCACGCCCTCCCCGGCGCTGCGCGCCACCGCGCGCAAGCTCGGCCGCCAGATGACGCGCGCTGCCCGCGCCGCCTGGCCCAGCCCCGAGCTGGAAGCGCTCGCGGCGGCGCGCCCACGCGGCGCCCACCAGCCCGTCGTGCTCGGCCTCGCCGCGCGGGCCGCGGGGCTGCGGCCCCTGGACGCGGCGTACGCCGCCGCGTACGAGAGCGTCTCGGGGCCCGCGACGGCGGCCGTGCGCCTCCTCAGCCTCGACCCGTTCGACGCGACGGGCGTACTGGCCCGGCTCGCGCCCGAGCTGGACGAGGTGGCCGGGCAGGCGGCGGCGACGGCCCGCACCGACGACGCGGACACCCTCCCCGCCGCCTCCGCGCCCCTGCTCGACATCGCGGCAGAAGACCACGCGACCTGGCACATGCGCCTGTTCGCGTCCTGAGAGCGGGCGGCGGCCCGGCGCGCCCCGTCCCGCCCCTGCGGCACCCGGCCCGGCGCGCCCCGTTCCGCTCCGCCCCGCTCACCGAACCGACCCTCCCGACCCGCACCACACCGGAGGACCCCATGCACCTCGACCACACCACGGACTTCCCCGAACGGCACACCCACAGCGCCGCGCCCACCCGCGCCGACGGCAGCCGCCGCGCGCTGCGCATCGGCCTGGGCGGGCCCGTCGGCTCCGGCAAGACCGCCACCGTCGCGGCGCTGTGCCGCACGCTGCGCGAGCGGTACTCCCTCGCGGTCGTCACCAACGACATCTACACCCGCGAGGACGCCGAATACCTGCTGCGCGAGGCCGTGCTGCCGCCCGAGCGCATCACGGCGGTCGAGACCGGCGCCTGCCCGCACACCGCGATCCGCGACGACATCTCCGCCAACCTCGAAGCGGTCGAGGACCTGGAGGACGCCACGGGTCCCCTCGACCTCATCCTCGTCGAGTCCGGCGGCGACAACCTGACCGCCACCTTCTCCAAGGGCCTCGTCGACGCGCAGATCTTCGTCATCGACGTCGCGGGCGGCGACGACATCCCCCGCAAGGGCGGCCCCGGCGTCTCCACGGCCGACCTCCTCGTCGTCAACAAGACCGACCTCGCCCCCTACGTCGGCTCCGACCTGGCGGGCATGGCCCGCGACGCCAAGGCGCAGCGCGGCGAACTGCCCGTCGCCTTCACCTCGCTGACCTCGGAGAACGGGGTCGGGCCCGTCGCCGACTGGGTACGCGAGAGGCTCGCCGCCTGGTCGCAGGCACCCGTCCCGGCATGAGCGTCCCGCAGGCCGAGGCACAGGCCCAGGCTCCCGGCCGCCGGACCGGACCGACGGGCGGGCCGGTCCCGGCACCGGGTGCCGCCGCTTCCGGTGCCGCCGGTGCCGGTGTGCGGGCCACCGCGCGGATCACCGCCGAGCCCGACGGGCGCGGCGGCACCCGCCTGCCGCTGCTCAGCGGTGAGGGCCCCCTCGCGCCCCGCCGCACCCGCGCGGCCGGGCCCGAGGCCCGCGTCACTCTCGTCGGCGCCATGAGCGCGCCCCTCGGCGGCGACCGGCTCGCCATCGAGGCCCGCGTGGCGGACGGGGCGCGGCTGCGCTTCGACGGGAGCGCGGCCACCATCGCGCTCCCCGGCAGGGGCGGCGAGCAGGCCACGTACGACACCCGGCTGAGCGTCGGCGAGGGTGCGTGCGCGCACTGGCTGCCCGAGCCGCTGATCTCGGCTGCCGGGAGCGACCTGCGCCAGACCCTCCGCGTCGACCTCGCCCGCACGGCGCGCCTCGTGCTGCGCGACGAGCAGGTGCTGGGCCGCAGCAACGAGGAGCCCGGACGGCTCGTCACCCGCCTCACCGTTCACCGGAACGGCCGAGCGCTGCTCGACCAGCAGCTCTCCTTCGGCCCCGGCACCCCCGGCTGGGACAGCGCGGCCGTCCTCGGCGGCAACCGGGCCGTGGGCCAGCTCCTCGTCGTCGACCCGGACTTCGAGGACGACCCGCCCGAGGCCCGCGTCCTGGGCCCCGGCGCCGCCGTCACCCCGCTGGCCGGTCCCGCGGTCCTGGTGACGGCCGTCGCACCGGACGCGCTGCGGGTGCGGCGGCTGCTGGAGAGTGCGGGCACCGTCACTTCTTGGTAAAGAACATCTGTACGCACTGTCCCGCGCTGCCCCTGAGGCGGAAGGATCCGTCCAACAGCCAATGTGATCACGCAGTGATCGCCGTTCACCGCCGCCACCAGCGGCGTCAGCCCCAGGGGGGACACACCGTGAACAGACGGAAAGCAGCGGCCGGGGTCGCCGGGACCCTCGCGGTCGGGGCGCTCCTCGCGGGCGCCGTGGCCGCGCCGTCGGCCTTCGCCGGTACGACGGGGACGGCCGCGACGACAGCGGCCGAGGGCGCCGCGAGCGCGCGGGAGCAGGCGCGGCACGCCGGCGGCACGGCCGAGGCCAAGGGCGTCGCGAAGGCCGCCGCGCGCGCGGCGAAGAAGGGCGTCGACTGGAAGGACTGCCCCGCCGACTGGGGCCTGGCGAAGCCCATCCAGTGCGGCTACGTCACCGTACCGGTCGACTACGCCAAGCCCGACGGCAAGACGATCGACATCGCCGTCGACCGCGCCCGCAGCACGGGCAGCAAGGACGAGCGGCAGGGCTCCCTCGTCTACAACCCGGGCGGACCCGGCGGTTCCGGCATGCGGTTCCCCGCGCGAATAACCAGCAAGAGCCCGCTGTGGACCAAGACGGCCAAGGCGTACGACTTCGTCGGCTTCGACCCGCGCGGCGTCGGCCACTCGGCCCCCATCTCCTGCATGGACCCGCAGGAGTTCGTGAAGGCGCCGAAGATGGACACCGTCCCCGACGACGAGGCCGACAAGCGCGCGCAGCGCAAGCTGGCCCGCGAGTACGCGGAGGGCTGCGCCGAGCGCAGCGGTGATCTGCTGCCGCACATGACGACGCCGAACACGGCCCGCGACCTGGACGTCATCCGCGCGGCACTGGGCGACAAGAAGCTCAACTACCTCGGTGTCTCCTACGGCACCTACCTGGGCGCCGTCTACGGCACCCTCTTCCCCGACCACGTCCGCCGCATGGTCGTGGACAGCGTGGTCAACCCCTCCCGCGAGAAGATCTGGTACGAGGCCAACCTCGACCAGGACGTCGCCTTCGAGACGCGCTGGCAGGACTGGACGAAGTGGGTCGCCCAGCACGATGACGTCTACGGCATCGGCGACACCCCCGCGAAGGTCCAGCGGCAGTGGGAGAAGCTGCGCGCGACGGCCAAGAAGCAGCCCGTCGGCGGCGTCGTCGGCCCGGCCGAGCTGACCGGCTTCTTCCAGAACGCGCCGTACTACGACCAGATGTGGGCGGAGGTCGCCTCCGTGTGGTCCGCCTACCTCAAGGGCGACGAGCAGGCACTCGTCGACGCGGCGGGCCCCGACATGTCAGACACCGAGGGCAACAAGTCCTCGGAGAACGGCAACGCCGTCTACACGGCCGTCGAGTGCACCGACGCCAAGTGGCCCACCAGTTGGCGCAAGTGGGACCGGGACAACTCCAGGCTGCACGAGAAGTACCCCTTCCTCACCTGGTCCAACGCGTGGATGAACCTGCCGTGTGCCACCTGGCCCGAGAAGCAGCGGACGCCGGTAGAGGTCGGCACGGGCAAGGGGCTGCCGCCCGTCCTCATCGCGCAGGCCACGCGTGACGCGGCGACGCCGTACGCGGGCGGGGTCGAGCTGCACAAGCGGTTCAAGGGCTCGCGCCTGATCACCGAGCGCGACGCCGGCTCGCACGGCATCACCAACGTCGAGAACGCCTGCATCAACGAGCGGGTCGACGCCTACCTCCTCAAGGGCACCGTCGACGCGCAGGACGTGACCTGCGCACCGCACGCCACGCCCGAGCCGGAGAAGGCGAGCGCGAAGAAGGCGGGCACGGCCGCGGCGGCGAAGGCCGCCGAGCTGCCAGGGGTTGCCGCGCGCCCGTAGCGCGGGATTCGGTGTGACGGACGCGTCGGTGCGATGGACGCGTCGGTGTGAAGGGCGCGTCGGCGTGACAGAAGAGTCGGCGTGACGGAGGGGGGGCCGGGGGAACCCGCCGCCCCCCACGCGGGGGTGGTCCCCGGGGCCCCCGCGCGGGGGGGCGAGACCCGAAAACCCGCGGGCCGGCCGGGCAGCACGCCCAGCGAGGACCCGGCCGCCCCCAACCCCGGCCGAGGCCCTTCTCCCGGTCCCGCTCCTTCTCGCGCTCCTTCTCCAGCTCGCGTTCCTTCGCCTGCTGGGCCTTGGCGTCGGGCGCGTACAGGTCCACGTACTCCTGGCCCGACAGCCGTAGGATCTCGCTCATGATCTCGTCGGTGACCGCGCGCAGCGCCACGCGTTCCTCGTCCATGCCGTCGTAGCGCGAGAAGTCCAGCGGCTTCCCGAACCGGATCGTCACCTGGCCGAGACGCGGGAACCGCCGCCCGGGCGGCTGGAGTTCGAAGGTGCCGACCATGGCGCAGGGGATCACGGGGACCCCCGCCTTGAGCGCCATCGCCGCGACGCCCACCCGCCCCTTGTAGAGCCGCCCGTCGTGCGAGCGGGTGCCCTCCGGGTAGATGCCGAGGAGTTCGTCCTTGCGCAGCACGCCCAGCCCCTCCTTGATGGCCGCCTGCCCGGCGCCCTTCCCCGAGCGGTCCACGGGGATCTGGCCGATGCTGCGGAAGAACGCGGCGGTGAGCCTGCCCTTGATGCCAGGGCCCGTGAAGTACTCGGACTTCGCGAGGAAGGTGATGCGGCGCCGGAGCATGGCGGGCATCAGGAAGTGGTCGGAGAAGGACAGATGGTTCCCGGCGACGATGGCGGCGCCCTCCTCCGGGATGTGCTCAAGTCCTTCGATGCGGGGGCGGAAACACAGCCTCAGAAGCGGTCCCAGGACGACGTACTTCAGCAGGTAATAGAACACGGGGAGCTCCTCGCTCTACTGTCTCGGCTCCGGGGCCGCGTCGTACCAGGTCATTGGGCGTCTCCGGGGACGCAGTGTATGTGCAAGCACCGACCCGTGTAACCGTTCACGATCGGCGGCGGCCCTTCGCCGTACCCGCGAGCCGTGTTCCTCGGCCGACCGTTCTCACACCCGACGGGGGCATGGCACGACCGTGGTGCCAACCGTGGCAATAGGGGTGCATACGGGGTGTCAGCCGCCTTTTCCTGCCATCCCATGAGAAGTTGCCGCGTGCCGGCACATGAGTCCGAGGCCGCGCGTGCACCCCCCCATGTTCGAGGGCGAGTGCACAGGAAGCGGAAAGCGGAAAGCGGGAAGGGAGCCGCCGAGTGTCCGTGGAGGACCAGCCCCCGGCGCGCGGGGAGGCACCGCCACCCTCCCGGCTGGACGAGGCCGACGACTCGCTGCTGGCCGTGCGCGCGGGTGAGGGGGACGAGGAGGCGTTCGAGGTGCTCGTCAGACGCCATGCCCCGGTGCTCGTCCAGATGGCGCACCGTCTGCTGGGCGGCAAGGGGGACGCGGAGGACGCCGTGCAGGAGGCGTTCGTGAACGCCTGGCGCAGGCTGCCGGAGTTCCGTGGCGATGCCGCGTTCCGGACGTGGATGTACCGGATCGTCACCAACAAGTGCCTCAGCGCGCTGCGTTCGCACCGTCCCAGCGCCCCGCTGGACGCGGTCGCCGAACCGGTGGCCCCGGACCACGCGTCCTCGCCCACGCGGGCGGCCGAGGGCGCCGCCGCGGTCGAGGAACTGTCCCGTGCGCTGGGGGAGCTGACCCCGCGGACCCGCGCGTGCTGGGTGCTGAGGGAACTGCACGGACTGTCGTACGCGGACATCGCGGAGGCCGTCGGCGTCAGCCCGCAGTCCGTGAGAGGCCGGATCTTCCGGGCACGCCGCTATCTGACGGAGGCGATGGGCGCATGGCGATGAACGCGGACCCGGGCGGGCCGGACGACGAGGGGCCCTGGGGTGAGGGCGACGGGAGCGAAGAGGTGCTGGCCTGTGGACGTCCCCTCAGCAGCGTCTGGGCGGAGTGGGACGCAGAGGAGAGCGGGGACGACGGGGACGGCGGGGCTGCGGCGGACCCCTCCGCTCCGGCGGAGGCGCCGCACCCGCGCGACTGCCCCTACTGCCAGGCTGCCCGCGAACGGCTGCTGCTCCTGAACGGCTATGTGAGCAGGCTGCGGACGGCGGACGCGGAGGAGGAGGCGCGGGGCACGGACGTCGCCGCCTCGGTGACCGCGCGGGTGATGGACATGGTGCGCGCGGAGCTGCGCCCAGGGCGCACCCTCCCGCTGGGTACGGACGAGGAGGACATCTGGATGATCGAGACCGCCGCGGCCAGGACCTTCCGGAGCGCCGCCGAGGCGCTGCCCGGCGTCCGCGCGGGCAGTTGCCGCGTCGAGCCCTGGGCCCCGGCGGAGGAGGGTGCGACGGGGGAGGCCGGTCCCCGGCGCGGTCCGGTACGGGTCAGGCTGGAGGTCGCAGCCGCCTTCTCCTGGACGGTGCCCGAGCTGGCGGAGGCTGTGCGCGCACGCGTCCTCGGCGCGGCGGACGAGGAACTGGGCATGGACGTCAGCGCGGTGGACGTGCGCGTCGTGGACCTCTACGACTACGACGCACCCATCGATCCCGATCCCGATCCCGACCCCGATCCCGGAGCCGCGACGCGCGAGGGAGGCGAGCGCTGATGGCGGGCGACGTACCGGCCGCCGCCGGTTCAGGGGAGCGCGGCGACGCTGAGGTGGCGCAGGCCGCGGCGCGTGCGGCGAACGCGGTTCCGGGCGTGGCCTATCTGCGCCCCGGCTTCGCCGAGCTGCTGCGCGGCGGCCGGGGCACCCTGGCCCCGCGCGGCGCCCTCGGCGACCGCGGAGCGCCAGGCGTCAAGGCGCACCGGCAGGGCGACGGAAGCTGGCGGGTACGGGTGCACCTCGCGGTGCGCCGAGGCCACCGCGCGGTGGACGTGGCACGCGCGGTGCGCACGGCCGTGGAGGCGGCGGTGCGCGAGACGGCGAGGGCGGGTACGGGCACGGATACGGGCGCCGCCCCGGCGGCAGCGGTCAGCGTCACTGTCACCGACACCGCCTGAGCCCCGCCCGCCAGCCCACCCGCCTCGGAGGACACCCGGACGCACCACACACCGAAAAGGTTGAGCGCCCCACGAGGTTCAGCCAACAGCGATCTCCGGGCTCTTTGCCCGGAGTTGGGCGTGCTGAGAGCGGTCATCACCGAAAATGGGGGCCGCTCTTCTCCGGTCTCGTCCTCTTTGAGGTAATTGGTGTGCTGATACGCCTGCTCCGTTCTCATCTCATCCCGTACAAACGTCCCATCGTTCTGCTCGTCCTGCTCCAGCTCGTCCAGACGTCGGCGATGCTCTATCTGCCCACTCTCAACGCCGACATCATCGACAACGGTGTCGTCCTCGGGGACACGGGCTACATCCTCCGCTTCGGCGGCCTCATGCTCGCGGTCTCCGTCGTCCAGGTCGTCTGCAACATCGGCGCCGTCTTCTACGGTGCCCGCACCGCCGCGGCGCTCGGCAGGGACATCCGCGCGGGCATCTTCGACCGGGTGCAGTCCTTCTCCTCGCGCGAGGTCGGGCACTTCGGCGCCCCCTCCCTCATCACCCGCACGACCAACGACGTCCAGCAGGTCCAGATGCTGACCCTGATGGCGTTCACGCTCGTGGTCGCGGCGCCCATCATGTGCTTCGGCGGCATCTTCATGGCCCTCGGCCAGGACGTGCCGCTCTCCTCCGTGCTGCTGGCCGTGGTGCCGGTGCTCGGGGTGGCGGTCATGATGATCGTGCGCCGGATGCGCCCGCTGTTCCGCACCATGCAGGAGCGCCTCGACGGGGTGAACCGCGTGCTGCGCGAGCAGATCACCGGCATCCGCGTCATCCGCGCCTTCGTCAAGGACGACTACGAGCAGCGCCGCTTCCACGAGGGCAACACCGCACTGACCGACGTCCAGATACGCACCGGCCGGCTGATGGCGCTGATGTTCCCCACGGTCATGACGGTCGTGAACGTCTCCGGCGTCGCCGTCGTCTGGTTCGGCGCGCACCGCATCGACAGCGGCGGCATGGAGATCGGCGCCCTGACCGCGTTCCTGGCCTATCTGATGCAGATCGTCATGTCCGTGATGATGGCCACCTTCATGTTCATGATGATGCCCCGCGCCGAGGTCTGCGCCGAGCGGATCGAGGAGGTACTGGGCACCGCGTCGAGCGTGGTCCCGCCCTCAGCACCCGTACGCACCCTGCGCAGGCACGGCCAACTGGAGCTGCGCGGCGCCGGGTTCCGCTACCCGGGCGCCGAAGCGCCCGTCCTCCAGGGCATCGACCTGCTGGCGCGCCCCGGCGAGACGACGGCGGTGATCGGTTCGACGGGCAGCGGCAAGTCGACGCTGCTCGGGCTCGTACCGCGCCTGTTCGACGCCACCGAGGGCAGCGTGCTCGTCGACGGCGAGGACGTGCGCGCGCTGGACCCCGAGCTGCTGGCCGGGACGGTGGGCCTGGTGCCCCAGCGCCCTTACCTGTTCTCGGGGACCGTCGCGTCGAACCTGCGCTACGGGCGGCCCGACGCCACGGACGAGGAACTGTGGCACGCGCTGGAGGTGGCGCAGGCCCGCGAGTTCGTCGCGAGCATGGAGGGCGGACTCGACGCGCCGATCGCGCAGGGCGGCAGCAATGTGTCGGGCGGCCAGCGCCAGCGCCTGGCCATCGCGCGGGTGCTGGTGCACCGGCCCGAGATCTACCTCTTCGACGACTCCTTCTCCGCGCTCGACTACGCGACGGACGCCGCGCTGCGCGCCGCGCTGGCCAGGGAGACCGCAGAGGCGACCGTCCTCATCGTCGCCCAGCGGGTGGCGACGATACGTGAAGCGGACCGCATCCTCGTCCTGGACGAGGGCCGGGTGGCGGGCGAGGGCAGGCACCACGAACTGATGGCTTCGAGCGAGACCTACCGGGAGATCGTGCTCTCCCAGCTCACCGAGCAGGAGGCGGCATGAGTGGCCCGGCGCGCATGATGGGCGGCGGGCCCGTCCAGCGTTCGATGGACTTCAAGGGCTCGGGCAAGCGGCTGCTGCGGCAGTTCAGGCCCGAGCGCGCGGCGCTGTGGGGGATGCTGCTGGCCGGGGTGGCCAGCGTCGGGCTGAGCGTGCTCGGCCCGAAGATCCTCGGCCGCGCGACGGACCTGATCTTCTCGGGCTTCGTCGGCCGCTCGATGCCCGGGGGCGTGAGCCGCGAACAGGTGCTGGAGGGGATGCGCGCGAAGGGCGAGGGCGATGTCGCCGACATGCTCTCCGGGATGGACTTCACCCCGGGCAAGGGCATCGACTTCACGGCCGTCGGCACCGTGCTGCTGACCGCGCTCGCCGCCTTCGCGGTGGCGGGCGTGCTGATGCTGATCTCCACCCGGCTGTCCGTACGGGCCATCAACGGCACCGTCTTCCGGCTGCGCGAGCAGGTCGAGGAGAAGCTGTCCCGGCTGCCGCTGTCGTACTTCGACAAGCAGACCAGGGGCGAGGTGCTGAGCCGGGTCACCAACGACATCGACAACCTCGGCCAGACGCTCCAGCAGACCATGGGCCAGCTCGTCAACTCGGCGCTGACGATCGTGGGCGTGCTGGTGATGATGCTGTGGATCTCGCCGCTGCTGGCGCTCGTGGCGCTGCTGACGGTGCCGCTGTCGGTCCTGGTGGCCACGCGCGTCGGCAAGCGCGCGCAGCCCCAGTTCGTGCAGCAGTGGAAGTCCACGGGGAAGCTGAACGCGCACATCGAGGAGATGTACACGGGCCACGCGCTGGTGAAGGTCTTCGGGCGCCAGAAGGAGTCGGCCGCCGCGTTCCGCGAGCAGAACGAGGCGCTGTACCGGGCGGGCTTCAAGGCCCAGTTCATCAGCGGGATCATGCAGCCCGCCATGATGTTCGTCGGCAACCTCAACTATGTGCTCGTCGCCGTCGTAGGCGGACTCCGCGTCGCCTCCGGGGCCCTGTCGATCGGGGACGTGCAGGCGTTCGTGCAGTATTCGCGCCAGTTCAGCCAGCCGCTGACCCAGGTCGCCTCCATGGCCAACCTCGTGCAGTCCGGGGTGGCCTCGGCCGAGCGGGTCTTCGAACTGCTCGACGCCGAGGAGCAGTCGCCCGAGCCGTCGGAGAAGGAGGCGGCACGCCCGGAGCGGCTCGACGGGCGCGTCGCGCTGGAACATGTCTCCTTCCGCTACGACCCCGAACGCCCGCTCATCGAGGACCTGTCGCTGTCCGTCGAGCCAGGCCAGACGGTGGCCATCGTCGGCCCGACGGGGGCGGGCAAGACCACGCTGGTCAACCTGCTGCTGCGGTTCTACGAGGTGCGGGGCGGACGCATCCTGCTGGACGGCACAGATGTCGCGGCCATGAACCGCGAGGAACTGCGCTCCGGGATCGGGATGGTGCTCCAGGACACCTGGCTCTTCCACGGGACGATCGCGGAGAACATCGCCTACGGCAAGCAGGACGCCACCCGCGAGCAGGTCGAGGAGGCCGCGCGCACGGCGCACGCCGACCGGTTCATCCGCACCCTGCCCGACGGCTACGACACGGTGCTGGACGACGAGGGCACCGGAGTCAGCGCGGGCGAGAAGCAGCTCATCACCATCGCGCGTGCCTTCCTCGCCGACCCCGTGATCCTGGTGCTCGACGAGGCGACCAGCTCCGTCGACACCCGTACGGAGGTGCTGATCCAGCGGGCGATGGCACGGCTGGCGCACGGCCGCACCAGCTTCGTCATCGCCCACCGGCTGTCCACGATCCGCGACGCCGACGTGATCCTGGTGATGGAGAACGGGTCCATCGTGGAACAGGGCACCCACACCGAGCTGCTGGAAGCGGGCGGCGCCTACGCGCGGCTCTACAAGGCGCAGTTCGCCGAGGCGGTCTCGGAGATCGACTGAGACGGCGCGGGGGGGCGGGTCCCGAAGGGGCCCGCCCCCCACCGTGACCGCCCGGCGCGGTCAGCGTACGGGCGCGAGCCCCAGCTCGCCGTCGCCGAGCGGGGCGAAGTGGCGCTCCACCTCCGCCTCGCTCACCTCGTCGAGCCGCGCGGGCGCCCAGCGCGGCGCCCGGTCCTTGTCGATGACCTGGGCGCGGACGCCCTCCAGGAAGTCGGGGTCGCGCAGTGCGGCGCACGAGACGCGGTACTCCTGGTCGAGCACCTCCTCCAGCGTCCCCGCCTCCCGGGCCCTGCGCAGCGCGGCCAGGGTGACCTTGAGCGCCGTGGGCGACTTGGACTCGACGCGCTCGGCCGCCTCCTTGGCCTCCGTCGCGCCGTGGTCGCGCAGCCGCCGCAGGATCTCTTCGACGCTGTCGGCCGCGTAGCAGGAGTCGATCCACTCGCGGTGTTCCGCCAGCCCGGCGGCCGGGGCCGTCCCCGCGTGCAGGCGCAGCGCCTCCGTCACATCCACCTCGGCGAGCGCCGAGGTGAACGCTCCGAGCCGGTCCGAGGGCACGAAGTGGTCGGCGAGCCCGCACAACAGCGCGTCGCCCGCGCCGACGGGCCCCGCTGTGAGGGCGAGATGGGTGCCCAGCTCGCCGGGGGCGCGGGAGAGCAGCCAGGTGCCGCCCACGTCGGGCACGAAACCGATCCCGGTCTCGGGCATCGCGACGGCCGACCGCTCGGTGACCACCCGCACATCGCCGTGCGCTGACACACCCACGCCGCCGCCCATGACGATGCCGTCCATGACGGCGACATACGGCTTGGGGTAGTGGGCGATGCGCGCGTTGAGCCGGTACTCGTCGCGCCAGAAAGCGGCCGACGCCTCACCTCCGCCGCCGCTCACGTCCGCGTGGATGCCGCGGATGTCGCCGCCCGCGCACAGCCCGCGCCCGCCCTCGCCGGTGAGGACGACGGCCGACACGTCCTCGTCCCGCTCCCACGCGGTGAGCGCCGCGTCGATACGGCGCACCATGGTGTGGTCGAGGGCGTTGAGGGCGCGGGGCCGGTTGAGCCTGATGCGGCCCGTGCGGCCGTCCCTGTGGCACAGCACGGGCGCGCCGGGCGCGTCGTCGGCGGGCACACCGGAAGCGCTGAGGGTCTCGCGGTTCACCGGGCGGCCCCGGACGGGTGGCGGCTGACGGTCAGGCGCATGTGCTCCTTCGTCCCTTCCGGCCCGGCAGACCTACGGTCCGCCCAGGCTGTCGTCTCGTCTTTGTCGTCACTCACGGGGCAGCACGGCGCGGCCCGCGCGCCCACGCGCGTTCACGCACGCGGCAGCCCGAACGCCTCCACGATGCGCTCGGCCGCCAGCGTCGCCGTCAGCGACCCCTCCCGCACCCGCTCCTCCAGCCCGGGCGCCAGCCTGCGCACCTCCGGGTGCTCCTGGAGACGGCTCAGCAACTGGTCGCGCACCATCGCCCATGCCCAGTCCACCTGCTGGTCGCGCCGCTTGCGCGCGAGCTTCCCCGAGGAGTCCAGCACGCCCCGGTGCTGCTCCAGGCGCTCCCACACCGTGTCGAGCCCCGCACTCTCCCTGGCGCTGCAACTGAGCACGGGCGGCGTCCAGGCCGCGTCGGCGGACTGCATCAGCCGTAGCGCGCCCGCGAGTTCACGCGCGGCTGAGCGCGCGTCGCGCTCGTGGGGGCCGTCCGCCTTGTTCACGGCGATCACGTCCGCCAGTTCCAGCACGCCCTTCTTGATGCCCTGGAGCTGGTCGCCCGTACGCGCGAGGGTCAGCAGCAGGAAGGAGTCCACCATCTGCGCGACGGCCGTCTCGGACTGCCCGACGCCCACGGTCTCCACGAGCACCACGTCGTAGCCGGCCGCCTCCATGACGATCATGGTCTCGCGGGTCGCCTTCGCGACCCCGCCCAGCGTGCCCGAGGTGGGGGAGGGGCGGACGAACGCGTCCGGGTTGACCGCCAGCCGCTCCATCCGGGTCTTGTCGCCCAGGATGGAGCCGCCCGTACGGCTGGACGACGGATCGACGGCGAGCACCGCGACCCGGTGCCCGCGCCCGGTCAGCAGCGTGCCCAGCGCGTCGATGAACGTGGACTTGCCCACGCCGGGCACGCCGCTGATGCCCACCCGGCGCGCGGTGCCCGCGTGCGGCAGCAGCTCCGTCAGCAGCTTCTGGGCGAGGGCGCGGTGGTCGGCGCGGGTGGACTCGACGAGGGTGATGGCGCGCGCGACGTGCGCCCGCGAACCGGCGAGGACGCCCTCGGCGTAACGGTCGATGTCGATCGTCGGCGGCATGGCCTCACCACTCGTGGCCGAGCGCGGCGGCCAGCTTGTTCACCAGGTCGTGCGCGGCGTCCGGGATGACCGTGCCGGGCGGGAAGACCGCGGCGGCCCCGGCCTCGTGCAGCGCGTCCACGTCCTGCGGTGGGATCACCCCGCCGACGACGATCATGATGTCCTCCCGCCCGGCCTCGGCCAGTTGCTCCCGCAGCGCGGGCACGAGCGTGAGGTGTCCTGCGGCGAGCGAGGAGACGCCCACGATGTGCACGTCCGCCTCCACGGCCTGCCGCGCCACCTCGGCCGGGGTCTGGAACAGCGGGCCGACGTCCACGTCGAAGCCGAGGTCGGCGAACGCCGTGGCGATCACCTTCTGGCCCCGGTCGTGGCCGTCCTGGCCCATCTTCGCCACCAGCAGCCGGGGACGCCGTCCCTCCGCCTCCTCGAACGCCTCCACCAGCGCGCGGGTGCGCTCCACTCCGGGCGACGTCCCGGCCTCGTTCCTGTACACACCGGAGATGGTACGGATCTGGCCCGCGTGCCTTCCGTACACCTTCTCCAGCGCGTCGGAGATCTCGCCGACGGTGGCCTTCGCGCGGGCCGCGTCCACCGCGAGGGCCAGCAGATTGCCCTCCAGGCCGTCGCCCTCCGAACCGCTGCCGGGCCCCGCCTCGGCCGACGCGGTGAGCGCCCGCAGCGCCGCCCGGCACGCGTCCTCGTCGCGCTCCTCGCGCAGCCGCCGCAGCTTCTCGATCTGCTGGGCGCGCACGGAGGAGTTGTCGACCTTGAGCACCTCGATCTGCTCGTCGCTCTCGGCCCGGTACTTGTTGACGCCGATGACCGGCTGCCGCCCCGAGTCGATCCGCGCCTGCGTACGCGCCGCCGCCTCCTCGACGCGCAGCTTCGGGATGCCCGCGTCGATGGCCTTCGCCATGCCCCCGGCCGCCTCGACCTCCTCGATGTGCTGCCAGGCACGCCGCGCGAGGTCGTGGGTCAGCCGCTCGACGTACGCGCTGCCGCCCCATGGGTCGATGACGCGGCACGTGCCGGACTCCTGCTGGAGCAGCAACTGCGTGTTGCGTGCGATACGGGCCGAGAAGTCGGTGGGCAGCGCCAGCGCCTCGTCCAGCGCGTTGGTGTGCAGCGACTGGGTGTGGCCCTGTGTGGCGGCCATGGCCTCCACACAGGTGCGGGTCACATTGTTGAACACGTCCTGCGCGGTCAGCGACCAGCCCGAGGTCTGCGAATGGGTGCGCAGCGACAGCGACTTGGGGTTCTCCGGGCCGAACTGCCGCACGAGCCTGGCCCACAGCAGCCGCGCCGCGCGCAGCTTGGCGATCTCCATGAAGAAGTTCATGCCGATCGCCCAGAAGAACGAGAGCCGGGGCGCGAAGGAGTCCACGTCCATCCCCGCGTCCAGCCCGGCGCGCAGGTACTCGACCCCGTCGGCCAGCGTGTACGCCAGCTCCAGATCGGCCGTCGCCCCGGCCTCCTGGATGTGGTACCCGGAGATGGAGATGGAGTTGTAGCGCGGCATCTTCCGCGAGGTGTACGCGAAGATGTCCGAGATGATCCGCATCGAGGGCTGCGGCGGATAGATGTAGGTGTTGCGGACCATGAACTCCTTGAGGATGTCGTTCTGGATGGTCCCCGCCAGCTTCTCGGGCGGCACACCCTGCTCCTCGGCCGCGACGATGTAGAGCGCGAGCACCGGCAGCACGGCACCGTTCATCGTCATCGACACGCTCATCCGGTCCAGCGGGATGCCGTCGAAGAGCTGCCGCATGTCGTAGATGGAGTCGATGGCGACGCCCGCCAAGCCGACGTCGCCCGTGACACGCGGGTGGTCGCTGTCGTAGCCGCGGTGCGTGGGCAGGTCGAAGGCGACCGAGAGGCCCTTCTGGCCCGCCGCCAGGTTGCGCCGGTAGAAGGCGTTGGACTCCTCGGCGGTGGAGAAGCCCGCGTATTGGCGGATCGTCCATGGCTGGTTGACGTACATCGTCGGGTACGGGCCGCGCAGATACGGCGCGATCCCCGGATACGTCGACAGGAAGTCCAGACCCGCCAGGTCCTCACCGGTGTAGAGGGGCTTGACGGTGATGCCCTCGGGCGTGTCCCACGACAGCTCCTCGGCGCTCTTCCCGGTGCGTTTCCGCACCGCCTCGCGCCACTGCTCCGCAGAACCCTCCGGCCGCGCGCCGCTGTCGTGCCCGTGTCCGGGCCCGGGGTCCAGCGCGATCGTGGAGAAGTCGGGGACGGTGCCCGGCTGACGGGCCGCGCTGTCGGTCATGCCACTCCGATCCGGTCGAGAAGCGAGGAGAGGACGGCGACGGCGTCGCAGCCCGCCGCGACGAACTCGTCGACCCCCGCGTGCAGAAAGGCGTCCCGCTCCTCGCCAGGGCGGCCCGCCAGAAGCACGTGCGCCGCGCCCGCGGCCTTCAGCTCGGCGGCCACCTCGCCCGCCTCCCGCGCGTAGCGCTCGTCGCTGGAGCACAAACACGCCACCGTGGCCCCGCTGCGGGCCAGCGCCGCACCGGCCGAGGCCGCGTCGACCGACACGGGGTCGTGCACCGGTGTGATGCCGCCCGCCTGGAGGAGGTTGGCGACGAAGGAGGCCCGCGCGGTGTGCTCGGCGGCCGGTCCGAGCGCGGCGAGGAAGAGCCTCGGCCGCCCGCCCGTCGCGGCCAGGTGCGCGTCGGAGCGTGCCCGCAGCTCCTCGAAGCCGTCGTCGCGCCGCACGCGCGGCAGTCCGCCGCTCGCGGGCGCGGGCGGAGCCTCGCGCCTCGGCGGCCGCTCCGCCAGGTTCGGGAACTCGCTCACCCCGGTCACCGGCTCCCGCCTGCGGGCCAGCTCGGCGGAGCGCCGGGCCCACTCGTCGTCCAGCCGTCCGGCGACGAGCCCTTCGCGCAGCGCCGCCGCCATGCCTCCCGCGCGCTCGATCTCCTGGAACCAGGCCCAGGCGGCGCGGGCCAGCTCGTCGGTCAGCCGCTCCACGTACCAGGAGCCGCCGGCGGGGTCGATCACCCCGGCCAGCCGGGACTCCTCCACGAGGATGCTGGAGGTGTTGCGGGCGATGCGGCGCGCGAAGCCGTCGGGGACACCCAGCGCGTGGTCGAAGGGCAGCACGGTCACCGCGTCGGCGCCCGCGACCCCGGCGCTCAGCGCGGCGACGGTCGTGCGCAGCATGTTCACCCACGGGTCGCGCCGGGTCATCATCACCGGCGAGGTCACGGCGTGCTGGCGCTGCGCACCCGCCTCAGGATCCGCGCCGCACGCCTCCACGACCCGCGCCCACAGCCGCCTGGCGGCGCGGAAGGACGCGATGGTGGTGAACTGGTCGGCGCTCGCCGCGTAGCGGAACTCCAGTTGCGCGCACGCCTCGGCCACCGGGAGCCCCGCTTCCGTCAGCAGCCGCAGATAGGCCACCCCGGTGGCCAGCGCGCACCCCAGCTCCTGCGCGGGGGAGGCGCCCGCCTCGTGGTAGGGCAGCGCGTCGACGGTGAGGGCCCGCACACCGGGGTGGTCGGCAGCGCAGAGCACGGCCAGCCCGGCCGCGTCGGCGCCCAGGGCCTCGGCCTCCGTGTGCCGCCCCGTGCGGGCCGCGTGGCCCAGCGGGTCGGCGCCCAGGTTGGCCGGTGCGTCGGGGGAGGGGCCGCCGGAGGCCGCGTAGAGCCGGAGCAGCTCCCGGCCAGCCGCGCCCGCCTCTGCGCCCGCTTCGAGGACGACGGGCGCCAGGTCCAGATAGACGCCCTCCAGCGCGGTGGCCAGGTCACGTACGGGAAACCCGCCCTGACCCACCGTCAGCCACACGGAGCTGACGCCGTTCTCCAGGTCGGCTAGTACCGCCTCGCGCACGGCGCGCGCGTCGCCCAGGGCGTGGCGCTGCCGGATGTCCCAGCCGCCCGCGACATTGCCCTCGGGCCTGGCGCCCCGGGTGTAGGGCGCGAAGCCGGGCAGGCCGGAGCCGGGCAGGCCGTGGTCCGCCTCGGCGTCCTCGGCGGTGTAGAGCGGGTTCACCCGGATGCCGTCGCGCAGCGCGGTGGCGAGAGCGGACTCGGGAACCTCTTCGTCTGCGGGCGTGACCCCTGTCCTGCGCAGCACCCCCGAGACGAGTCGCCGCCACTGCTCACGCGTGGCGTCGGGGAAGTCGGCGGCCAGGGAGAGCCCATCGTCAGGCGGGACCGTCATGACGGCAGGCTAGGTGAGGCCGGGTGATCGCAGCAGACGGCAAAGCTGTGATCTTGGACTCCCTCCGCCCCGGGTTTCCGCCGTTTCCGCGCCCCTGTTTCCGGCCGTTCCCGGCGCGGAACGGCCTTTCGGGACGAGTTCCTCCGCGTACGGGAGGAGCCGTTTCCGGTGAAAGGGAGCGAGGCGTGCGCTGCGGGTGGCGGAGAGGCCGGTCGGCCTTTCGCAGTAGCTTTCCTCGCGGCACGGGACCGGCCGTTCCGGCTGTCCGGAAATCATCGGTGCACGCGGGCGGAATGCGGTGCGGCAATTCACGCGAAGGGCGCGAGGGGCAAAGGTGTGGGGCGCAAGGAAAGGGCGGCCGGGTCCCGCCGGACCCGGCCGCCCCACGCTCGCGCTCCCTCGGTTCAGCTCTCCTTGGTGGCCACGGCCCCCACGGTGATCAGTACCAGCACGATCCAGGCGAACCACAGCCAGCCACTGCCCCCCAGGGTCACCGTGTAGGCGGTCACGATGACAAGCGCGACCACCGTGCACACCGTCAGCGCCTTCGCGGTACCAGGCATCTCAGCACCCTCCTCCCGACGGCCCGCGGCGCCACGGAGTGCCGCACGTACGGAACCGCCGCCAGGTCACCATGGTCGCCCGGCGGGGCCGTGCGCGCTACCGGCCCGCTCCGGACATCCCGGGCGCGGGCCGGTGAGCGCGGGCCGGTTGACGGGGGGCGCGGGGCCCAGGTCAGCGGATGGTGGCGCCCGAGACCGTACGGGCGATCACCAGGCGCTGGATCTCGCTGGTGCCCTCGAAGATCGAGTAGATCGCGGCGTCCCGGTGCATGCGCTCGACGGGGTACTCGCGCGTGTATCCGTTGCCGCCGAGGATCTGCATGGCCTGCGCGGTCACCGTCTTGGCGGTCTCCCCGGCGAAGAGCTTGGACATCGAGCCCTCGGCCGACTCGAAGCGCTTGCCCGCCGCGCCCATCCACGAGGCGCGCCACACCAGCAGCCGCGCCGCGTCGATACGGGTCCGCATGTCGGCGAGCTGGAAGGCGACGCCCTGGTTGTCGATGATGGGGCGGCCGAACTGGATGCGGGTCTTGGCGTACTCCAGCGCCACCTCGTACGCGGCCCGCGCGATGCCCACGGCCTGGGCGCCGACGGCCGGGCGCGACGCCTCGAACGTGGCCATCGCGGCGTTCTTGATGCGCTCGCCGCCCTTCTTGGCCCGCTCACGGGCGCGGGCGAGGCGCTCGTCCAGCTTGTCCTTGCCGCCCAGCAGGCAGTGCCCCGGAATGCGCACGTCCTCCAGCACGACCTCGGCGGTGTGCGAGGCGCGGATGCCGTGCTTCTTGAACTTCTGGCCCTGGGAGAGGCCCGGGGTGTTCGGCGGGACGATGAAGGAGGCGTGGCCCTTGGAGCCCAGCTCCGGGTCGACGACGGCCACGACGACGTGGACGTTGGCGATGCCGCCGTTGGTCGCCCAGGTCTTGGTGCCGTTGAGGACCCACTCGTCCTTGGCCTCGTCGTAGACGGCGCGGGTGCGCATGGCGGACACGTCCGAGCCCGCGTCCGGCTCGGAGGAGCAGAAGGCGGCGACCTTCACGTCGTCGGCGTCCCCGTACATCTGCGGGACCCAGGTGCCTATCTGCTCCTCGGTGCCGTTGGCGAGCACGCCGACGGCCGCCAGACCCGTGCCCACGATGGACAGGCCGATGCCCGCGTCGCCCCAGAACAGCTCCTCCATGGTCATGGGGATGCCGAGTCCTGTGGGGTCGAAGAACTGCTGGGCGTAGAAGTCAAGGGAATACAGGCCAATCTTGGCCGCCTCCTGGATGATGGGCCAGGGGGTCTCCTCGCGCTCGTCCCATTCCGCCGCGGCGGGACGGATGACATCCGCGGCGAATCCGTGGATCCACTCCCGGACCTCTTTCTGCTCGTCGTTGAGGTCGAGCGCGAATGCGGGGTCGGCCATGGCGGTTCCCTTCCAGACATCTGGTTACCTTCGGTAATTGAGAGTCTGTTACTCGCCAGTAAGAGATGTCAACTCCCCTCCTCCCGACTGCCGTGCCCGTTTCCTCCGTACCGCGGGTGTTACGTTGCGCGGGGGCAAAGCGAGCAAGAGGGGCGGGGAGGCACCTTCCATGGGGACGACCACACAACGCGACGATCAGCGGAGCGCCGCGGAACGGCGCCGCAGGGAGCTGCTGGAGGCGGCTGACCGGGTCGTTCTGCGGGACGGCCCCGGCGCCTCCATGAACGCCATCGCGGCGGAGGCGGGGATCACCAAGCCCATCCTGTACCGCCACTTCGGCGACAAGGGCGGCCTCTACCGCGCCCTCGCCGTGCGCCACACCGACGCCCTCCTCGACGCGCTGCGGGCCGCGCTCGACGCACCCAGGGAGCGGCGTGAACGCGTCGAGGCCACGCTCGACACCTACCTCGCGGCGATCGAGGCCAGGCCGCAGGTCTACCGCTTCCTGATGCACCCGGCCGAGGACGGCGCCCCCGTGGAGCGCAGCTTCGACGTCGGGCAGCACTCCGCGCCCCTGCTGCGGCGGCTCGGCGAAGAGCTGGCCAAGGTGATCGCCGAACGGGTCGACCTCGGGCCCGGCGGCGAGGAGCTGGCCCGGGTCTGGGGGCACGGCATCGTCGGCATGATGCACGCGGCGGGGGACTGGTGGCTGCGCGAGAGACCGTGCTCGCGCGCCCAACTGGTCCGGCACCTCGCCGACCTGCTATGGGGACGCCTTGCGGCGGCGGGGGACAGGGTGGGAGGCCCGGGCTTCTGACCCCGTCCGACTCGCCCGGCCCGTCCGGCGCCCCCGGCCCCGCGACGGCCCACCCGGTGCCGGATCCGGTACCGGTACCGCTCACCCGCCCCCGTACCAGCCCGCGCGCCGCACGGCCCGCAGCAGCCGCCGCCGGCGCAGCCCCGTGAGGCGGTCCGCGTAGACGGTCCCCTCCAGGTGGTCGAACTCGTGCTGGAGGCAGCGCGCGAAGAACCCCGTGCCCTCGACCCGCACCGGCGCGCCGTCCACATCCGTGCCCTCGATCACCGTGTGATCGTGACGTGGCGTGCCCGCCTCCAGACCCGGGAGTGACAGACAGCCCTCCGGACCGCGTACGGTGACACCGTCGGCCTCCACGAGGCGGGGGTTGACGACATGTCCTCGGTGACGGCGTTCCTCGTCGTCGGGGCAGTCGAAGACGAACAGCCTCAGCGGGACACCGATCTGCGGCGCCGCGAGACCGACGCCCTCGTGCGCGTACATCGTGGCCAACAGGTCCTCGACGAGCGGCGCGAGCGGCCCGTCGTCCCCGGTGACGTCGCGCGCCGCGGCGTGCAGCACCGCGTCCCCGTACCTCCGCAGGGGGCGTACGGAGCCGGAACTGCCGGGAATGGTGCCGCGTTGCATGGGGGCAAGGGTACGGGGCGGGGATTTTCGCAGGGTGGCGCGGTTCGGGGGCCGCGCGGTATCTCGGTAGGCTTCTCCCGACCGAGGGGCAAGGAGGATCAAGGACGATGGCAGGCAACACGGAGCCGCTGTCGCCGCGGGCGAGGCTGGCCGTCACGGCCGGCAGGGCCGCAGCGGCGGTGTCGCGAGCCGCGGGGCGCGGCAGCGGGTCGGTGATCGGCGGCAAGGTGGCGCTGAGACTCGACCCCGACCTGCTGGCACGCGTGGCACAGAACCTGGACGTGGTCCTGGTGTCGGCGACCAACGGCAAGACGACCACGACCCGCCTCATCGCGGAGGCACTCCGCGCCAACGGCATCGTCGTCTCGAACGCCCTGGGCGCCAACATGCCAGCGGGCATCACCTCCGCGCTCGCGGGCGGCTCGGACGCCCAGTTCGGCGTGATCGAGGTCGACGAGAAGTACCTCGCCAACGTCGCCAGGGACGTCACGCCCAAGGCCATCGCGCTGCTCAACCTCTCCAGGGACCAGCTCGACCGCGCCGCCGAGACCCGCATGCTCGCCGAGCACTGGCGCGAGGGCCTGTCGGGCCAGAAGGCGGTCATCATCGCCAACGCCGACGACCCGCTGGTGGTCTGGGCCGCCTCCTCCTCGCCGAACGTGGTCTGGGTGGCCGCGGGCCAGGAGTGGAAGGACGACGCCTGGTCCTGCCCCGCCTGCGGCGGCGTGATGCAGCGCCCCGGGGACGACTGGTTCTGCGCCGAGTGCGGCTTCCGCCGCCCCACCCCGAGCTGGGCACTCTCCGGTGACCACGTGCTGGACCCGCACGGCTCCGCCTGGCCCATCGTGCTCCAGCTCCCCGGCCGCGCCAACAAGGCCAACGCCGCCACGTCGGCCGCCGTCGCCGCCGCCTTCGGGGTGCCCCCGCAGGTGGCGCTGGAGCGCATGCACGCCGTGACGGCGGTCGCCGGGCGCTATGACGTCGTCTCCTACCAGGGCCGTGACGTGCGGCTGCTGCTCGCCAAGAACCCGGCGGGCTGGCTGGAGACCTTCTCCCTCATCGACGCGCCCCCGGCCCCCGTGATCCTCTCCGTCAACGCGCGCGGCGCGGACGGCACCGACACCTCCTGGCTGTGGGACGTCGACTACTCGCGGCTGGCCGGGCACCCGATCTGCGTCATCGGCGACCGCAAGCTGGACCTCGCGGTGCGGCTGGAGGTCGCGGGCGTCGATTTCGAGGTGTGCTCGGACGTGGACGAGGCCGTCCGCATCCTGCCGCCCGGCCGCATCGAGGCCATCGCGAACTACACCGCGTTCCAGGACCTGCGCCGCGTCGTCGGCAACTGACCCCTCGTTCCCCGAAGGAGATCGGCGAGCATGAGTAATACGGGCCTCCGGGTGGTGTGGGTCTACCCCGACCTGCTCAGCACCTACGGCGATCAGGGCAACGCGCTGGTCGTGGAGCGCCGCGCGCAGCAGCGCGGGCTCTTCGTGGAGCGCACGGACGTGCGCTCGGACCAGGCGATCCCCACCTCCGCCGACATTTATCTCATCGGCGGCGGCGAGGACAGGCCGCAGCGGCTCGCGGCGGAGCGGCTGCGCCGCGACGGCGGTCTGAACCGGGCCGTGGACAACGGCGCGATCATCTTCTCCGTCTGCGCCGGGTACCAGATCCTGGGCCACGAGTTCATCAACGACCTCGGCGCCCGTGAGCAGGGCCTCGGCCTGCTCGACGTGGTCAGCACCCGCGGCGAGGCCGAGCGCTGTGTCGGCGACGTGCTGGGCGACATCGACGACCGCCTCGGCCTGCCGCAGCTCACCGGCTTCGAGAACCACCAGGGCGTCACCCACCTCGGCCCCACGGCCCGCCCCCTCGCCAGGGTCCGCCTCGGCAAGGGCAACGGCACGGGTGACGGCACCGAGGGCGCCTGGAACGACACGGTCTTCGGCACGTACATGCACGGACCCGTGCTGGCCCGCAACCCGCTGATCGCCGATCTGCTGATCAAGCTCGCGCTCGACGTGAACGCGCTGCCCCCGGCCGACGACCGCTGGTACGAGGCGCTGCGCCAGGAGCGCATCGCGGCGGCCACGCAGCCCGCCTGACGTCTGTCTGACGGCCGTCCGGCTTCTGCCTGACCGTCGCGGCACATCAGACCGCCCCCGCGTGCCCGGCACGGCGGGGGCGGTTCTACGCTGGTCCGGGCGGATCGGCGCGAACCGGGAGAGCACGGATGGATCACAGCGGACACGGCATGACGATGGACCTGCCGCCGTTCACGCTGGGACGGGGTCTGGAGTTCACGGGCGAGCCGTTCTTCCTGGTCGGCTGCCTGCTGGCGCTCGGCCTGTACGGCTGGGCCGTCATCCGGCTGCGCCGCCGCGGCGACACCTGGCCGGTGAGCCGCACCATCGCCTGGACCGTGGGCGTGCTGACGGTGGCGCTGGTGATGTGCACGGCGCTGAACGAGTACGGCATGGTCCTGTTCAGCGTGCACATGGTGCAGCACATGGTGATCAGCATGCTGTCGCCGATCCTGCTTCTGCTGGGCGCCCCCGTGACGCTGACGCTGCGGGCGCTGCCCTCGGCCGGCCGGGGCAGGAAGGGGCCCCGCGAGCTGCTGGTGGCGCTGCTGCACAGCCGCTACGTCCGCGTGATCAGCCACGCGGCCTTCACCATCCCCCTGTTCATCGCGAGTCTCTACGCGCTCTACTTCACCCCCCTCTTCGACTTCCTGATGGGCTCGAAGACGGGCCACATCGCGATGATGGTCCACTTCCTCGCCGTCGGCCTGATCTTCTTCTGGCCGATCATGGGCATCGACCCGGGCCCGAACCGGCCCGGCTACGTCATGCGGATGCTGGAACTGTTCGCGGGCATGCCCTTCCACGCGTTCTTCGGCATCGCGCTGATGATGGCCACCCGCCCGATGGTCAGCACCTACGCCGACCCGCCCGCCTCGCTCGGGGTCACCGCGCTCTCGGACCAGACGGCGGCGGGGGGCATTGCCTGGGCGTTCAGCGAGATCCCGTCGGTCATCGTCCTCGTGGCGCTCGTCTTCCAGTGGTACGTGACGGAGCAGCGCCAGGCCCGTCGCGACGACCGCAAGGCCGACCGGGACGGCGACAAGGAGCTGGCCGCCTACAACGCCTACCTCGCCTCGCTCCAGGCACGCGGCCAGTAGCAGCGCACCGCCGCGCGGGCCGTACGGGTCATACGAGCCGTACGGGCCATGCGGGTGATCAGTGGCCGTGGTGATGCCTTGCGCCGCCGCACCGGGGTACAGCCATCGCCATGGTACGTATGGGATACACGCTGATGGGCGAACAAGCAGGCCCGCGCCAGCTCGTCGAGGACGCGGTGGCGGCCGAGCGGGCGGGCTTCGACTTCGCCGTCGCCTCCGACCATCTCTTTCCCTGGCTTCCCGAACAGGGGCACTCGCCGTATGTGTGGACCGTGCTCGGGGCAGTGGCCCAGGTGACCGAGCGGCTGCCGCTCGTCTCGTATGTGACGTGCCCGACCTTCCGCTACCACCCCGTCGTCGTCGCCCAGAAGGCCGCGACCGTGCAGTTGCTGTCCGAGGGCCGCTTCACCCTCGGGCTCGGCGCGGGCGAGAACCTGAACGAGCACGTCGTGGGCCCATGGCCCGCCGCGAACGTGCGGCACGAGAAGCTCGAAGAGGCCATCACCCTCATCCGCTCCCTCTTCGAGGGCGGCTACGTCAACCACGACGGCAAGCACTACCGCGTCGAGTCCGCGAAGCTGTGGGACGTACCCGAGTCCGCGCCGCCCATCGGCGTCGCCGTCTCGGGGCGCCAGTCGTGCGATCTCGCGGGGCGGCTGGGCGATGTGCTGATCGCGACGGAGCCCAAGCCCGAGCTGGGCCGGATGTTCGACGAGGCCGGGGGAGCGGGGAAGCCCAGGATCGGCCAGATCCCCGTCTCCTACGACCCGGACAGGGACACGGCCATGCGTCGTGCGCACGCCAATTTTCGCTGGTTCGCCGGTGGCTGGAAGGTCAACGCGGAGCTGCCGGGGACCCAGGCGTTCACGGCCGCCTCGCAGTACGTGCGGCCCGAGGACGTGGCCGAGCAGATCCCCTGCGGCTCCGACGTGGGGGAGTTCGTCGAGAAGATCCGGCCCTTCGCCGACGCGGGATTCGACCAGATCGCCCTGGTCCAGGCGGGCGGCGAGGCCCAGTCCGCGTTCACCGAGTGGGCCTCGGCCAAGCTGCTGCCCGCGCTGCACGACGCGCTGGCCTGACGGGCTGGCCTGACGGGCGGGGATGACGGGCCGGGTGCGCGGGCCCGGCCCGTACCCCTGTCCGGCGCACCCGGGCCAGGCCCGTCCCCGTCGCTCGGCCGGGGCGGGCGCACCGTCCCGGCCGAAGTGCCGCCGCTTCACCGGGAGTTCACCGGAGTCATCTCCTCCGTGCCATACCTGTGGTGCGGCAACATCCGTAATCTGATGCCTTCCTGCCCCCCACTTCACAGCAGAGGCATTCACGGATGAACAGATCCCGGCTCGTCACCACCGCCGCGGCGACCGCGCTCGCCGCCACGGCCTGCGCCCTCACCGTCCCGCAGCTCGCCGGAGCGGCCCCGTCCGCCCCCACCCCCACGGCCAAGGTGTCCGACTCCACGGCCGTGGGCGTGCACAACGCGTACGAGAAGGACAAGTACGGCTACTTCGCCGATGCCCTCGACTCCGGCGCGTCCCTCCTCGAACTCGACGTCTGGACCAGCGCCTTCGGCTCGGGCTGGCGCGTCGCGCACAACAACCCGATCGGCAGCGACAACAACTGCGAGAACGCCTCCTCGCCGGACGAGCTGCGCACCAAGCCCCGCAACCAGAGCCTCGGCGGCTGCCTCGCGGACATGCGGGCCTGGCACGAAGCACACCCGGACCACGCGCCCGTCACCATCAAGGTGGAGATGAAGGACGGGTTCTACGGCAAGGCCGACCGCGGCCCGGCACAACTGGACGCGCTGCTGACGGAGAAGCTCGGCGACGCGCTCTACCGCCCCGCCGACCTCGCCGGAGACCACGCGAACCTGGACGAGGCGGTCCGCGCCGGGGCCTGGCCGGACAGGTCGGCGCTCGCGGGCAAGTTCGTCTTCGAGCTGATACCGGGCACGGTGGAGGAGGGCAACCCCGCCGACGACCTGTGGACCGACCGCGAGTACGCCACCCATCTGCGGGACCTGGCGGCGGCTGGGCGCCTCGGCGAGGCCGGTGCCTTCCCCGCCGTACACGGCGCGGAGAAGGGCGACCCGCGCGAGAGCCGCTACGCGGAGGACCTACGCGGCTGGTTCGTCTTCTTCGACGGCGACGCCTCCGCCTACGCCGCCGGGGACATCGACACCGGCTGGTACAGGGAGCGCGGCTATCTGGTCGTGATGACCGACGCGCACAAGGTGGCCCCGGAGATCGACGCCACCAACCCCACCGAGCAGCAGGCCCGCGACCGGGTCACACAGCTCGCGGGCGCGAACGCCAGTTACGTCACCTCCGACTGGTACCCGCTGCCGTCGGTGCTGTCCATGGTCGTCCCGCGCGGCGAGGGCTGACCCGGTGGCCAGGACCCGGCGACCAGGGCCCGGGTCCTGGCCACCCTCGGCGCCGTCGCCACCCCGGGCGCCCTCCGGGTGTCGGCGGAGCGGCGGCGCGGAGTTGACCGGAGGCTGTCTCCGTTTTACGCTCGAATCTGTACGGAGGCAGTCTCCGTTTTGTTGTGGTCGCAGGAACGCACGAGGCCGGAGGGTGCATGAGCGTCAAGGAACAGCGAGGGCGCAAGCCCCGTGCGGACGTCCAGCGCAACCGTGCGGCCCTCCTGGAGGCGGCCCAGCGTCACTTCCTGAAGGACGGCGTCGGCGCCTCCCTGGAGGCGGTGGCCAAGGAGGCGGGCGTCGGGCCCGCCACGCTGTACCGGCACTTCCCGACCCGGGAGGCGCTGCTGGCGGCCGTGCTCCAGATGCGCTCCGAGGAACTGGTGGTCCGCCGGGCGGACATCGCGCGGCTCGGTGACGCCTCCGAGAGGCTGCGGCAGTGGCTGCGCGCGATGGAGGAGTACTTCAGCGCCTTCAGCGGGCTGCCGGAGCCGCTCATGACCGCGGCCAGGGAGCGGGAGCCGGACAACCCGCTCACCCTTCCCTGCGACGACCTCATCGCCACCACCGACGAATATCTGCGCGCCGCGCAGGCCGCGGGGCACGCGCGGCCCTCGGTGAAGGGGTACGACCTGTACCTCGCGGCGGTCTCCACCGCCTGGATCAGCGGGACCGGCGCCACCGATGAGGAATCGCTCGGCCGCCTGCGCACGCTCATCGAGAGCGGATACCGGGAACAGAACGACGAGGGGTAGGCCACCGGCCGCTTTCCTCGCCGTCGGCCGTCGGCCGCCGGTGCCGTTGAGAGTCCCGGCGGCGTTCTCCCCGCGCGGTTCATCCATCACATCTTGCCGTCCCCTCCCTGGGGGTGGTGCGACATCGAGAGGGACAAATCATGAGAATTGGTGTTATCGGAACCGGGCCGATCGGGACGACGCTGGCGCGCAGACTCAGCGTGGGCGGACACGACGTCGCGGTCGCCAACTCCCGGGGCCCTGAGACGATCGATGCCGAGGCGCTGGAATTCGGGGCGCACGCGGTGACCGCGGCCGACGCGGTCCAGGGCAAGGACGTCATCGTTCTGTCCATCCCGTTCGGGCGGATCCCGGCGGTGGCGCCGCTGTTCGCCTCCGTGCCCGAGGAAACCGTGGTCATCGACACCTCCAACTACATGCCTCACCGGGACGGCGCCATCAAGGCGGTGGACAACGGCCAGGTGGAAAGCCTGTGGGTCACCGAGCATCTGGGGCGGCCCGTGGTCAAGGCGTGGAACGCCGTGCTGGCACAGACGTTCCAGGCCAAGGACGCTCCGGCGGGCACCCCGGGCCGCATCGCGCTGCCGGTCGCGGCGGACTCCGAGGAGGCGCGGCGTGTGGGCATGCGTCTAGTGGACGAAACCGGCTTTGACCCCTTCGATGCCGGGGTGCTGGCCGACTCCTGGCGCCAGCAGCCGATGACCCCCGCCTACTGCACCGAACTGGACCTGCGGGACCTGGAGAAGGCCCTCGGCTCGGCCGACCGGGAGCAGGCCCCGCGCAACCGTGACCGCGCGATGGAGCGCTTCGCCGCCTTCACCTCCACGCCCACGCGGGAGCAGCTCGTCGAGCTGAACCGCTCCTTCCACCGCTGACGCGCCTGGCGCTGCCGCCAAGCCCGCGACAGCCCCCTCGGACGCAATCGCGGTCACCGGACCGGCCCCCCTTTGAACCGGACCGGCCCCCCTTTGAAAGGAATCGTTTTGCCCGCCACGGCTTCGCCCATCACCGACTACGTGCGCTCCCGGTACTCCGTCCGGAGGTTCCACCCCACACCGCTGTCCCCGTCGGACATCCGCGGCGTACTGGAAGACGCCCAGGCCGCCCCGTCGAACTGCAACACCCAGCCCTGGACGGTGCATGTCGTCTCGGGCGCGGCGCGCGACGCCCTGAGCAAGGAACTCCTCAAGGCCGACGAGGAGGAGCGGTTCTCCCCCGACTTCTCCTTCAGCTATGACGACTTCGGCGAGGGAGCCTACCTCGACCGGGCGCACGACCACGCCGCGACCGTGTACGGCGCTCTGGGGATACCCCGCTCGGACCGGGCGGCAAGGAACGCGCATGCCCGGGAGAACCTGGACTTCCACGGAGCCCCCCACGCCGCGTTTCTCTTCATGCCCGCGTTCGGCGACGGCGTGCGGGTGGCCGGTGACATCGGCATGTACGCACAGAACTTCCTGCTCTCGCTGACGGCCCGGGGACTCGGCGGCATTCCGCAGACCATGCTCGGGATGTACGCCGACACCGTCCGGGAGTTCCTGGGCGTTCCGAAGGACCTCAAGCTGCTCTTCGGCATCTCCTTCGGCACCGCCGACCTGGCCGCACCGGCGAACAGCTTCCACATGGGGCGCGTCCCGCTTGAACAGAGCGTCGTCCTGCACGACACCCCCGGAATCCTCGACGAGCGCTAGTCCCCCGGGGCCGGCGGGGGGCCTTCGGCGGCAGCGCCGGTCCTGTCGCGCTCACTGCGGGCCGGGGCGGGAGTTCCCGGCGGCCGGGGCGGGGTGTACGACGGGGCGCGGCGGCCAGACCCCCGCCTCCAGCACGCCGAGGACGTACGCGCGGGCGACGAGCGCGGGCCTGTTGGGCACCTGCCAGCGCCTGGAGAGCCGAGAGAGGTGGTAGTTGACGCCGTCGATGGTCAGGCCGACGGCCCCGGCGATCGACGCGGTCGTCGCCCCGGCCGCGGCATGCGCCAGGATGTCCGCCTCGATCGCGCTGACCCGCGCGAGCCCCTCGTCCGCGGGGGCGGCCGGGCCGGAGTCGGGCTCGCGCACCCGGAGCTGGAGCAGCAGCGCGGGCTCCTTCTGCGGGGTCTCGCTGACCGGGACGACGGTCAGTTCGCCCGAGCGCGGGCAGCCGTCCGTGCTCCATCCGACCCCGACCGGATAGCGCGAGCGGTGTCCCAGGCGCAGCGCCTCCACCAGCCGCCTCATCTGGTCGGGCTCGCGCGGCCTGAACAGCTCCAGGGCGTTGTGGCCGCACAGCTTGCTCGGCGGGGCGCCCCATTCGGCGGCCATCGCCGGGTTGGCGAGCAGGATCGTCCCGTCGGTGCGGCACACGGCGAGGGCGCTCTGTACGCGGTCGAAGAGCAGCAGAAACCTGTTCCGCCACATCACCGCCTCTCCGTCCCTGAAGGGGTGTGCGTGGAAGACGCTCACACTCACTGCCTCACTGGTCGTCGCGCGTCACCTGTCATCCGTCACCAGGCGCCCCCCGGCCCACCTCGGCGCCCCCTCGGCAAGGCCACGCGCAAGAGCGCCACACCGGATCACCACTACACAATCATGTAGCGCCGCGGCCTCGTCGCCGGGGTCGTCGGGGCGAAGGTGAGGGAGGGCTCCCCGGCGACGGACGGTGTGGCGCCCCGGCAGCAATTCCCCCACCGCAGAAGGCACTTACGCGATGAGCCAGGCCACCCTTGACGCCACTACCGACGGCGCGGCGATACCCGTCGCCGACATCTCCGGCACCGGACCCACCCGTACCCCCGTGCAGCAGGCCATGGAGCTGGCGCGTACGTACGGGCCGATCTTCAACCGGCGTCTGTACGGCCGCGACACCCTCTTCGTCAGCGACCCCGGCCTCGTCGCGGAACTGGCGGACGAGGAGCGGTTCAGCAAGGCCGTCGGGCCCGCGCTGGTGAACGTGCGCGAGTTCGCGGCCGACGGGCTGTTCACGGCGTACAACGACGAGCCCAACTGGGCCAGGGCGCACGACATCCTGATGCCCGCCTTCGCGCTCGGCTCCATGCGCGCCTACCACCCCGTGATGCTGCGCGTCGCGCGGCGCGTCATCGCCTCCTGGGACGCGAAGGCGAACCACGCCGTCGGTACCGTCGGCGCGGCGCCGCGCCCCGTCGAGGTGTCGGAGGACATGACCCGGATGACGCTCGACACCATCGGACTGGCGGGCTTCGGCTACGACTTCGAGTCGTTCGCGCGCGACGAGCCGCACCCGTTCGTGGACGCCATGGTGCGCTGCCTCGCCTGGAGCATGAAGCGTCTCGGCCGCAAGCCCGGTGCCGATCACACCGAGGAGGACGCGGCCTTCCGGGCCGACGCCGACTACCTCGCCTCCGTGGTCGACGAGGTCATCGAGTCCCGCGTCGCGGCTGACAAGGACAACGGCAGCGGCGACGGCACCGCGCCCCCCACCAGCGGCGGGGACGAGGCCAGGGACGCGCAGTCCTTCGACGACCTCCTCGGCCTGATGCTGGGCGCCGCCCACCCCGCCGACGGCACCACCCTGGACCTGGCCAACATCCGCAACCAGGTCATCACCTTCCTCATCGCCGGGCACGAGACCACCTCCAGCGCCCTCTCCTTCGCGCTGTACTACCTCGTCAAGAACCCCGCCGTGCTGCGGCTGGCCCAGCGCGAGGCCGACGAGCTGTGGGGTGATGATCCGGCCCCCGAGCCCACCTTCGAGGACGTCAACAAGCTGCGCTACACCCGGCAGGTGCTCAACGAGGCGCTGCGGCTGTGGCCCACGGCTCCCGGCTTCGGCCGTCAGGCCCGCGAGGACACCCTCCTCGGCGGCCGGTACCCGCTGCGCGCGGGCGAGACCGTCACCGTCCAGACCCCGATGCTGCACCGTGCGGCGGTCTGGGGCGACAACCCGGAGGCGTTCGACCCCGCGCGCTTCGCGCCCGAGGCCGAGCAGGGCCGCTCCCCGCACGCGTACAAGCCCTTCGGCACGGGGGAACGCGCCTGCATCGGGCGGCAGTTCGCCCTCCACGAGGCGACGATGCTGCTCGGCATGCTCCTGCACCGCTACCGGCTGATCGACCATGCCGACTACCAGTTGCGGATCAAGGAGACCCTCACCCTCAAGCCCGAGGGCTTCACCCTCACTCTCGTCCTGCGGACCCCGGCCGACCGCGCCGCCGATCGTGCCGCCTTCGACGCGCTCCCCCTCGTGACCGCCGCCACCGCCGCTTCCGCCGCGCCGGGGGAGGGGCCGCAGGACACGGCCGGGCTGCCGACGCGCGTGCGCGCGGGCACCGGGCTGCTCCTGCTGCACGGCACCAACTACGGCACCTGCGAGGAGTTCGCCGGGCGCCTCGCCGAGACCGCGGAGGGCCTCGGCTGCGAGACGTCCGTCGCCCCGCTGGACGCGTACACCGGGGCGCTGCCCACTGACAGGGCCGTCGTCATCGTCGCCGCGTCCTACAACGGCCGCCCCACCGACGACGCCGCCCGCTTCACCCAGTGGCTCCAGGAGGAGGCGGAGGCGGGCGCGGCCGAGGGGGTCGCGTTCGCCGTGCTCGGGGTCGGTGACCGCAACTGGGCCGCCACCTACCAGCGTGTCCCCACCCTCCTCGACGACCGGCTCGCGGCGCTCGGCGGCACCCGCCTCGTCGCCCGCGCCGAGGCCGACGCGTCCGGTGACCTGGACGGCGCGGTACGGGAGTTCACGTCGGCGCTGCGCACGGCGCTCCTCACCGAGCACGGCGACCCCGAGACGGTGGGCGCCGCCGTCGCGCCGGACCAGGGCCCCGCCTACACCGTCGCCGAGGTCACCGGCGACCCCCTCGACGCGCTCGCCGCGCGGCACGGCCTCGTCCCCATGACGGTGACCGAGGCCCGCGACCTGACCGCCGAAGGGCATGCCCGCCGCAAGCGGCTGGTGCGGCTGGCCCTGCCCGAGGGCACCTCCTACCGCACCGCCGACCATCTCGCCGTCCTGCCCGCCAACGACCCGGTACTGGTCGCGCGCGCCGCCGGGGTGCTGGGCGCGCGGCTGGACGCGGTGCTGAGCATCCACGCGGGCCGCCCCGGGCGCGGCAGCCTGCCGGTGGACCGGCCGCTGACCGTACGGGAACTGCTCACCCGCCACCTGGAGCTTCAGGACCGGCCCACACGCGAGCAGGTCGCCGCACTGGCCGACGCCAACCCGTGCCCGCCCGAGCGCGCGGCGCTCGCCGCGCTGGCCGAGGACCCGGAGGCGCTGGCCGCCGACCACCGCACCCTCCTCGACCTGGTGGCGGACCACCCGGCGCTGCGCGAGGCGCTGACCTGGCCGCTGATCCTCACGCTGCTGCCCCCGATGCGCATCCGCCACTACTCGGTCTCGTCCTCCCCTGGCGACCTGCCGGGCCACGCCGATCTGATGGTCTCGCTCCTGGAGGCCCCCGCCCGCTCGGGGCGCGGCACCTACCGGGGCGCGGGCTCGGCGCACCTCGTCGCGCTGGCGCCCGGCGACACCGTGCTCGCGCGCGTACAGCCGTGCCGCGAGGCGTTCCGCGTCCCGCACGCGCCCGACGTCCCCGTCCTGATGGTGGGCGCGGGCACCGGCCTCGCGCCGTTCAGGGGCACGGTCGCCGACCGTCGCGCACTGCTGGAACAGGGCGCCGAACTGGCCCCGGCGCTGCTCTACTTCGGCTGCCAGGACCCGGCGGCGGACTTCCTGTACGCGGACGAACTGCGCGCGGCGGAGCGCGCGGGCGCCGTCTCCCTGCGCCCGGCGCACAGCAGGAGCCCGCGTGACGGCGTCCGCTTCGTGCAGCACCGCGTCGCCGCCGAGGCCGACGAGGTGTGGCGGCTGCTGGAGGAGGGCGCGCGGGTGTACGTGTGCGGCGACGGTGCCCACATGGCGCCGGGCGTGCGCGAGGCGTTCCGCGAGGTGTACCTGCGGCGGCACCCGGACGCCGGTGCGGAGCGGGCCGCCGACTGGCTCCAGGAGCTGACGGCGCAGGGCCGCTACGTCGAGGACGTCTACGCGGGCTGAGCCGCCCCGCCCCGTCCCACCTCGTCCTACAGCCCCCGGGGCCCGGCGCACCACGCGCCGGGCCCCGGCCGCTTTCCCGGCCGCCCTTCCGGCCGCTTCTCCGCCCCGCCGACGTACGTGAGATCCCTTGACAGCCAGCGCCGATGCTGGATTACTTGACCGCGCCGCAACGCTAACCGAATGGTCGGTCGGGCCGGGAGGGGTGGTGGAAGACGCATGGCGAGTGCGACGCACGGGGGACCGCCGACACCGCGAACGCCGGGGGAACCGGGGAAACCGGCGGAGACGATGTTCGCCGCCGACCGGGCGTCACAGGGGCTCGGGATCAGACTGCTGAGAGCCGACGACGGCGCGGCGGAACTGCGGATGACGGTGAGCCCGGACATGGTCAACGGCCACGGCACCGCGCACGGCGGCTATCTCTTCCTCTTGGCCGACACCGCCTTCGCGTGCGCCTGTAACAGCCATGGCCCGGTCACCGTCGCTGCCGGTGCGGACATCTCCTTCGTCGCCCCGGCCAGGGAGGGTGACGAACTGACCGCGGTCGCCACCGAACGCACCCGCTACGGCCGCAGCGGCATCTACGACGTGAGCGTCCTGCGCGACGGTGAGGTGATCGCGGAGTTCCGTGGCCGCAGCCGTACCGTCCCCCGCGTGGAAGGAACCCGAGCATGAGCGATTCCATGGCGCCCGCCGCGCCGCGGGTGACGGCCGCGGAGCCCCTGCCCGCCGCGCTGCGCGACGCGGGCGAGCGGATGAGCCGCGAGGAGCTGCGCGCCCTTCAGCTCACCCGGCTCCAGGAGACGCTGCGCACCGCGTACGAGAACGTCGCCATGTACCGCGCCAAGTTCGACGCGGCGGGTGTACGGCCCGAGGACTGCCGCACGCTGGAGGACCTGGCCCGCTTCCCCTTCACCACCAAGGCGGATCTGCGCGAGTCCTACCCGTTCGGGACGTTCGCCGTCCCCATGGACCAGGTGCGCCGCGTCCACGCCTCCAGCGGCACCACGGGCCGCCCCACCGTGGTGGGTTACACCGAGAACGACCTCTCCATGTGGGCCGATGTGGTGGCCCGCTCGATCCGCGCGGCGGGCGGCAGGCCGGGCCACAAGGTGCACATCTCCTACGGGTACGGCCTCTTCACCGGCGGACTCGGCGCGCACTACGGCGCCGAGCGCGCCGGCTGCACCGTCATTCCCGTGTCCGGTGGCATGACGGCCCGTCAGGTCCAGATCATCCAGGACTTCGAGCCGGACATCATCATGGTCACCCCGTCCTACATGCTCACGCTGCTCGACGAGTTCGAGCGCCAGGGCGTCGATCCGCGCGGCACCTCCCTCAAGATCGGCATCTTCGGTGCCGAGCCCTGGACCGAGGAGATGCGCCGCGAGATGGAGGAGCGGCTCGGCATCCACGCCGTCGACATCTACGGGCTGTCCGAGGTCATAGGCCCCGGCGTGGCCCAGGAGTGCGTGGAGACCAAGGACGGGCTGCACGTGTGGGAGGACCACTTCTTCCCGGAGGTCGTCGATCCGCTGACCGGCGAGGTGCCGCCGGAGGGGGAGGAGGGCGAGCTGGTCTTCACCTCGCTCACCAAGGAGGCCATGCCCGTCGTCCGCTACCGCACCCGCGATCTGACCCGGCTGCTGCCGGGCACGGCCCGTCCGGCCTTCCGCCGCATCCAGAAGATCACGGGCCGCTGCGACGACATGATCATCCTCCGTGGGGTGAACATCTTCCCCAGTCAGGTGGAGGAGATCGTGCTGCGCACCCACGGACTCGCCCCGCACTTCCAGCTCCACCTGTCCCGCCGTGGACGCATGGACCACATGACGGTGCGCGTCGAGGCCCGCACGGGTACGGGGGTGCCGGAGCGCGAGGCCGCCGCCGCTTCCGTCGCCAAGGAGATCAAGGACGGGATCGGCCTCAGCGTCGACGTGGAGATCGTGGACCCCGAGACGCTGGAGCGCTCCGTCGGCAAGATCCGCCGCATCGTGGACGACCGCCAGAAAGAGTGAGCCGGGGGCGGGGAACGGCCGTGGCGTGCACGTGGAAAATCTGAAATACCTGCGGGAAAGTAATTCGACCGCGCCCCGTTCGGCCGTATAAAGATACTGGCCGCATAAAGCAATGACACATCGTGCGACCGCACGGAAAAGCGCGTGTGCGAGGAGCTGTGAATTCGTCGCGCGCCCATTCGACCGCTGTCACCTCTTCGCATGTGTATGGCGAAGAAGAATCCGCACTGTGCCGGTACCGGAGTTAGCATCCAGCAACACCCGGCACCTGCGCTGTTGTTCGCGGAACCGACAGTCCGCCGATGACGGGTCACCGCCCCGAACGAGACGCGATTGTCGAAAGCGGTCCATGAGTTCTCCGTCAGTCCCTCCCCCGCGCACCCGGCACACGCGGCAGTTGCTGTGGCCCCTGGCGCTGCTTCTTGCCCTGTGCGCGGTCGCACTCCAGGCAGCCGCCTGGACGGCCTGGCCGCGCGACGCCGCGCTGGTCGCCACCGGCGTCACCCTCGGCCTGGCGGTCTGCCTGGTACCGCTGTGGCGCGGGCACCGCGCCGACCGCAGAAGCGCTCTGCGGCACGCCGAGCACGCCGAACAGCTCCAGCGGCAGCACAGCGCGGCCGGTGCCGAACACGACCAGCGGTGGAGGGAGTGGGCCCGGCAGCGGGACGAGGCGCTCCGGATCACGCTGGAAGCCTTCGGCGTCCAGTTGCGCGCGATCCTGGACGACGAGGACCCCGCGCGTACGGTCGCGGACGCACCCTGCGACTCATGGCTGCGCCGACTCCTCCACACCCTGCTCGACATGGCCGACGAGGCGGCCGAGGACCACCAGGACGCCTACGAGCACGCCCTGCTCACCCTCGCGGCACGCATGCAGTCCGGCGCGCTGCGCGTGGAGGAGCGGGCCCGCGCGCTCTACGACGCGCACGACCCCGCCGTGGTACAGCTCGGGATGGATCTGAGCCACCAGGCCAACCACCTCGTCCACCTCGCGGGCGGAGTCAAGATCATGGGCGGCGAGTGGACGGGCCAGCAGTGGCAGAAGCCCATCGCCGTGGCGGACGTGGTCCAGGCGGCGTCGGGCCGCATCCCCGACTACACGCGCATCTCCCTCACCGGCGATCCGGACGTCGCGGTGGTGCCGCACGCGGCGGAGTACCTGATCCACCTCACCGCCGAACTGCTCGCCAACGCGACGACGTACTCCCCGCCGGGTTCCGCCGTGTACGTGCTGGTGGAGGCGGACCAGCACGACGTGGTGATCCAGATCGACGACCAGGGCCTGGGCATGACCGAGGCCCGGCTCAACGCCGCGCGCCGGATCGCGGCGGGGGAGCGGCTGGTGACGCTGCGGACGCTCCCCGGTCCGCAGACGGGCCTGCCCGTCGTCGGCAACATCGCCCGCCGCTTCGACATCGACGTGCACCTCGACCCGTCCCGGTACAAGGGGGTGCGCGCCATGGTGCGGGTGCCCCAGGACATCCTCCAGCCGCTGCCGCCGGAGCCCTCCGGGGTCTCCAGGTCCTCCGAGCGCGACGGTCCTCTCGTCCACGCGCGGCACCAGCTCCCGGCCGGGGCGCAGCCGCCCGCCACGGCAACGTCGGAACCCGGACCGGAGCGGACGGCACGCGCGCCCGCACCCGCGCCCGCGCGTGTCCCGGTGCCCGTACCCGTGCCCGTGCCCGTCGCGGAGCGCACCGCCTCGGGCCTGCCCAAGCGCCGCGCCGACAGGGAGCCGGAGCACGGCGGCACCTCTCCCTCGGCCGACGCCCCTTCCATGGCCGAGGGCCAGGACCGCGCGGCCCCCAGGACGCCCGAGGAGGCCGGGCAGTGGCTCGGCACCTTCCTGGGCGCGGGACGTGGCAGCCGTACCGAAACCGACGCGTCGCGAGGGTGACTTGAGCATGGACAACGAGACCGACACCGACACCAAGACCGATACCTGCGCCCGGACCGACACCGACACCGACAGGGCGTGGATGATGCGGGAGGTCGTGGAGGTGGCGGGCGTGCGCCACGTCGTGGTCCTCAGCGCCGACGGCCTGCCCACCACACGGTGCGCGAACACGGACAGGGAGACCGGCGAGCGGGTGGCCGCCGCGGCCTCCGGGCTCGCCTCCCTCGGCCGGGGCCTGGCCGCCGAGTTCGGCACCGGCGGACACGCATACCACCAGACGCTGACCGAGTACGAGGGCGGATTCATCTTCGTACGGATGGCGGGGGACGGCTCCTGCCTGGCCGTCGTCACGGACGCCAGGGTCAACGCCGGGGAGATCGGCTACCGGATGGCGCTCCAGGCCCAGCGCTTCGGCGAGCACCAGGGCACGCCGTACCGAGAGCAACCGGTGCCGTGAGGGGGAGCGGAACCCGGCGGCGCGACGCCGTACCCGGTTACGTGCTCACCAGCGGGCGGTCCGACACCCCCAGCGAGCTGGGCTGGGGGCTGGAGACCCTGCTGAAGCCGACCTGTTCGCCGCACCCGCTGCCTCCGGACGCGGGGAGCAGGGGCCACCGGCAGTTGCTGCGCGAGTGCGGCGCGGGCGTGACTTCCGTCGTCGAGGCGGCGGCGCAGCTCGGGCGGCCCGTCAGCGTCGCGCGGGTGCTGGCGGGCGATCTGGTCGCCTCCGGCCATCTGACGGTTCCGGCGCCACGGCGGCCGGAACAGAACCATGAGCCCAGCATCGAATTGCTTCAGGAAGTGTTGGATGGTCTTCGCAACAAAGAATTCGCCTGAGCGCGACGACGTGCCCCCGCACGCGCACCCGCACCTGCACTCGCACTCGCACCCGGACGACGACCACCAGGACGACGCGCACCCGCACCTGCCGGACACGGTCACGCAGGCGGTCAAGATCCTGGTCGTCGGCGCGTTCGGCGTCGGCAAGACCACGCTCATCGGTTCCGTCAGCGAGATCAGACCGCTGCGCACCGAGGAGCGGATGACCCAGGCGAGCGTCGGCGTCGACGACCTGCGCGGACTGGGGGCCAAGTCCGAGACGACGGTCGCGATGGACTTCGGCCGCATCACCCTCAGCCCGTCGCTCGTCCTCTACCTGTTCGGAGCGCCGGGGCAGCGGCGCTTCTGGGAGCTGTGGAAGGGGCTGGTCACCGGCGCCATCGGGCTCCTCGTCCTGGTGGACACCCGCAGGATCGAGGACAGCTTCGAGGTGCTGGACCAGTGGGAGCGCTACAGCCTCCCGTACGTCGTGGCCGTGAACCGCTTCCCCGACAGCGCCCAATACGAGGACGAGGAGATCCGCGAGGCACTGGACCTGCCCGCCTCGGTCCCCGTCGTCACCTGCGAGGCCACCGACCCGCGCGCGTCGCAGCGGGCCCTGGAGGCGCTCGTGCGCCACGCCATCGACCAGCACCGCCACGCGGCGCGGGAGGCCCTCGTATGACGTCGCACCAGCCACGCGAACCCCGTGCGCCGCACGAACAGCGCGCACCGCACGAACCGTACGACGATCAGGCCACCTCCCCGAGCCCGGTCCCGCTTCCGGCGTCGGGCCCCGTCCCGCTCACCGTCTTCACCCAGGCCCGGGACCCGCACCCCCTCTACCGGCGGCTGCGCGCCACGCACGGTCCCGTCGCCCCGGTGCTGCTGGAGCCGGGGGTCACCGCCTGGCTCGTCATGGGCGTCGAGGAAATCCGCGTCATCACCGAGCGGGAGAAGCTCTACTCCCGCGACGCCCGCAACTGGCGCGACCTCGACGAGGGCAGGGTCCCGCCGGACTCCGGGCTGATGCCGATGATGGCGTACCGCCCCAACGTCGTCGGCGCCGACCTCAAGGAGCACAGGCGGCTGCGCGGACCGCTGGACGACGGCGTCGCGCGCTTCGACCACCGCACCCTGCGCCGCCAGGTGCGCCGACGGTGCGAGACCCTCATCGACGGCTTCACCGAACGCGGCTGGGCCGACCTCATGGGCGACTACGCCGCGCACGTCCCCATGCTCGCGCTCGCAGCCCTCTTCGGCCTCGACGCGGCGCAGGGACACGAACTGCACCGCGCGCTCATCGCGCTGTTCGGCAGCCAGGACGACTCCCAGGAGGGCAACCGCACCTTCGAGGAGATCCTCCGCGACACCCTGCACGCCAGGCAGCGGCAGCCCACCGACGATCTGACCAGCGCCTTCCTGAGCCACCACGATCTGCGTACCGAGGACGAGGTGCTCCAGTCCATGGCCGCGATGATCTCGGCGGGCAACGAGGCCACCACCTGCTGGATCGCCCACACCCTCTACCGCGTGATCACCGACCCCGCCTTCGAGGCCCGGCTGCGCGGCGGCGACCTGGGCGTGGACGAGGCGCTGGACGAAGTGCTGTGGCACGAACCGCCCATGACCCACATGCCCGCGCGCTACGCGCTGCGCGACACCGAACTGGGCGGGCGCCGCATCCGCCGCGGCGACTGCCTCGTCCTCGGCCTCAACGCGGCCAACGCCACCGACCCGCGGCTGCCTCCCCTCGACCGGCGCCCGCCCGGCAACCGTGGCCACGCCGCCTTCTCGGCGGGCCCCCACATGTGCCCGGCGCAGGACGCCGCGCGCCTGATCACCCACACCGCCGTGAACACCGCGCTGCACCGGCTGCCGGGGCTCCGGCTGACCATCGGCCCGGAGGAGGTGACCTTCAACCCCTCGCCGTGGACCCGCCGCCCCACGACGCTGCCCGTGGTCTTCAGCACGCCTCTTCGCCGCACCCCGTCAGCGCGTCGCGACCGCGCACGGGTCCGCTCCGGCACACCTGCGGGCAGCGCATGAGGCTCGACGGGCCGTAGGGCTCACGTGGTCACCCGGGTTGCGCCGCTCACTCCGGCCAGGGCGAGTTCCGGATCACCTCGACGAAGTCGCCCCGGCGGAAGCCGGGGACGAAGTGCTCCAGGACGTCCGCCTTCACGTTCCCGAACGTCGTATCGGGCTTGGGCGCGATGCCCTCGGTGAACGCCTCCAGGATGCGGCGCTTGAAGTCGGGGCGCGGATGCAGGGCGGTGATCTCTGTCCGCTCGGCCTCGCCGATGTCGTGGTAGCCGATGCCCAGCACGTCGTACTCCACACCGGCGGTGACCAGTGCGACCTCGGGTTCCATGAACTCAGGGACGCCGGGAGTCGTGTGCAGGGCGATGGCCGTCCACACCCGGCGCACGCTGTCCTCGGGGACGCCGTGGGCGTGCAGGAAGCGGCGCGCGGCGTCGGCGCTGTCCACCTCGAAACGGCGCCCGCTGTCCTGGAACTCCTCGTTGAGGCCGAGGTCGTGGAACATCGCGCCGATGTAGAGGAGTTCGGGGTCGAAGCTGAGCCCCCGGTTGCGGCCCTGGAGGCTGCCGAACCAGAACACGCGGCGGGAGTGGTGGTAGACGAGATCGCCGACGCTGTCCCGCACGAGTTCGGTCGCCTCGGCGGCGAGCCTGGTATCGGGCACGGTCACGCCTGCGGCGGTGGCGCCGTGGTCTGTCATGACGGGGCTCCCTTCGGTGTGGCCGCGGTGAGGGCGCGGGACTGCGGCGGTGTAGACGGTGTCCTCCGGACGGCGGGACGTCAGCCGCCCGGCCGCCCGTGCGGCCTCACCAGCAGCAGGGCGATGTCGTCCGTGCGGTGCTCGCAGTGGCCGATCAGGCTGTCGGCGAGCTGCTCGACGGGCTCGTCGGCCACGGCCTCCAGCAGCGACGCCAGCGCGGCCGTCGAGTCCGCCGGGTCCTCGCCGGGTGTCTCCACGAGGCCGTCGGTGTAGAGGGCCAGCACCGCGCCGGGCGGGAGGGAGACCTCGCTGGGCTGGTACGCGCAGTCCGCGTCGATGCCCAGCAGCAGTCCGGGCGGCACATGTACGAGCGAGGCGCGCCGGTCGGCCGAGCACAGCAGCGGCGGCGGGTGCCCCGCCGTGGCCAGGCACGCCTTGCCGCCGGCCAGGTCGATGTGCGCGTACAGGCAGCTCGCGAAGAGCCCCGGATCGAGGTCGGTGAGCAGCCGGTTGGTGCGGGCGAGCACCGCCTCGGGCGGCGCGCCGGCGGTGGCGTGCGCGTGGACGGCGGTGCGGACCTGGCCCATGAGCGCGGCGGCGTTGACGTTGTGCCCCTGGACATCGCCGATGACGGCGGCGTACTCCGTGCCGCCGAGCTGGATCAGGTCGTAGAAATCGCCGCCGATGTCCATGCCGTGCGTCCCCGGCAGATACCGCGCGGCGATGTCCAGCCCCGGCACGGACGGCAGCGCCTTGGGCAGCAGCGCCTCCTGGAGGGCGTGCGCGAGCCGGTGTTTGGTGTCGTAGAGCCGTGCCCGGTCCAGGGCCTGCGCGATGAGCCCGGCCAGCGAGGTCAGCACCGCGCGCTGGTCGGCGCTGAAGGGGTGCGCGGCGTCGTAGGAGAGGACGCACACGCCGATGGGTCGCCCCGAGGCGATCAGGGGGAGCACCGCCCAGGCCCCCTTCGTCGACTTGCGGGCCAGCTCGGGGTGGACCTCCTCCATCTCCCGCCAGGAGGGGAAGAACGCCGGTTCGCCGGTGGCCACCACCCGCGCGGCCGGGTCCTGGCCGTCGCGCAGCGGGGCACCGTCGAACTCCTCGACGAGCGCCGAACGGTCCCCCCTGTGGCCCACGAGCCGCAGCCTGCCGCTCTCGGTGAGCATCAGGGTGAGGGTCTGCGCCTCGAAGGCGGGCATGATCTGCTCCGCGAGCAGGTCCAGCACGTCCCGTACCCCGGCGGCCTCCGTCAGGCCGGCGGCGAGCGGCATCAGGTAGTAGAGGGACCCGACGGGCGTGTGCCCCTTGTCCGGCACCGGCCTCAGCGACGCTTCCGCCTTGGTGATCCGGATGCTCACCCCTGTGGCGCCCGGATACAGGTCGAAGGACAGCCGCTCGCCCGGCGGGCGCAGGACGGAGTACGAGGTGGCCTCGCGGCTGATCACCGCGGCGCGGTACCTGTCCTCGAAGACGGGGTCGTTCAGCCACGGCAGTACGTCCCACGGCATGGCGCCGAGCAGATCGTCCACGGTGCTGCCGAGCAGATCGGCGCCGGTCACGCTGCTGAAGGTGATGCGGCCCTCCAGATCGAGGGCGAGGGCGCCGTCTGGCAGCCGCTCGGCGTACTCGGCGGCTGCCGGTGCCTCGCCCGCCTGCCGCTGCCTGACGGCCGGCGGCTCGATCGCCCGGGGGCGCGGCGCGGGCCGCAGCGGCTGGCCGATTGTCGCCGCGTGCGCGAGGAAGCGCCCCATGCGGCGGCAGGCCGCCGTGATCCGGCTGCGTTCCCGCGCGGTCAGCTCCCCGGGCCGCGAGCCCGGCCACAGCAGCGCGAGGACTCCCCACGGGGTGCTGCCCGCGGTGACCGGGGCCTCGGCCTGCGCGAAGGGGTACGGGGTGGACAGCGCGGCCTTCGGGTAAGCGGAGGCCAGGTGCTCCTGGTCGGCGAGCCAGATCAGACGCTGGTCGCGCAGGGCGTCGGCCACCGGGGTGGTCCCGTCCATGCGCAGCCGCAGCCAGGGTGAGGCGAAGTCGATGGGCAGCCCCGTGATCACCTCCATGGAGAGCATCTGCTCGCGCGGCTCCACGAGGTAGACGAGACCGACGTGCGCGCCCACCTCGCGCACGGCGTCGAGCAGGATGCGGTCCAGGCCGTTCCGACGGGAGTCGGCCCCGGTGCCCGGTGTCGTGCCCGTCACGTCCGCCACCTCCTCGGCGATGAGCGGCCACGACCATCTTCGCCTCGCGGGGCCCGTGGCGCACTGCGACGGACACAACCGGCGACGGGACGAGGCCCTCGCGGCGGCCTCCCGGGGCCCTTCCGGGACCCGCCCGCGGGTACCCTCTCGCGGGTCCTCTCGGGGTACGCCGCCCTGCGGCGCGCCCCGCGCCGCGCCGCCGTACGCCGTGCCGCGCCCCCGCCGGGCCCGCGCTTGCTCCGCCCAGGTGACGGGCCCGGCCCCGCCCGGGTGACCAGCCCCGCGTCATGCCTTCTCGTACGCCTCCTGCGCCGCAGCCCGCGCCGGGCCGCTGTGCGCGGGCCCGTGTCCGGGGAGCAGGGTGTCGGCCGCCAGCTCCGCGAGCACCGACAGGGACTCGCGGGCCCGCTCCCGGTGCGCGTCGAACATCCGCGGCAGCAACTGCGGGCCGCGTACGCGCGAGGTCGGGTGCCCGGTCACGAGCGCGTCCCCGGTGATCAGCACACCGGCGTGCGGCAGGTGGAAGGCGGTGTGCCCGTCCGTATGGCCAGGGGTGGCGACGGGCACCGGGCGCCCTGGCAGGTCGAGGGGGCCCTCGCCGGGGAAGGGGCGCGGATCGCTGACGGGTGTCTCCCGCTTGCCGCCCGCGCGCAGCGAGTGGAGCGCCCAGCCGGGTACCGAGGGGCGCCACATGTTGGCGAGGACGGTGGCGGTGGAGATCTGCTGGAGCACGTCCCTGCGCGCGTTCGCCAGTTCTGCTGCGTGCGCGAGAACGGGCACCCCGGCCGCCCGGCTCAGCTCCTCGGCCGAGCCGATGTGGTCGCTGTGGGCGTGGGTGACGAGCACGGCGGCTATGTCACCGGTCCCGTGCCCGGTCTCGGCCAGCGCCCGGTGGAGGAGGGCGCGGTCGGCGGGGTAGCCGGTGTCGACGAGCGTGACCTGGCCGCTCTCGCAGAGCATGACCCAGTTCGTACTGCTCCCGCGGACGAGGAAGACGCCGGGCGCGACCTCGGACAGATGCGGCGAGGGTGACGGAGACGGAGGTGTCGACGGTGTCGGCATGGAGGCTCCGGTTCTGCGCCGTGCGCGGCGCGGGCGCGGGTGGCGCGGGACGTGGGCGGGGGGCGGCCACGGAGAGGTTAGCGCTCGGCGCACCGCTTCCCGCACGGTTCCGGTTCCCCTCGTCCTGCTGCGGCGCGGAGCCCTGAACTGCTGCTTCCCCAGGGTCTGTTGACGGTTTTCGGGGTTGACGGGTGCGCGGGGTCGGGTGGGAGTAGCGTGCGGGCCTTGTACGACTGGTTCCGCACGGTTTCCCCAGGAAGATCCGGAAGGATGTTGGCATGACAGCAAGGCGCGGCAGATGGGCCGGTGTGGCCGCTCTCACGGTGGCCACGGTGGCGGGCGCGGGCATGGCCGCGGCCCCGGCCTCCGCACACACACCGGAGTGGAAGGTGGACTGCTCGTCGGTCTCGGTCGATCTGACCAACTACGACGCGGACTCCCCCAACACGGTCGAGATCACGGCGGACGGCAAGGAGGTCCTGCCGGTCCAGGAGTTCGGGAAGTCGTTCCAGAAGAAGCTGGACCTGCCCGAGCACAGTGAGGAGATGGAGGTCCGCCTGATCGTCGTGGCGGGCGACGACGACAAGTTCTCGCGGGACGAGACGAAGACGTCCCCGGTCTGCGACGACGAGACCCCGCCGCCCTCGCCGAGCACCTCGCCCTCGCCCAGCGGGTCGGCCAGCCCCTCGCCGAGCACGAGCGCCCCCGCCTCGCCGTCCGGGAAGCCGTCCAGCAGCGCGCCCGCGGCCGAGCCCGCCGGCGGCGGCGACAGCCCGGCCCCCGCGGACCTGGCGGAGACGGGCTCCTCCAACAACACGCTGGTGCTGGCGGGCGTCGCGGGCACCGTGGTCCTGGCGGGTGCCGGGATGGTGGTCGTGGCCCGTAAGCGCCGCTCGGCGCGGGACTGACACCGACGGGGCCCCGCCGGAACGCGCACACCATGGTTGTTGTACGTTAAACAGAGTCGACGCGGCGGGCCGCTGAGTGAACTTCCGGCCTTGCCGCCCCACAGGCTGGCGCTGGCCAGGTTCCCCCCGTCCTGGCCAGCGCCCCCCTTTTTTCCGCTCGCCCTTTTCCCGCCGCGCCTTCCTGGCGCGCGCCCCTTCCCCGCGTTTCCTGCCGGGCCTCTTCCCCGCGCCCCGCGTCGGGCTGCATCCTGGGGCGTCGCGCACCGCCCTCGGACACCTGACCAGCGGCCCCGAGACCCCGGACCGGTGATCCGGAACCCGCACCGCGGATTTCAGGGCTAGCCCTGATGCCGCCCGCGCCGCCGTTCCCTAACGTTGTTCTCACCAGCACCGCTCCGCGGAGGACCTCGGGGGATTCGGGGGAAGGCCCTCCGCGGAGAGGTGCGATGGGCAGGCCGGTGTCGGGGGCACCGGCGTGTGGCTCGGCTCTCAGGAGCGCAGGTACGTGAGCACCGCCCTCACCCGGCGGTGCTCCGTCACATCCGTCTCCAGCCGCAGCTTGATGAAAATGTTCCGCACATGGGTCTCCACGGTCTTGTCGCCGATGACCAACTGCCGGGCGATGGCCTCGTTGGACCGGCCCTCGGCCATCAGGGCCAGCACGTCGCGCTCGCGGCCCGTCAGCTCGCCGAGCGGTCCGGCCCCGCGTGGCCTGTCCATCAGCCGGGCGACGACCTCGGGATCCACGACGGTCCCCCCGGCGCCGATCCGTCTCAGCGCCTCGCACAGCTCGCCCGCGTCGGCGACCCGGTCCTTGAGGAGGTAGCCGAAACCGTTCGGGTCCCGCGCCAGCGCGCGCACGGTGCTGGTGGACTCCACGTACTGCGACAGCAGCAGCACGCCCGTACCGGGGTGGCGGGCGCGGATCTCAGCGGCCGCGCGGATGCCCTCGTCGGTGTGGGTCGGCGGCATGCGGATGTCCAGCAGCACGACGTCGGGCCGGTGCGTCCCGACCAGCGCGAGCAGCGACTCCGCGTCCCCGCAGTGCGCGGGCACCTCGATGCCCTCGTCCGTGAGGAGCCTGACGATCCCCTCCCGCAGAATCGCCGAGTCCTCGGCCACGATCACCCGCAAGGCAGCTCCGCCCTGATCCTCGTCCCGCCGCCGGCGGGGCTGTCCAACTGCAAGACGCCGTCCACCGCCGCGAGCCGGTCGGCCAGCCCGCGCAGCCCGCTGCCGCGCGCGGTGTCGGCGCCGCCTATGCCGTCGTCGACGGTCTCGACCACGAGCCGCTCGCCGTCGTGCCGTGCCGAGACGCTGACCGCCTTCGCCCGCGCGTGCTTCGCCGCGTTCGTCAGCGCCTCGCAGACCGTGAAGTACGCGGTGGACTCGACGACGGGGTCGTAGCGCCGCGGATCGACCGTCACCACGACCGGCAGCGTCGCCTGCTCCGCCAGTTCCATGAGCGCGGGGCCGAGGCCTTCGCGGGTGAGGACGGCGGGGTGGATGCCGTGGGCGACCCCGCGCAGGTCCTCCAGCGCGAGCCGCAGACTGTGCTCGACCTCGTGCACGGAGCGGCGCAGCTTCTCGTCCGGATGATCGGCCACCCCCTTCTCCACACGCCGCAGTGCCATCAGCGCGAAGACGAGCCGGGCCTGCGCGCCGTCGTGCAGGTCCCGCTCCAGGCGCTGGCGCTCGGTGTCGGCGGCGCGCACGATGCGCGAGGTGACCTCGCGCGCCTCGGTGCGCAGCCAGACGTTCTCCAGCCCGAGACGCAGGGAGGCGGCGACCGCCTCCAGCAGCTCGGGGTCCTCCGCCAGCGCGGGATCGTGCCGCAGCAGCGCCAGCGGCGTGCCACGGGAGGAGTCCACGCGGGTGGCGCCCGCCGAGCCCGTCTCCACGGTGCGCTCCTCGCCGTCGACGTACGCGCCGCGCTCCTCCCGCCACAGCCCGAGCCGCAGCGACGGATCGCCCAGCAGCCTGGCCAGCACCTCGCGCAGCCGTCCCGGCGTCGGCTCGGCGCCCACCTCCATGACCAGGCCGCTCACCTCGGCGCGCTGCAACTGCATCCGCAGCAGCCCGGCGAGGAACGCGAGCGGAACGCCCACCTGGGAGAGGTCGGAGAGCACGTAGACGGCCTGCTTGACCGGGTCGCTCATGCCGGGCAGCAGATACAGGACCAGGTCCCACAGCACGAAGGACGTCGCGATGACGACGGCGATCCAGGCCGGGAGCAGAGCGCGGCGCCTGGCCACCGTCGCGTGCCGCCAGCGCCGGACGATCAGGGTCACCATCACGGCGGAGAGGATCCAGCTCAGCCCCCGGTACGTGGCGTCCACGATGTGGAACAGGTCCGTGGCGGCGGGCACCAGCAGCGGGTTGGGCCCGCAGCTCGGGCAGTCCAGATAGGTGGCGTCCGTCATGAGGGCGGGGTCGTACGTCATGGTGCGCAGCAGTCCGCCGACGGCCACGAGCCCGTAGGCGACGATGACGGTGCGGCGCCGGAGCGGCGTCGGGAGCCAGCCGTCAGGGAACGACATGATCAGATGCGCGAGCACCGCCATGTTCAGCGCCTCGCCCCAGGCGCCGAGCGCGAACAGCGCGGGCACGTGGGTGCCCTGGAGGTTGCCGAGGAACCAGGTGACGCCCATGGCGACCATGAGCGGCCCGGTCCGGTTGCCCGGTCTGCGCCACCACGCCACGAGGCCGGCGCCCGCGTAGGCCCAGCCGACGGACAGGTCCTGCACCACGTCCGTGGCCGAGCCGCCGACTCGCGCGTACGACCAGCTCCCGGTCGCGCCCGCGACGGCGGCCAACGCCCCGGCCACGGCCAGCCGCACCCTCAGAAGCCGGGTTCCCTCCCTGTTCACGGGCCACACGCTAAGGCATGACGGGGCGCGGACAAGCATCGCGTGCGCCGGATCCCGGGCTCACGCGGACGGGAACGCGGCCCGGTGCGCGGGTCTCAGCCGTCGCGGGGGCCGCTGTCGGAGCCGCCGTCGGGGTCGTGGCGGGGGCCGTCGAGCGGAGGCCCGTCCTCCGCGCGAGGCGCTTCCGCCGAGCCGGCCGGGTCCTGGGCTGCGGCCGGGGCGGGGAGGGCGATGGCGACGCGGAAGCCGCCGTCGGGGCGCGGACCCGTCTCGATCGTGCCGCCCACCAGCCGGACGCGTTCGCCCAGCCCGATCAGTCCGTGCCCGCCGCTGGGCAGCAGCGGTTCCTCCTCGGCGCCGGGTGACGAGCCGGGGCGCGGCGCGGACCGCCCGGGCCGCGCGTTGGTCACGCTGACGTGCAGCGCCTCGGCGCCGTGCGCGAGCCGTACCTCGGTGTCGGCGCCCGCCGCGTGCTTGTGCACGTTGGTCAGCGCCTCCTGGACGACGCGGTACGCGGCACGCTCCGCCGCGTCGGGCAGCGCGCGCGGCTCGCCCTCGACGCGCAGCACCGCATTGAGCCCGGCCGCGCGGGAGGCGTCGACGAGGGCGGGGATCTGCTCCAGCCCGGGACGCCGCCGGACGGTGCGCTGCCCGCCGTCGCCGCCGTTCTCCGGGCTGGCCCCGCTGTCCGTGCCGTCCCCGCCGTCCGGGGTGCCTTCGCCGGTGCGTCCGGCACCGTCGGCGGGACGGGCGTCCTCGTCCGGGCCGCGTCGCAGGACGCCGATCATCTCGCGCAGCTCGTCCAGCGCCTGCCGTCCCGCCGTGCGGATGGTGACCGCTGCCTCCTTGGTCACCTCGGGGTCGTGGGCCACGACCTCCAGCGCGTTCGCGTGGACGACCATCAGGCTCACCTGGTGGGAGACCACGTCGTGCATCTCGCCCGCGATCCGGGTGCGTTCCTCGACGCGCGCTGCCTCGGCGATCAGCGACTGCTCGCGCTCCGCGCGTTCGGCACGCTCCACGAGCGCGGCGAGCACGTCCCGTCGCGCACCGGCGTACAGGCCGATGACCAGGGGAAGCAGCACCTGGAGCACGTAGCGGAACAGCACCCACGTCACGAGGTGGCGCAGATCGAAGCCGGGCTCGGTCCACGGCGCGAGGGCGAGGAATCCGACGACGGCCGAGCCCCAGACCACCGTGCGGCGGCCCGTGCCCCGGTACGCGCCGAGCGCGTAGAAGGCGAAGGGGCAGACGAAGGCCGACATCTGCGTAGCGGCGGCCACGAGGGCCACCGCGGCAGCGGCCTCCGGGAGACGGCGCCGCAGCAGCAGCGGCAGGGAGACGAGCGCGGCCAGGCAGTGGTTGAGCCATGGCTCGCTCGCGGGGCCCAGCATCGGGTTCTGGAAGCTGTTCATGACGGACAGGAACAGGACGAGCGCGGTGACCCAGCAGTCGGTGACGACGGGGTGGCGCAGCCGCCGCCACGCGCGGACGCCGGGCGAGGGCGGGCCGCCCAGTCCGGCGGGGCCCGCGCCGGGGAAGCGTCTCGCGCGTCCGGCGTTTCCGGCGCTTCCGGCGCTTCCGGGCTCCGGAGTGCGGCCGGGGCCGCGGGTCTCGTGCCGGGCCGCTGCTGTCGCCTTGTGCCCGGCGTGGGCTTCGCTCGTGTCCACGTGTGCGGTGCTTCTGTCCGTTCTCGTGAGTCGGCCCCGCACATGTGTCCCCGGTGCGGTGGCTCGTGGTGCTGCCGTGCTCGGTGGCCGGGGTGCCAGGCGCGGGACGCGGGTACCCGTACGGCCAACACCGAGGGTAGTCAGGGGGTTCACGGACCGCCGTCCGGGGTCCGGGGCCGCACCGGGCCCGGCGTCACCGTACCGGCACCGCGCCGGGAGGGCACACACGTCGGCACACATGCTCAGGGGGCCCGGCCGTGTGCCGGGCCCCCCTGGTCACCGTCTCACCGGCTCGCCGTCCGCGCGGTCACAGCCGTACCCGCACACCCTGGGGCGCGTGCCGCCGTACGGCCTGGCCCAGCGCCTCGCGGTCGATGCCGTTGCCGAAGGGGACCAGCAGGGCCGCGCCGTCCCCCGTGCGTCGCCACTTCGCTAAACGGTCGACGCCCTCGACGCTGACTCCGTCGACGACCCACAGCCGCAGCCAGCCGGGATCGGGACCGAGGCCGACGCTCTCGCGGCGGTCGCGCTCCATCATCTGCCCGAAGGGCCGCGCCGAGACCGGGCGTCCGTGATCCAGCCTGCGCACGTAGCGCCACGGGATGTGGAAGGCGGGCCGCCCGTCGCATCGCGCTATCATCCCGCGCCCGTCGAACCCGACGGCGTCCGGCGTGCGGTAGGCCACGCGCAGCCGGCGCAGCCCCCGCACCGCGCCCACCCCGATCAGCAGCCACAGGAAGAGGAAGAGCAGGATGCCGGGGCCGACCCCCGTCCGCTCCATGGCCGTGACGGCGAGCACGACGGGTACGGCGGCGTAGAAACCGGTGATGCCGAGTGCGGTGCGCGAGGGCCGGACGGGCTCGCGCACGAAGAGGTCGCCCGGGCCGAATTCAGGTGGCGGCCGGAAGACAGTGGAGCGAAGACTGTTCACGGCAGTCAGCGTGCCATGACAGGGCCGTCCCTTTCTCCGGCAACACGGGAATCAACTGCCCCTGCCGTAACGGGCATTTGCCCCGGGCAGTAGCCCCCACCGTGGCGTGTGGCGGCGCGCCACTGCGCCACCCCCGGCCACCCTCCCTGTGTGTCGCCACCCGGACACCCGCCGTAGCGGACATTTCGCCGGTCCGTGACGTGTCACCACCCCGCGTACGGGAACTCCGGCCCCAGAGGTCACACGCACCAAGCGACACCGAGTCGGCGCGGCGCGAGCGCCGTACCGACGGGACGGAGCCCTATGACCAGCGGGTACACGGGCCCCGGAGAGCACGGCCGGGACCCGCTCGGAGAGTTTCTCGCGCGTTTCCTCGGCGCCACACCACCGGGCGGGCAGCTGGGCGGACAGCCGGGCGGGCAGTCAGGTGGGCGGTCAGGCGGTCAGCCGGGCGCGCCGGGACGGCAGGGGAACGATCCCCGGGCCTTCGACTTCCTGCGGATGATGAGCGAGCCCGCACGGCAGTTGCTCTCCGAGGCGACCTCCTACGCGGCCGAGCACGGCAGCGCCGATCTCGACACCGAGCACCTGCTCCGCGCCGCCCTCGCGGCCGAGCCCACGCGCAGCATGGTGGCCAGGACGGGCGCCGACCCCGACGCGCTGGCAGCCGAGATCGACCGGCAGGCCGGGGAAGGACCCCTGCGCACCTCGATCTCGGTGAGCCCCGCCGTCAAGCGCGCGCTGATGGACGCGCACGACATCGGCCGCTCGCGGGGAGCCCCGTACATCGGACCCGAGCACGTGCTCGTCGCGCTGGCCGCCAACCGCGACTCCACCGCGGGGCAGATCCTCGACGCGGCGCACTTCGACCCCCGTGGCGCCTCCCAGAGCGGCGCCCACAGGGCACCGGGCGGGCCCGATCCGCAGGCGCCCGGCGCGACGGCGCACAACACCCCGAACCTCGACAAGTACGGGCGTGATCTCACAGAGCTGGCCCGCCAGGGGCAGATCGACCCTGTGATCGGCCGGGACGAGGAGATCGAGCAGACCGTCGAGATCCTGGCCAGGCGCGGCAAGAACAACCCCGTCCTCATCGGCGAGGCGGGCGTCGGCAAGACGGCCGTCGTCGAGGGTCTGGCCCAGCGCATCGTCGAGGGCGACGTGCCCGACAACCTGCTCGGGCGGCGCATCGTCCGGATCGACTTCGGGGGAGTGGTCGCCGGGACCCGCTACCGGGGCGACTTCGAGGAGCGGCTGAACGACCTCATCAACGAGATCCGCGCCCATTCCGACGAACTGATCGTGTTCATCGACGAACTGCACACGGTCGTCGGCGCGGGCACCACCGGGTCCGAGGGCGGCTCCATGGACGCGGGCAACATGCTCAAGCCGCCGCTCGCGCGCGGCGAACTCCACGTCGTCGGCGCGACCACGCTGGAGGAGCACCGCCGCTACATCGAGAAGGACGCGGCGCTCGCCCGCCGCTTCCAGCCCGTCCTGGTCCCCGAGCCGAGCGTCGCCGACGCCGTCGAGATCCTGCGCGGGCTGCGCGACCGGTACGAGGCACACCACCAGGTCCGCTACACCGAGGACGCGCTGCTGGCCGCCGTCGAGATGTCGGACCGCTATCTCTCCGACCGCTTCCTTCCCGACAAGGCCATCGACCTCATCGACCAGGCGGGCGCCCGCGTCAGGCTCCGCCACGCCACCCGGGGCACCGACGTGCGGGCACTGGAGCGCGAGGCCGAGCAGGTCACCCGCGACAAGGCGCAGGCCGTGGCCGACGAGGACTACGAGAAGGCCACCGAGCTGCGCGACCGCCTCACCGAGCTGGAGCGCGCCATCGGCGAGGACGGCCGCAGGCAGCACTCGCACACCCGCATCGCCGAGGTCACCGTCGAGGACATCGCCGACATCGTCTCCCGGCAGACCGGCATCCCCGTCAGCAGCCTCACCCAGGAGGAACGGGACCGGCTGCTCGGCCTGGAGTCGCATCTGAGGGAGCGGGTCATCGGCCAGGACGAGGCGGTCACGGCCGTCGCCGACGCGGTACTGCGCTCCCGCGCCGGACTGGCCAGCCCCGACCGGCCCATCGGCAGCTTCCTGTTCCTCGGCCCCACGGGCGTCGGCAAGACGGAGACGGCACGTGCGCTGGCCGAGGCGCTCTTCGGCACGGACGACCGGATGGTGCGCCTGGACATGAGCGAGTTCCAGGAGCGGCACACCGTCAGCCGCCTCATCGGTGCCCCGCCCGGATACGTCGGACACGACGAGGCCGGACAGCTCACGGAGGCGGTGCGCCGCAACCCGTACTCGCTGCTGCTCCTCGACGAGGTGGAGAAGGCGCATCCCGACGTCTTCAACATCCTGCTCCAGGTGCTCGACGACGGGCGGCTGACCGACGCACAGGGCCGCACGGTCGACTTCACCCACACCGTCATCGTCATGACCAGCAACCTCGGTTCAGAGGCGATCACCGGGCGCGGCTCGGTGCTCGGGTTCGGGGGCGGTGGCGGTGCCGGTGGCACCGAGGCCGACGAGGAGGCGCGCAGGGAGCGGGTGCTGCGCCCGCTGCGCGAGCACTTCCGACCCGAGTTCCTGAACCGTGTGGACGACATCGTGATCTTCCGGCAGCTCGACGACCCGCAGTTGCGGCGGATCACCGACATGCTGCTGGACGACACCCGCCGCCGGATGCGGGCCCAGGACGTGACGGCCGAGTTCAGCGACGAGGCCATCGGCTGGCTCGCCCGGCGCGGCTACCAGCCCGAGTACGGTGCCAGGCCGCTGCGCAGGACGATCCAGCGGGAGGTGGACAACCGGCTGTCGCGGATGCTGCTCGGCGGCGAGTTCGCACCGCACGACCACGTGCGGGTCGGTGTCGAGGACGACCGGCTCGTCTTCCGTACGGAGCCCGGCGATCCCGGCGAGCCCGGTGCGACTGCTTCGCACGAGGGGGAGGGGGAGGGGGACGCGGACAAGGGGGACGCGGACATGTCCTGACCGGGAGCGGAAACGGGGAAGGTGTGCGCGGACACCGCTGAGCGGCCCGTCCTGGAAGGGCTGGGAACAGGGGACGGGCCGCTCAGCCGGGGTGTGCCTCAGTCGTTGACGCAGGTGGCCCCGGACGCCGGGTTCAGCAGACCCACGACGTTGATGCTGTTGCCGCAGACGTTGACCGGGACGTGCAAGGGAACCTGCACCACGTTGCCGGACAGCACGCCGGGCGAACCGACGGCGGCACCCGCGGCGCCTGCGTCGGCGACGGCGGCACCGGCTCCGCCGATGAGGCCCACGGTGGCCAGGGCGGCAGCGGCGAACGCAGAACGAATGCGCATATTCACTCCGAGGGTTGAAGGTTGTGCGGAGTGACCAGCACACACGCTCGTCATGCGCAAAAGGGCCGATTGGCACGATCGGGGGCGTGTCGCGGTGGGCCGTACGGGTCCTCGGAGCCCACAGGGGGAGCCGGTCGCGCCGGGCGCCGCGTTCCGTGGAACGATCCGTTCCATGGCGACACTGAGTGAACTTCTGCCCGTCGAGGCCATCCGTCTCGATGTCCCGGCGGCGGACTGGCGGGAGGCCGTCGAAGCCGCGGGCGCGCTGATGACGGCGACGGGGTCGAGCACCGCCGAGTACACGGCGGAGATGGTCGCGAACGTCGAGGAGAACGGTCCGTACATCGTCATCGCGCCGGGTCTCGCGTTCGCGCACGCCCGCCCGTCGCCCGCGGTGCTGCGGACGGGCATGTCCTGGGTGCGGCTCGAGGAGCCCGTCGAGTTCGGGCACGAGGCGAACGACCCGGTCTCCCTCGTCGTCGGCCTCGCCGCGAAGGATTCCGGTGACCACACGGCCGCCATGGCGGCCCTCGCCAGGCTGCTGGCCGACCCGCCGACCGCCGACGCGCTGCGGGACGCGCCGACCCCCGAGGCGTTGCACCTCGCGCTGGGCGGTGGGGGCGCGGGCGAGGGCGCTGGCGCGGGTGCGGCCGGGGGCGGGGGCGCTGGCCGGACCGCGGCCGGGGACCGGGCCGCGCGGAGCGCGCCGGGCGGTGGCCACGGCATGCACAAGATCCTCACCGTGTGCGGCAACGGCGTGGGGACGAGCCTCTTCCTGAAGAACACGCTGGAACGCGTCCTCGACCGCTGGGGCTGGTCGCGGTACGTCACCGTCGAGGCAACGGACACCATCTCGGCCAAGGGCAAGGCGTCCGAGGCGGTCGCCATCCTGACCTCGCGGGAGATCGCCGGAACGCTGGGGGACGTGGGTGTCCCCGTGAAGGTCGTCCAGGACTTCACCAGCACCTCCGAGGTCGACAGCACGCTCCGAGACACCTACGACGTCTGAGGGAAGTACCGGGCACCATGAACTGGCTCGTATCCATCGCCGAGTTCCTCGTCAACGAGATCCTCAGCGAACCCGCGTATCTCATCGGCCTCATCACGGCGGCCGGTCTCATCGCGCTGAAGAAGTCCGTCGGACAGATCGTCGGCGGCGCCATCAAGGCCACCCTGGGCTTTCTGCTGATCAACGCGGGCGCCGGGCTCGTGGTCGACGCGCTCGCGCCCCTGGGCGAGATGATCCAGGGCGCGACGGGGGCACACGGCGTCATCCCGACCAACGAGGCCATCGTCGGCATCGCGCAGGAGCAGTTCGGCGCACGCGTCGCCTGGCTGATGATCGTGGGCTTCGCGCTGAGCCTGCTCCTGGCGCGGTTCACCCCGCTGCGCTACGTCTTTCTGACGGGCCATCATATGCTGTTCATGGCAACCCTGCTGACGATGGTGCTCGCCATCGCGGGGCTCTCCTCGGCCGTCGTGGTCGTCCTCGGCGGAGTGCTGCTGGGCATCATGCTCGTCTCGATGCCCGCCTTCGCACACCCGTGGACCAAGCGCGTCACCGGCAACAACAGCATCGCGATCGGCCACTTCGGCACCGCGGGCTACGTCGTCTCGGGCGCGGCGGGGCAGCTCGTCGGCAAGCGCAGCCGCAGCACCGAGGACATGAAGCTGCCGGAGGGCCTGCGCTTCCTGCGCGACTCGATGGTGGCCACCGCACTCTCCATGCTGCTGATCTACTTCGTCCTCGCCGTCATCTACCTCGTCAAGGCGGGCGAGAAGACGGCTTTCAAGGCGTTCACCGCCGGTGGCGGCGAGGCGGCGACCGACATCGGCAACTACCTCATGAGTTCCGTCATGCAGGGCCTCCAGTTCGGCATCGCCGTCGCCGTCATCCTCTTCGGCGTCAGGACGATCCTCGGCGAACTGGTGCCCGCCTTCCAGGGCATCGCCCAGAAGGTCGTCCCCGGCGCGGTCCCCTCGCTGGACGCGCCGATCGTCTTCCCGTACGCGCAGAACGCGGTGCTGCTCGGCTTCATCGCCAGCTTCATCGGCGGCCTGGTCAGCCTCGCGCTGCTCTCCGCCGTCTTCGGGCCCGCCTTCGGGCTCGCGCTCGTCCTGCCGGGTCTTGTGCCGCACTTCTTCACGGGCGGCGCGGCCGGGGTCTACGGGAACGCGACGGGCGGCAGGCGCGGCGCCGTCGTCGGCGCCTTCCTCAACGGCGTGCTGATCACCTTCCTGCCCGCCCTGCTGCTCAAGGTGCTCGGCGCCTTCGGCGAGGAGAACACCACGTTCGGGGACGCCGACTTCGGCTGGTTCGGCACCCTCATCGGCAACGCGGCGAAGGTCGGCGACGCGGGCGGCGTCGTCCTGATGCTGGTGATCGGCGCGGCGGTGCTGGCGGGCGCGATCGTGATGCAGAAGCGGGTCGTGGACACCGGCTGGGATCCGGGTGCCCGGCGTGACGCGCTGCTGCCGCGCGACGAGAACGAGGGCGTCGCGGAGAGCGGCGGTACGGGCGCCGGGGGCACGGGCACGGGTACGGGCACGGCGACGGCCGTGTACGCGAAGATCCGGCCCCCGGCCGGTGCGCCCGTGCCGCCCCCGCCCCCGGAGAACGGCAAGGACTGACGGGGTCGGGGGCGTGGGTGCGGGCGAGGCTCAGGCCGCCGTGACGCCGTTCAGCGCGCCGTGCGGGTCGAGCACGTACTTGCGGCTCGCCCCCTGGTCGAACTCCGCGTAGCCGCGCGGCGCCTCCTCCAGCGGGATGACGGTGGCGTTGACGGCGCGGGCGATGCGCACCCGGTCGTGGAGTATCGCCATGCTGAGCTGCCGGTGGTACGTCATCACCGGGCACTGTCCCGTGGTGAAGCTGTGGCTCTTGGCCCAGCCGAGGCCCAGCCGTACCTTCAGCGAGCCCGTCCGCGCGTCGGCGTCGATGCCGCCCGGGTCCTCGGTGACGTAGAGGCCGGGGACACCGATGCTGCCGCCAGCGCGGGCCAGCCCCATCAGCGAGTTGAGGACGGTGGCCGGGGCCTCCTCCGCGTCCGCGCCGTGCGCCCTGGCTTCAAACCCGACGGCGTCGACGGCCGCGTCCACCTCCGGTTCGCCGAGCACCTCGGCGATCTGCTCGCCCGGTTCGCCGCGCGTCAGATCGACGGTCTCGCAGCCGAAGCTGCGGGCCTGGGCCAGCCGCTCCGCGTTGAGGTCGCCGACGAAGACGACGGCGGCGCCCAGAAGCTGCGCGGAGGCGGCCGCGGCGAGCCCGACGGGCCCCGCGCCCGCCACGTACACCGTGCTGCCCACCCCGGCCCCCGCCGTGACGGCGCCGTGGAAGCCCGTCGGGAAGATGTCCGAGAGCATCGCGAGGTCCAGCAGCCTCTCGCGCGCGGCCTCGCGGTCCGGGAAGCGGAGCAGGTTGAAGTCCGCGTACGGCACCATCGCGTACTCCGCCTGCCCGCCGACCCAGCCGCCCATGTCCACATAGCCGTACGCGGCACCGGGCCTGGCCGGGTTGACGTGGAGACAGATGCCGGTCTTGCGCTCCTTGCAGTTGCGGCACCGGCCGCAGGCGATGTTGAAGGGGACGGAGACGATGTCGCCCACCTCGGTGAACTCCACGTCGGGGCCGCGCTCGATCACCTCACCGGTGATCTCGTGACCGAGCACGAGGTTCTCGGGCGCCGTCGTCCGGCCGCGGACCATGTGCTGGTCGCTGCCGCAGATGTTGGTGGCGAGCACCTTGAGGATCACACCGTGCCGGCAGGTGCGGCCGACGTTCTCCGGTGCCACGCCGGGGCCGTCGCGCAACTCCAGTGACGGATAGTCGATGGTCTGCACCTCCACGGTGCCCGGCTTGAGGTACGCCACTGCCCTGTTGCCGCTCATGTGCTGTCCCTCCGTCGTGGCGTGCTGGGTGCTGGGTGCTGGGTGCTCGGTGCTGAGGTGGGGCGGTACGTGGGGCGGAGTCTGCTCCCGTGACCCGGTGCTGACCACCCTTCGCGCAACGTTCAACTACCGGCGTCGACGGCACCCTCGCGTCTCCCGGCGTCCCGGTCTCGCGTCGGCGCACAGCCCCAGCACGGACAGGGCACCCCAGCCGACGGACACGGCGACGGCCTTCACCCGCTTGTCGCGGTCGGGCAGCGTCGCGCCGAGCAGGAGAGCGTCGCCGAAGTCGGCCGCGACGCGCAGGAGCGCCGCCGTGCGCAGCGCCTCGCCCTCCGGTGCGACCGCCATGGCGACACCGCTCGCGGCATCGCGCCAGGCCAGCGGGCGCAGCGAGATCCCCGTCGCCTCGGCCACCTCTCCTTCGCCGTCGACCAGCCCGGACGGGCGCGCCAGCAGCGTCGGCCACGCGGCCACCGCCACCCCGTACACCGCCGTGGCCACCCCGACGGCCCGCAGCACTCCTGCTCCTGCTCGCATTCCGACCCTCTCCCTCTGCGTCGCCCGGTGGGCCAGGTGTCATGTGTGCCCCGCGGGGACGCCCGGTTCACCTGGCCGGGGGAGTGACATAGCGTCTGCGCATGACGGAACTGCTGCACATCACGGAGCGCGTGCTGTGGGACGCCGCTCGCGAGTCGGGCTCGTACGAGATGTCCACACGTGGCCGCACACTCCACGAGGAGGGGTTCATCCACTGCTCGCTACGACACCAGTTGCGGTCCGTCGCCGAAATGCTCTATGGCGCTGACACGGACCCGGCCGACCTGGTGGTCCTCGTCATCGACAGCGACAGGCTGACGGCCCCGGTGCGCTTCGAGCCACCCGCGCCCGGCGCGGACGAGGAGTTCCCGCACCTCTATGGGCCGCTGCCGGTCGACGCGGTCGTGGACGTGGAGGAGTGGCACCCGTAGCCGCCCCCCCCCACGCCCAGGACGGGGGTGCCTGCCCCGGCGCCGACGCGGGGTCCGGGCGCCGGGCGCCGTGCTGCCGGGGCAGGCGTTCAGGGTGTGACGGTGGTGAGTTGGAGTGTGCGTCCGCCGACGAGGGGTGCGGTGAGGATGACGGTGCGGCCGTCGTGTTCCAGTGCCTTGCCGATGCGGGTGTGGCGGGCGTGCCACCAGTGGCGGGGGGCGAGCAGTGTGGACAGGCAGTCCCGCGTGGTGCCGTCCACCGCGATGCGTTCGCCCTTGTCGCGCAGGCGCAGGGGGTGGCAGGCGTAGCCGGTGAGAAGTGTCGCGAGGTTGCCTTCCATGATCTCGATGACCTGGCCTGACGGCATGGGGCGGGGGTAGGTGGTGAGGAAGGCGGTGCCGTGTGGGAGTTCGTACATGAGGCGTACGGCGTGGTCCTGGATGCGGCGCATGACGAAGTGTTGCTGCTGGCCGTCGAGGACGGCGACGGGGAAACCTGACGATGTGGCCCAGCCGTGGGGGTCGTAGAAGACATCCTCGGGGTCGGCCGGGATGAGGACGGTGTGGTCGCGAGGCACGGGATTGCTCCAGATCAGTGGCGGGTGAGGGTCACGGTGTGCGCACTGCACGCAGGGTGGGCGGCGCGGGTTCGGTGTCGGTGTGGGTGGGGCGCTTGCCCGCGCCGGAGAGGACGGCGATGGCGCGGGCCAGTTCCTCACCGGTCACGCTGATGCGGTCCAGGGCGTACCCGACGTAGCGCCGGTGACGTGCGCACAGCCACAGCGGCCCTGCGATGACGTGTTCGCGTACGTCGCCTTCGTGCCGGTCCTCGGCAACCTCGCACTCGTGCGGCGCGCTCATCGTGCCGCCTCCGGGGTCCGGGCGCGGGCGGCGTCCTCGACAGCGATGTCGGCCGCACACCCGTCGCAGACCATCACGGGGACCGTGCGCGAACGCCGCTCCGGCCGTAGGGCTCGCTCATCACCGGAGCACAGGTTGAGGGCGGTTCGTGTACCCGGAGCCCGACGGCACCGGAAACAACGCGGAGAGGACTCACCCACCGGGCTGTCTCCCCGGCCCGTGTGCGGCAGCGGTGGCACATGCATGGCGGGAACACCTGGGAGATCAGGGGCCCTCCAGGCGTCGGGTCCACCGCGCGCAGGTCGGTACGCGCACCCGTCCGCCCATCGATCCGGTACACCCGCAGTGTCATGACCGGCTTACGTTCCTCTGCCACCATCCGGAAGGCGGTACTTTTCACCATGTTGATGCTCCTCGACAGCGTTGACGCCGCCCTCGGGCTGTCGGGAGCAGCTTCAAGGGCCCGTTACGCAATCGTCCGCACTGGTCACGGGCAGCGCATCGACACAGTCAGACATCTACGGACATCTCTCTGTCCGCAGGTGGGGAGTGCTGTCATGCTGTCGGCATGGTGAATGAGCGCTTACGACGAGCGATGCACCGCGCCGGACTTGATGTCGGCACTCTCGCCTCCGCAGCCGAGGTCTCCACCAAGAGCGTTGAACGGTGGATTTCCGGTGACTCCGTTCCCTATCCCCGCACGCGATACCGCGTCGCCGCGATCCTCCAGGAGGACGAGTCCTACCTGTGGCCCGACGTGGGGAACGCCGCCTCGCTCGCAGGCGCGGAACTCGTCGCGACCTACCCCCGGCGCAGCGACGTCCCCCGCCACCTGTGGACCGAACTCCTGCGTGCGGCCGACCGCGACATCGATCTCCTCGCGTTCGCCGGTCTCTTCCTCACCGAGGAACACCCCGACTGGCTGCCGACTCTCGCCCAGAAAGCCGAACACGGCGCCCGCGTGCGGCTCCTCCTCGGCGACCCTGACGGTGAACAGCTCGCCTCGCGAGACCGCGAGTACCGCATTGGCGGCGGCGTCGCAGGCCGGGTCGCCTCTGTCCTCGCCTACTACGGTGACCGGATGCCCGCTTCCGTCGAGGTGCGGTTGCACGACACCCCGCTGTACAACAGCATCTACCGCTTCGACGACGAGATGATCGTCAACGTCCACGCCTACGGTGTGCTCGCCGCCTATACGCCGACGCTGCATCTGCGGCGGATGGACGGTCAGTTCTTCCACACCTACGTCGAGTCGTACGAGCGGGTATGGGCCTCGGCCCGGCCCGTCAGCCTGGAGAACCCGGAGGAGGGGCGATGAAGGGGACGCGGAGGATCGACCACTGGCGGGACCCGGACGCGCCGCAGCCGACCAGCCGCAAGACCTCGGCCAGCGTCTTCGTCCGTGACGAGGACGGCCGCCTGCTGATGCTTCGCCGGGTTGACAACGACTTGTGGACCATCCCCACCGGCGGCGTGAAGAAGGGCGAGACCGTCGGGCAGGCCGGAGTCCGGGAGTGCAGGGAAGAGACCGGGCTCGATGTCGAGGTGGTGGGCCTGGTCGGGGTGTTCTCCACCCCCGACCACGTGATCGTCTACATGCATGGTGACCACGTGGACGAGGTGCGGCAGCCGATCAACATCTGCTTGCGGGCCCGGCTGCTCGGCGGGGAGGTACGGCCCCAGTTGGACGAGGCGGCCGAAGTGCGCTGGATCGACCCGGCCGAGCTGGACGCCTACCCGGTGCACCCCGCGCTGCTGGAGCGCATCAGGCACGGGCTGACCTCAGCGACCCCCTACATCACCTGAGCCCGCGCACCCCCACCTCGGCGCGCTCCAGCGAACCGTGCACGAGCGAGCCGTTCGCCTCATGCCACCGCAGCGCGGATCCCGTCGGACACCACCGCGGCGACTGCGCGAGCGGTGTCCGACGGGACGTTGAAGGGGTGATCACGCGGCGGTCATCCGTGATTCCCCGTTTTCCGTGAGGCTTTCCGGAAAGCCGTCACCGAACTCACGGGAACCCCCTGGTTTCTCCACGGAAATGCCTCCTGCATCCCCCTACATTTCCCCCGGTTCTTCCGTGGGAGAGTTCCCCCCCCGTGTGTGATGATCCCTTTTTCCCTCGCGGGGCGGATCAGCAGTCCAGATAGGCCACGTGAATCCAGACTCCCGTCCTGCCGCCCCACAGGTCACCCATCACCCAGCTACCCTCCTTGCCCTTGGCGTTCATCTTCTGGCCCTTGTTCACCTGGCCCAGCACCGGATAGTTGCTGCCGGGTCCGCCCCGGTAGTTGACGCCGTTGTCGTTGACCGTGCACACGTGGGCAAGCTGCTGAGCAGCGGGCTGGGACGACTGGGCCGACGGTGCGGCCGTGGCGGCGACGGGTGCCAGAGTGAGGGTGAGCGCCGCGCATGCCGCGACGGCTCCGGCGCGGTGGAGGATTTTCGCCGAGATAGTCATTCTTTTCCTTCCCCGTGCTCCTTTTCTCGCGCCCGTGAAATATTTGGGCACGGGAAAAGGAGGTCGAATGGGCTCGTGATGGTGAGATGCCCGTTCGCTTTCCGCCTGCGATGAGCGGAGGTCGGATGCGACCGGGTGAAAGGAATTCTTGTCCCTCACGCCCGCCTTTGGTATCCCTCGATCGTGTGAGGTTATTCCAGGGTGATCCTCTGAAGGGGAAAGGAATTACCGGAAAGGAAATCCTTGGCCATGGAAGGTGACGCGGAGGGAGTGACGCAGGTCTCTAGACAGGTCCAGACAGGTAGGTCTACGGTGCGGACATGTCCGAACAGGCTCGTAAGCACCAGCGCGTGGCCAGGGTTCTCGGCCGCGAGATCAGGGCGGGCGCCCTGCGCACTGGAAGCCGTCTCCCGGGGGAGCACGCACTGACCCAGCGCTTCTCCGTCAGCCGCGCCACCGTCCGCGAGGCACTGCGCGCGCTCAACGACGAGGGGCTGATCGCCACCCATGCGGGCATCGGCTCGTTCGTCACCTTCGACGGCACCCCGCTGGACAACCGGCACGGCTGGACCCAGTCCCTCGTGGACCAGGGCGCGTCGCCCACCACCACTGTCCTGCGCCTCGACGTCGCCCATGACACGGCGCTCGCCGCCGAACTCGGCCTGTCCGACGAGCGCTTCCTCGCCCTGGACCGCCTCCGCACGCTGCCCGACGGCGCGCACGTCTCCCTCGAACGCAGCCGTGTCCCCCTCCACCCCGGTCTTGAGGAGGTACCCGAGCGCGGGCTGGCCGACGGATCGCTCACCCGCACCCTCGCCGAGGCGGGCCTGGTCGTGGCGTCGGGCGAGCAGCGCGCCACCGCCGTCCCCCTCGCACCCGGCGACGCCGCCACCCTGGGCAGGCCGTCCGGCACATCGTTCCTGCGGGTGCGGCGCACGGGGCGCGGGCCCGACGGCGGTCTCGTCGAGCACGTCGTCAGCCTCCTGGACCCCGCCCACTTCGAGCTGCGTACGCGCTTCGGAGAGGCCACGGCACCCTGACACCCCCGCACCCTGACACCCCCGCACGCCGCCCCCCCGGCCCCGCACTCACAACACACCCCGCCCCACCAGCAGAAACAGCGCACATGAACCACGCCACCCGCCGCACCGACCGTGCCCTCGGCGCCTTCTACGGACTCGCACTCGGCGACGCCCTCGGCATGCCCACCCAGATCATGTCCCGTCGGGCCATCACGGCCCGCTTCGGCCGGATCACCGGCTTCGAGCCGGGCCCGTCGGACAACCCCGTCGCCGCCGGAATGCCCGCAGGATCGGTCACCGACGACACCGAACAGGCCGTCGTCGTCGGGCAGTTGCTCATCGGCTCGGCCGGACGTATCGACCCCGTACAACTGGCCTCCGAACTCCTCGACTGGGAGAAGGAGATGAAGGCCAAGGGCTCCTTCGACCTCCTCGGCCCCTCCACCAAGGCGGCACTGGACGCCGTCGCACGCGGCGTACCGGTCACCGAGACCGGCAAGAGCGGCACCACCAACGGCGCCGCCATGCGCGTCACCCCCGTCGGGATCGCCTTCCCCGTCGAGCCGCTCGACGGCTTCCTCGACCACGTCGTCGAGTCCTGCCAGGTCACCCACGACACCACCCTGGGCATCGCGAGCGCCGCTGCCGTGGCGGCGGCCGTCAGCGTCGCCGTCGAGGGGCACGGGCTGGCAGCCGCGATGGACGCGGCCGAGGAGGCAGCCGCCGCCGGAGCCCGTCGCGGCCACTGGGCCGCGGGCGCCGACATCGCCGCGCGCATCCGCTGGGCACGCGGACTCGTCGCCGGACGAGACGAGGACGAGGCGGTGGACACCATCAGCGCACTGGTCGGCACCAGCGTCGCCAGCCAGGAGTCCGTGCCCGCGGCCTTCGCCGTGCTCGCCCTCGCGGGCGACGACCCCTGGCGCACCTGCCTGCTCGCCGCGAACCTCGGCGGCGACTGCGACACCATCGGCGCCATCGCCGGAGCCGTCTCCGGCGCCGCCGCGGGTCTGACGGGCCTCCCCGCCGAAGCCGTCACCACCCTCCGTACCGTCAACGACCTGGACCTCGACCCCCTCGTCGACGCCCTACTCGCCCTCCGCGCCGCCTGACGGGCCGCGCCGCCGCCGGACCGACATGGCACCGGCGGCCCCTCCCCGCACCCCTGAACCTGAACCGAACCGTAAGGAGGTTCCGTCATGAGCGGCTCAAGGACGAGCGAGCGTGTCGGTGCCGTCGAAACCCGGGGCATCGAGCCGGTGCCCGACGCCGAACGGCACGGCCGGGCCAGCCAGATGTTCTGGACGTGGTTCGCCGCCAACATCTCCATCCTGGGACTGCCCCTGGGCGCCACCCTGGTGGCCTTCCGCGGCCTCAACATCTGGCAGGCGGCGCTCGTGGCCGTGATCGGAGCCTTCGGCTCGTTCGCGCTCGTCGGCGCGCTGAGCATCGCGGGCAAGCGCGGCGGCGCACCCGCGCTCACCCTCTCCCGCGCCGTCTTCGGTGCCCGTGGCAACACCGGGCCCACCCTGGTGACCTGGCTGAGCCGGGTCGGCTGGGAGACCATCAACACCACGACCGCCGCCTACGCGCTGCTCTCGCTGCTGGCCATCGCCTTCGGGGTACGTCAGAACACCGTGCTGACGCTGCTCTGCCTGCTGGTCTTCATCGCCTGCACGCTCCTGATCAGCGGCCTCGGGCACGCCACCATCATGTGGATCAACCGCTGGGCCACCTGCCTCTTCGGGCTGCTCAACCTCCTGGTGATGGGCTTCCTCGTCGCCACCGTCGACTGGACGAAGGTCGCCCACGCGCCCGCAGCGCCGCTCAGCGCCGTCATCGGCGGCATCGGGGTCATCGCCGCCGGCACCGGCATCGGCTGGGCCAACGCGGGCGCCGACTACGCCCGTTACTTGCCCCGTCGCATACCGGGCGGCAGGCTCGTCGTCGCCTCGGCAGCGGGCGCGGGCATCCCGCTGATGCTGCTCATCTCGCTGGGCTCACTGCTCTCGGCGGGCGACGACAGCCTCGCCACCTCCGCCGACCCGGTCTCGGCCATCAACACGATGCTCCCCTCGTGGATGTCCGTGCCCTACCTGATCGCGGCCTTCGGCGGGCTCCTGCTCTCCAACCATCTCTCCGTCTACTCGGCCGGACTGACCCTGGTCACCCTGGGGCTGCGCACCCGGCGCACCGTCGCCGTCGGCATCGACGTCGTCCTCACCTTCGCGGGCGGCATCTACTTCATGCTCGTCGCGAAGGACTTCTACGGCCCCTTCACCACCTTCCTCACCCTCCTCGCCGTCCCCATCACCGCGTGGGTCGGTGTCTTCGCCGTCGACATGCTGCGCCGACGCGCGTACGACGCCGAGGGGCTGATGGACACGCGCCGAGGCAGCCGCTACTGGTACCGGGGCGGCTTCGCCTGGCCCGCCGTCGCCGCGTGGGCCGTCGCGATCGTCGTCGGGCTGCTGCTGACGGAGGCGAAGACCAGCGACACGGACATCTGGTTCTCCGGCCCCTTCTCGCACAGTTGGCTCGGCGCGAACGGGCTCGGCTGGGCCGTCACCTTCGCCGTCTCGGCCGTCCTGTACGCACTCCTGCGCCCCCTGGACCGCACGGTCACGGACGAGGCGGCGCGCGTGGACGAGGCGGCCCGGACCGCCCAGGAAGAGGAGACGATCCCCGCATGACCACTCCGGCCCCCTCTCCGGCCCCTTCTCCGGCCCCCTCCTCGACACCGGCCCCGGCCCCGCGCCTCGTCCTCGCGGGCAACGTCATCGTCGACGTCGTCCTGCGCGTCCCCCACCTCCCCGAACGCGGTTCCGACGTGCTCGCCTCGGCCCACGGGCTCACCGCGGGCGGCGGCTTCAACGTGCTGGCCGCGGCGCGACGGCTCGGGCTGCCCGCGCTGTACGGGGGAGCGCACGGCACAGGGCCGTTCGGCGACCGCGTCCGCGCGGCGCTCGCGGCCGAGGGCGTCGAGACCGTCCTGCCCCCGCGCGAGGAGGGCGACAGCGGATTCTGCGTCGCGCTGGTCGACGGCGACGGAGAGCGCACCTTCGCCACGGCCCTGGGCGTGGAGGCGTCGCTGACCGCCGAGGACACCGCCGCGCTGGCCCGACGGCTGCGTCCCGGCGACCTCGTGCAACTCTCCGGGTACGGGCTCGCCCACCCCGGCAGCGGCCCCACGCTGGCACGGTTCGCCGTAGGGCTTCCCCCGGACGTGACGCTCTGCTTCGACCCGGGCCCGCTGGTCGACGGCATCCCCGACGAGGTCCTGGCCCCCGTGCTGGCCCGCTGCGACTGGCTCAGCGCGAACCGGCGCGAGGCCCGGTTGCTCACGGGTGTCGAGGACGAGCAGGGCGCCACGGCGGCGCTCCGGGAGCGCCTGGGCACGAGCGGCGCCAGCCGGGCAGGGGCCGGTGGCGTTGTCGTGCGCGGTGACGCCTCCGGCTGCTGGGTCGCCGCACCGGGCGAGGCCCCCGTCCACGTACCGGGCCGCCCCGTCGAGGCCGTGGACAGCAACGGCGCGGGCGACGCGCACGTCGGGGCCTTCCTCGCCTTCCTTGCCCGTGGCGCGGGGCCGCGGGAGGCGGCGCGCGCCGCCAACGTCGCGGCCTCCCTCGCGGTGACCCGGCACGGGCCGGCCACGGGGCCCACCCGCGAGGAACTGGCCACGGTCCTGGGCCCGGGAGACCCGCTGACCGCACTCTGACGGAGACGGCGCACCGCGCGCGGCGGGGCGGCAGGCGGACCACGGCCGCAGCGACGATCATGCTGAGAGGCGGCGGCCCGGTGCCGTGCGGCCTGGCGACGTCGGACCGTGAGTCTCGTGAAGGGCCACCGCGCATGCACCCGTGCCCCAGCAGCCCCAGCAACCCGCGCGAAGTCCTCGTCGTCGGCGCCGGCCTGGCCGGTCTCGCCTGCGCCCTCGACCTGCGCGCGGCCGGAGTCCCGGTGCGGGTCCTGGAGGCGGGTGACGCGGTCGGCGGCCGGATGCGCTCGGACGTGGCCGACGGCTTCCGCCTGGACCGGGGCTTCCAGGTCTGCAACACCTCCTATCCCCAGCTCAGGCGCCGCCTCGACCTGCGAGCGCTGGGACTGCGCCGCTTCACACCCGGCGCGCTGATCCGCACGGACGCCGGGATGCGGCGCTTCAGCGACCCCACGCGCGGCCTGCGCGGCTGCGCCGACCTCCTTCCTGGACGCATGGCCTCGGGCCGCGACCTGGCGGCGGTCGCCCGGTTGGCGGTACGGGACATGGCGGGGCCGATGCGGGTGGTGAAAGGCGGCGGGGACCGTACGACACGCGCCGAACTCGCGGAGGCGGGCATCTCCGAGGAGTTCGTCGAGACGTTCTTCCGGCCCTTCCTCTCGGGCGTCTTCCTGGAGGACGGACTGGAGACCTCCAGCCGCTTCTTCCACCTGGTGTGGCGCAGCATGCTGCGCGGGACGCTGTGCCTGCCAGAGGAGGGAATCGGTGCCGTGCCCGCACAGCTCGCCGACGGGCTGCCTCCGGGGACGCTGCGGTTCGGGGCGCCCGTCGCGCGGCTGACGGAGGACGGCGTGACACTGGCCGACGGCACCGAGGTGTCCGGTGCCGTCGTCGTGGTGGCCACGGGCGCCGCCGACGCCGAAAGGCTCCTGCCCGGCCTCCGCGTACCCCCGTCCCGCACCGTGACGACGCACTACCACGCGGCGCCCGCCTCCCCGCTGCGCGAACCGACGCTCGTCATCGACGCGCGGCGCCGCTTCCTCAACACCTGCGTCCTCAGCGAGGTGGCGCCCGCCTACGCGCCCGACGGCAGGGCGCTGATCTCGACCTCCGTGCTGGGGGAGTGCCCCACGGGCTGGGAGCCGCCGCTGCGCTCGGCGCTCGCCGACGTCTACGGCACCGACACCTCGGACTGGGAGCACGTCGCCTCCTACACGGTCAAGGACGCGCTCCCCGCCATGCCGCCGCCCCAGCCCCTGACCCGCACCTGCCGCTTCACAAAGGGCCGCTACGTGTGCGGGGACCACCGCGCGACCGGCTCCGTACAGGGAGCGCTCGCCTCGGGCACGCGGGCTGCCCGTGAGGTGGTCGCGGACATCGCACGGGGCGCGGTCGACGCGGGTTGACGGGTTGACGGGTTGACGGGTTGACGAGGTGACGGGCTGGCGAGGTGACGCGGGCGTCCGGCCCAGGGCACTTCTTCCGGACCGGAGACGGTCCTGTCCGTCGGCGCGGGATCCGGAAGAAGGGCCCTGGCCCGTTCACCGGGTGAGCCTCAGCTCACCGCCTGCTTCACCAGCGCGGCGATCCGCGCCTCCGCCTCGGCCGTCACCTCGTTCAGGGCGAATCCGGCTGCCCACATCGTGCCCTCGTCCAGCTTCGCCTGGTCGCTGAACCCGAGCGTCGCGTAGCGCGCCTTGAACTTCTCCGCGCTCTGGAAGAAGCAGACCACCTTGCCGTCCAGCGCGTAGGCGGGCATCCCGTACCAAAGCTTCGGCGCGAGCACCGGGGCGTTGGCCGTGATGACGGCATGGACGCGCTCGGCCATGATCCGGTCCGAGTCCCCCATCTCGGCGATCTTCGCGAGCACGTCCCGTGCCGCCTCCGCCGCCTTGTCCGCACGCGAGCTACGGCGCGCTGCCGTCTTCAGTTCTTGGGCGTGGTCCTTCATCGCGGCCCGCTCCTCGGCCGTGAATCCCTCGTGCGTGCCGCTCTTGGTGCTGTTCATGGCGGATTCCCCTTTGAGGGTCTTGAAGTGCTGGATCTTGGACGCGTGGACGGCGACATGCCGCCACACTCGACAACGGCACGGATCGTGCCGATCGAGACTGAATCCTGCGTGCGGCCCGCGATATTGTCAACGGCACGGCTTGTGCCGTTAGAGTGGCGACATGACTGACACGCCCGCCACGCCGAGGCGCCGAGGCGCCGCGCGCACCGAAGAACTGCTGGAGGTGACCCTCGATCTGGCTGCGGAGGTCGGTTACGCGGGCCTGAGCATCGAGGCGGTCGGCCGAAGGGCCGGGGTCGGAAAACACACGATCTACCGGCGCTGGCCATCCATGTCGGCGCTGCTGCTCGACGCGCTCAGCCGCGTGTGGATCAGCGACCTGGACTACCGCGACAGCGGGGACGTCCGCGCGGACCTGCGCGAACAGTTCCTGCGCTCGGGCCTCGCCCTGTCCAGCCCGCCCATCGGCCCCGTCTACCGTGCCGTCATCGCCGAGGCACAGGCTGATCCCACACTGCGGGCAACCCTGCACGAACGATTCCTGGTCACCGTCGAGCAGCGCACCCTCGACCGGATCACCCGCGCCCAGCGCACCGGAGAACTGACCGCGGAAGCGAACCTGGAATTCGCCGCCGAGGTGCTGTGCGGCACGCTGTACTACCGCAGCCTGCTGTCGACCCGGCCCATCGACGAGGACGCGGTCGACGGGCTGCTGGACATGTTCATGGCCGCGTACGGAACCAGCGGTGAGGGCTCGGCCGCATGAGCCGGACCTGCTCTCCCGGTCCGTTGCCACTGGCCGCCGGAGAGGTCGCTGCCGCCCCGGTCGGAGCTGGTGGCCAAGGCGGGGCAAAAACATTTGGCGCCCGGGCGAGGCCGGCCCTCCACTGGTGAGTAGCGGGGACAGGATTTGAACCT